>CAZDBA010000024.1:27391-38726 GCA_964503615.1 uncultured Pirellulaceae bacterium
TTCCAACAACCGCAGCAATTCCAACAACCGCAGCAGTTTCAACCGGCTCAACAGTTCCAACCACAATTCCAGCCGGCTCAGCAGTTCCAACAGCCCAGACCTATTCAGTCACGACCGGTGGCGCCTGGCGTCATTTCGAATCCTGTACAACATACCTTTTCAGATGCTACAGGTGCTTGACCCAAACAAACGGTCACTCACCCAAACTGTTGTTTGAGAATACCCTCCTCGATTTCGGGTTTGTGACTTTATTCCGAAGCAAGGGTGTTGTGTGATATCCCTGGCAACTTTGGTTGCTTAACGTGATTCTATCGCGGCCGGCTTTCGTTTTCGAAAGCCGGTATTTTTTTTGTTGCGGCACAATTGCTTGTTCTTAATCAGTCATCCTTTCGCGTCGCAGTTCTTCCTCTACGAACGAAGATCGCATTAAAAAAGCGAGAGGCAAACTGAACATGTTCGCCTCTCGCAGCATTTGATAGTCAAATTTTCCAACGAGCGTTGGAAATTGCGTAGTCTCTTAGAACTCGGCACCACCCATCAGGCCAAAGTTCTCCATACTTACTCCGATTAGGCCCAGCACTCCGTCCTGAATATCAAATCGACCCTTGAAGCCATTCTTGATCCATTGCGCATCCAAACGGATGCGGTCTTTGCCGGTTTCCGCAAGCAAATCTGACATCTTTTCTGTCATTTCATCTCCTTCGATAGCGGACGACATCTCAAGAAGCGGGCCCAGAAACAGGTTGTACTGCATCATCACTTGCTCGTTCTCGTTGGCGTTATTAGGGTTCACAGCTTCTTTCAGCAAGACCATTGGGTCATCACTAGAGCCAACAATGTAGATTTCCTTTTTTCCAACGGCTAACAGTAATGTTAGCTCGTCGCCCAGGTAGTCGGTTACTTCGGGTGGTGAACTCGCAAGTTGCACAACAACCTCGTGCAGTTGTAACCCCTCCAATGTGCCACTGTTGAGATTGAATTCAACAACTTCGCCAAATCCGGGTTCGTTCTCTGCCATCCGAGCAAGGTCTTTGACAGCGTCTTCTAATTTACGGGCGTCAGAAACTTGAAAACCAATTGCAAAATCGGTCTGATCTTCGCCAGTATTTACGACCATGGCCACATCCATACGACCTTCTTCGACCGTGTCCTTAAAGACTTCGAACATGTCATCGGCGATACTCTCGGCCATTTCCAGTTCTTTGTCCGTCATATCACTGTCGTTCAATTCGTCAGCTAACTCATCACGCAAAGACCCAAGCATAGCGAGTTGCTGTTTTGCGTCTTCTTCACTGATTTCAACGCAAATATTTGCCGTAAAGGTCGCTTCATCCATCAGCAGTGAGGAAAATTTGGAAGCTTCTATTCCTTCTTGAGTCGCAGACTCGTTTGCAATTTTAGAACCTTCCAAACCTGTCATCTGAAGGTCGATGTACATGCTTTCTGTTGTGCTGTTTGCGGCCAAACCGATGACCATCTCTTCCGTTTCGTTGATCAAACTACGAATCGTCTTCATTTGCATTTCGAAGTTTTGTTCTTGAACATCCGAAGGCAAGCCTCCCATCTCTTCGATCGACTTAGCATAACTATCTTCAATCTCGTCCAACCAGGATTCTCGCAACGATGCCGGAATCCGCTGAGCAAAAACCTTTGCGCCAATATTGTAATTTTCTGGCAAGTCACCTGCCAAACCGACTGGGTCATTGGGGAGGAATTCAAACATCTCTTCGCGATCAGAGAAATAGGCATATCCATTGACTTCCTTCATCAACAATTCTGGTCCCGAGTCCGGGATGATCGTCGTTAAATCGGCGCCTTCTTCGACCTTAGCGTATTGGTCTACGATTTCGAGGAATTGTTCCATGTCTGAAATGGGCAGAAAACCGATCGCTCTAGGCTCTTTTTGATCTTCCCCTAAATACATCAACACTCCGCTGGGATTTTCGGTGTCGATCCCTTTTAGAAACTGCTCCATCTGCATTTTGATCAAGAACGACATTTGGCCAAATCCAGCGGCTTCGGCAATGTATCCAATGTCCTTCATCTGCTCTTTAAGAGGCGCCATGCAAATCACGATGGCGGGCTCCGGATCGGACTGAGCTTTGGCTTGCAGACCAGGCAGCACGCTGACAGCGATCATCAGGCCCGCCAACATAGCTTTCGAGAAGGTTTTCAATGGTTTCTCCCAATAGGTAGATTTGTTTGTTGGTAGATTTGTTTGTTTTAGAATTTTATGCTTGTCTACGTAATTAACCCACCGCACAAGTACTATCTTAATGGGAGAATTCACGATTACGCGACCAGAACTGGCCCAATTCGTGAGATTGATCTCGGGCCGTTTGTTTTGAGTAACTGTAATCCTTACCCAACCAAATACACAACGGTTTTGGATTTGCAGTCAATTGCCAAAATTGCAAGGAGCAATTGGCCTCGCCCCAACGCTTGAACAAACGCTTAAATACAAGCATTTCTCGCTAAGAGGCGAGAAAAAGCAGGGACAGCAGAATCAAGAAGGGTCAGTAGAATCGATCAAACCCGCAAAAGCCAACAGACTTGGACGTTGGTGAAATACTGACGAAAAGCGAACGGTTTAACGTTCACGATAGACAATACGACCTTTGGTCAAATCGTAAGGGGACAGCTCCACACGAACTTTGTCACCCGGGACAATACGGATAAAGTGTTTCCGCATTCGGCCCGCAACATGCGCGAGGACTTCGTTGCCCGTTTCAAGTTGGACTTTAAAACGAGTGTTGGCGAGAGCTTTTACAACGGTGCCCTCTACTTCGTAGGCTTCTTCTTTTGGCATAAATCTTCCGTAAAAGGTAGTGTTTAATGGCGCCCAAATCATACTCGGGCACCGTGGAATCGTATATAGGTCATTTCGCAAAAGCAGCTTTTGCGATTGCATCCGCGATAAATTCTGGGCTTTCCAGCCCAACTGACACCCGAATCGTCCCACTCGACATTCCCAATTGCTTGAGTTCCGACTCGTTCAGGTTTCGGTGGCTGCTGGAAGCGGGATGGCTTAAAGTGGTCACTGTTTCGCCCAGAGTCGGGCAGTAGGGGATCGACTTGCATTTCTCGATAAACCGACTGGCAGCGGACCAACCTCCACTCAAATGCAACGTCAGCATGTTGCCGAAAATCGGTTCGGTACCAGCCATAGGGCCATTAGCGAACTGCTTCACAGTAATAGAGTAGTCGGGGTGGCTGGGGGCTCCCGGAAAGTCAATTCGCTCGATGCCTTGGGTATCTTGTGAAATTTCTGCCTGCAAACGCTGAAAAACAGCTTGGCAAGTCTTGGCAGCCATCTGCATCCTGACGAACAAAGTCTCCAATCCGCGTTCGGCCATCCAGCAATCAAAAGGGGATGCCGCTAATCCCCAACGAGCAATAGTTTGTGGAACCCGTTTCCAATGCTTTTCTTTGCCGCAAACTGCTCCCAGCATCGCGTCACCGTGACCATTCATAAACTTGGTCAAACTTTCCAAAACAAAATCGGCCCCCCACTCCAAAGGTCGACACAGTATCGGAGTCGCAAAGGTGTTATCCACCACTAACAACGCATTGTGCTCGTGTGCGATCGTTGCAAGCGACTTTAGGTCAGCTACTCTCAAAGTAGGATTGGAGATCGTTTCGACAACGACCAATTTCGTATTGGTTTGAAACGCGTCTTCAAAGACTCTTAAATCCAAACAGTCAAAACTACTGGACTCGATTCCAAACCGTATCGCCTCTTCAGCAACCAGAACGGATGATCCTCCGTACAAACGGTTGCTGAGCAGCACATGATCACCGGTATTCAATTGCGACAACAACACGGTTGTCATTGCACTTTGGCCTGACGCTGTCACACAAGCGCGCTCGGAACCATGAAGCTGTCGGCATTTCTCGCCAACAATGTTCGCATTAGGATGCCCGTCGCGCTGGTAGGCATATCCCTCTGTCTCACCTCCTAATAATCCGCTGGCATGATCGGGCGAATCACAGTGATAAACGGTCGCCGTCTGTAAAGCAGATCGAGAAGGTCGACTATCAAACATCGGAACTTCGATCCGAGTTGCGCAAATATCTTGTCGGCGATTCGGGTCCATATTGCTTACTTGTCTTGAAAATCAAAAGTATACAGCGTGTTCCGCACGTTTTCTGCTTGAACTGATTTCCAGTCACAATGGTTCAAGATTCCGCAAAACTCCGCTGCCACATCTGGCATTTCGTCGAACGGTCCCACTGGACCATCAGTCGTTGCCATCGCCATTTTGAATAAGGTTCGAAACATGTTCCCTGCAGTGATTCCTCGAAATCTTCCACAATCGACAATCGTTTTGTTTGCGTCTGGCTTTTCTAACCGGAGCGACTTTTGACTACTGATGATTTCTTTACTGAATTCCAACGAAGTCGAGAACACAACAAAGTCACCTTTGATAAACACATGAGGACGGAGATCCCCCATAATATTCAATTCAACATCAGCATCATCGACCCAGTCGAGCAGGAATTCCTTTCCCATAACTCCGGAGCCCAAATCAACTTTGCGGACAATTTCCAGGTTTTGAGGTACGTTCACATCGCTCAATGAAAAAAAACCGTCAACGATTTTTTCGTAAATCTCGATCAGTTTGCTTTCCATCTGCTTGGGATCACTGACCTGAGACACAACAGCCATACGGACAAACTTGTCAGTCTCGAAATCAAAGGCGTTGGGCAACAACTCAAAATCAAGTTGCAGTGATTCCAATTCACCTTTTGTATCCATGACCACGCCAAACGGTATCGCGGGAATCTCCCTTAACTCATCGCGAATCGCAATCCGCATTGGCCCAAAATGTTCGTAGTATGAAAGTGCAATCGAGTCGAGTGCTTCGGACTGTTCAAACTCTGATCGCAGTTCGCTACGTAAGGAAATCGTGGCTAAACGCTCTTCATAGTACTCCACCCAATCCCAAAGAAAATCGCTGTACGAGCGATAGTTATTCAGGGCATAGCTTTCCACATCGGCTGGGATCATTTTAAGAATTGGAGAGCCGAAAAGTGTATCCACCTCGGGCATTCCGATCTGTCGGATATCGGCCAGAACTTGATTCTTTTCAGCCCAAACACGCATATGACCATTGTTGGACATCTGCTGCACCTGGCTGGAAAGTGTCCGGAAAGAACCCCACAAATCTTCGTAATCATCTTCGATAGATGCTTTACCCAACTCAGTTTTGGCCCAACGGTTGAGGTCATCGTTAAAAATCTTCGCAGCACTTTTCATCTGTTTGCTGTTCCAACGTCCATAGCCGATTTCATTCAAACCGTCACGCAGTCCGATCATCTCTTCCGCATTAGACATGGGCTTTCCAGCTGGGTCCGAGCCGATTGAAACTCGCATCCCGTTGTCAATCAACTCGGCTTTGAAAAAGAGCTCCAACTCCAGCAACGCGTTTACGATTTCGCCTTCGGGATCTTCCATGCCCATCGACGTGACCCAATCACTCATTGTGTCTTCGTCTACAACATCCAAAAGCAAACCCGTGATTTTGAATTCTTTCTCGTCTCGCTCGTACTTAAGCTCAGTCAGCAGCCCGACACCGGCTGACACCTGTCGGAAATTTTCAAACTGCTCCGCCGTCATTTCCGGATCGGACCACTTTATCCAAACACATACATCCGGAACCTCGAACTTCTCCAGTATTTTAGCCAGCTCTGTTTGCAGCAATTCAAATTCTGCTTCATCGTAGTCATCATCAAAAAAAGTTTCCTGCCCGATATTGACTCGCAAGATGGCGCCAAAAAAATCAAGAAACGCAGGATAGATCTCTTCGCTTGCTGAAATCGCGACGGTCTCAGGAAAGTAATCGCGATTCTCACTAATCACATCCTGAGCGGATTCGATATCCAATTCCCCGAGAGGACCTATTTCCAAAACCCGATGCAGCGCCTTATTTTTGAGCACCGCTTCCACGTGGCCATAAATGTTGTTGACCGCAAATATTTCGGTGTTGGCTTGGGGGATTTGAGCAGCAAAATCGGAGAAGCTGTTATCAGATTGTGCCCAAACGCTCTGTACAGATAACGCCGCGACTACGAAGCAAATCACAAACCAAGCAGAACTTGCTCCCGGCAAGCAGCGAATTGAAAACATGAGACAAAACCGGTTTTGGCATTTGAAAGTGTAAAAACTGGCCCCCATTGTAATACGGGCCCAGTGTGAAAGCGAGCGTTGGCGCGATCAGGATTCGCTCCAATGACCCGTTTGATACAAGCCCGCGAGCGCAAGCAGGGGGATAAGAACAGGAGGGATAAGAACGGACAAGCGAGTTGCTAACTCTCTCAAAAACCCTCGCTCGCGCTTCGGGCTTGTATTGGAAAAGGGCTTTGGCCGCCCGGTAAGATATTTAACGCTGGCAGGCTTCTGAATCAGGCCGTGTCTTGCTTACTCAATTCAGAATACGATTTCGCTTTAAAGCGATATTGAACACCCAACTTTGTGACAAGCAAAATTCCAGCTGAGCGCGTAAGAAACCCGCCGGCTGAACTCGTTCGACCGGGCGGGCTGCTGCGATGTGAATTGATTGATCTTATGTCTAGCGTCGCTTAGCGGTGGCTTCCGCGCGAGCTTCTTGCAAAGCGGCTGCTTCGTTTTGCAGCTTGAATTCATGTCCCTTGGGGAAGAACTGAATATCGTCGCTCATGTAATAAGGACTCGGTAGCGTTTGACCTCCAATGCTCACCTGACAACCAGTGGTTGAACAAGCCGCTAACGCAGCAGCAGCGCAAAGGGCCATACTGACAACACGAGATCGAATTCGGGATTTCATTGGTGACAACTCCGTTTGCGGATTCACTCTTTGACAAGTCGTCCCACGTGTCGACGCAGGACCATTAGTGAATATCCGTCAAAAGAGTTATCGGCTTGCGCCGTGGCGGACTTTGATGCATTTAACAAAAAATCAGGTTGGCCAAGATCTGCATTCCAGTGTGAATCTGACGAACGATTCACAGCCTGAACTCGTAATACTGGGGGTTTTAGAGGAAGTAAGCCACGATTTCTGATAAAATAAGTAACAGCAAGGCGAAGATAAATGCTTGCACTTTTACAACGAAGGGTCGTCCATCACGGTCAAGACTGACGATCAAACCAAAATGCAAGCATAATAAACATCTGAATGGCAACGACTCAGGGCAAGTGTTTCCATACTACAAAGCCAAAGGCGAATACATGCGAATTAAAGATCCAGGCATCGAGCAAGCGAGCCAAGCCACCAGTGGGACCAACCGTTGCGCCATCACAATTCTCACCGTGATCGCTGTTTTATTGTTTGCCCAAACATCAGCCCAAGCCCAGCGTAGCTCGGTTCCCAACTCGACTTACTACGCCGGATTTGCCGAGTACTATCAGGCAGACTATCGCGACGCGGAGAAAATATTCAGTCGCGCTTCCAACGGCGCACTACAAGCCGGTGGGCAGCGGTTCCTGGACTCCGTTTGCTACATGACCATGTTGGGAGAATGCCATTTTCAAGTCGGCAATTACTCTCAGGCAGTGGAACTGTACGAGCAAGCTCTCGCTCTTTATCTGGACTATGTCGCGGCAGACTGGCAGTCTCGAGTAAGAGTTCCACCGGCCATCACCGAAGATACGGGCGCTATCCAGAAAGCAAACATTACCTGGGGCAATCCGCAACGCAAGTTCATCATCCCCAGTATGCCAGACACAATGAGTTACCAATTTGGTGAAGCAGGCGGAGTAGAACGCGCGATTGTTCAGGGCGGCGTGGCTCGGGAAGCAGAATTGCGGCCAATCGATGTGACCGAGATCATGCGATGTGCGGCGATCGCTCTTCATCGTCGTCGATTCATAAAAGGCGAAACTTGCAAGTACGATCCTTTCTCGATTCGTTTGCAAGATGGCCTCACCAGTTACGCTGGAGGCAATGGCACACTGCTGGGCGCTTTTAACGGTGTCCTGTTTGGAAT
The DNA here is from genome assembly GCA_964503615.1 of uncultured Pirellulaceae bacterium. Classification (GTDB taxonomy): domain Bacteria; phylum Planctomycetota; class Planctomycetia; order Pirellulales; family Pirellulaceae; genus CAZDBA01. Next base: position 35,357 of record CAZDBA010000024.1, read on the forward strand.
CGCGCAAGCCTCAACAGGCAAATATGATTCAGCGCAAAAACGGTTGGTCAGTTCGTTACAGTTCAACGGATCGATGGACCACCCTTTAACAGCGATCGCACTCTTGGAGCTGGCTGACCTCCAGCGGATCGCAGGCAACAATGCTGAGGCAGGTAAACTGGCACTCGAAGCGTCCTACACGGGGGCGATCTTTAACCAATACGATGTAGTCGCTGATTCGATCAGGTTGGGAGCTCAAGTCCACTTGATCGATCAAAGATCGGTCTACCCACCGCTAGAACCGATCATCGCCTGGGGCGCACGAGAACGCGCCGATTTGGTCGAAGCCGTAGCCACCATTCGACTGGCCGACTGTTTCGCCGAAATGAGCGAAACAGAACTATGCAGCAAAGCGTTGGCTCAATTCAAAAGAGGCTTTACGAGGTCCGGTGTATCACTTACCCCCGAAGTTGGTCGCGCTGAGTATCTTCTGGCCGTCGTGGGATACATTAACGGAGACTATGCAAGCGGCCGAGAATCCCTTGAAGCAGCAATAAAGCGGTATGCAACTGGCTCACGCTGGCTGTACCAGTTGAATTTGGCTGAGCAGTTGGTCGTATCTGGTGCGGTCACCGAACGCCAAGCAGACACGCTGTACGGAGCGCTGTTGCGAGATCCAACCGCTGCTGAATGGAAAACCGATCCACTGGAAACAATGTCGTTCATGCTCTCGGATCATCTTGGAGCTATGGAGCGTTGGTTCGAAATCATTGTGGCGCGAAAAGATTTTGCTCGCGCGATTCAAGTCTCCGAGTTGTGGAAGCGACACCGATTCTTCAGCAGTCTACCGATGGGCGGTCGCTTGCTCGCGTTTCGTTGGATGATGGAAGCTCCCGACAACCAACTGACCAACGAAATGAAAACCCAGCGCCGCGAGTTTCATACTCGGTTCCCTGCCTATCAACCGCTTTCCAAAGAAGCGGCCAATTTTGAAAAACAGTTAGCAGTAATGCCGCTGAAACTCGAGGAAGATTCACCCGAGGCCAAAACTCAGCTAAATACTTTTGTCAGCTTAAGCAAAATCAGCCGCGCTCAGGAATCGATGTTGGCCAGCGTAGCACTGCGCCGACAAGCTGCCGATATGACTTTCCCACCATTGATTGATCCCAGTATCATTTCCGAGCGAATGGCCACAGGCGAAATCGCATTGGTTTGCGTCAACACTTCGAGTTCGAACTATCTATTTGAGTATCGCAGAGACAGTATCACTCTGGTTAGTGCTGTTGCAACTCGCCGACTGAGTAACGCGATTGCTAAACTCAACCGTGAGTTACAGATCCTGGAAAAACAAGTCGACGTGGACGATTTAGTTGATCCGAAAAAATGGCATAACGCCGCCAACGCGATCTCCGACGCGATCCTGGGACCGGACGCCAACCAAAAGTGGGACGGCGTCAATCGACTGGTGATCGTTCCCGATGGACCGACTTGGTATCTGCCTTGGGAAGTCCTCCAAGCCAATGCAAAAGATGCGGAGCGACAACTGCTCGCTGAGCGGTTGGAACTGCGATACTCGCCTACGCTGGGATTAGCCTTTACAGAAGAACTGCCTTATCACCGCATCGCTAAATCAGCTCTGTTTGCTGGAGAGATGCATTCCAAAGGCGTTGAAGGTCAAACAGGAACGACCGCCGAAACAATGCTCGCCGATTTACCCGGAATTGCGATCTTTGACCAGCACGTTACCATTCCGTCTAACCTGCTGAGTACGGTCACCGACCGGTTTATCGTTTGGAGCGGGATCGAACGGCCCACACGAGGTGGAGCCTTGGGAACTTACGCGGTCTCACCGATCCAAATGGATCAAGGCGAAAACGGCAGTAGCCTGGCCGACTGGATTTCGTTACCGTTTCGCGGAGTGGATCAGGTCATTTTGCCCGGTTTCGTATCGGACGGCGGTGGCGGGAAATCAAAAACAGGCGGAAACGATATGTTCCTGATGACCACCGGCATGTTGGCTGCAGGAGTTCGCACGATCGCAATCAGTCGTTGGTCAACCAGTGGCCAAAGTGCAATCGATCTTTCCAGCGAATTTGTGCGACAAAGCAAAGACGCAGATCCGGTCACTGCTTGGAACAAAACGATTCAGCAAGCCGGCAACATCGTTCTCGATTTGGAGAAAGAGCCCAAGTTTAAAACTGAGAAAATGATCAAACCGATAACCGCGGAACATCCGCTGTTCTGGTCCGGAACGATCATCGTCAATGCGCCTCAAGCCAGCCCCCAAAAAGACCCTGCCAACCCGGGCGGTTAGCAGGAAAGCAAACGGATATCCAACCACAGACAATGCCAAGTATTCTCGACAAAATTGTTACTCACAAACGCTTCGAATTGGAAAAGGCCACCACGCCACTTGCCGAACTACAAGCTGCTGTGTCTGATGCGCCACCGGTCCGCGACTTTGCAGCCGCACTGACGAGTGACGAAGTCAGCCTGATCGCCGAAGTTAAAAAAGCCAGCCCTTCCAAAGGGGTTATCCGCGCAGATTTCAATCCTGTCGAAATCGCTCGAGCCTACTCGGCGGGCGGTGCAAGTTGCATCAGCGTATTAACCGATGAGAACTTTTTCCAAGGCAAACTGGAATACCTGACAGCGATTCGCAATGCGGTGGACTTACCCCTATTGCGAAAAGATTTCGTCTTGTCTGAATACCAAGTTTACGAAGCACGCGTTGCCGGGGCAGATGCAGTTCTGTTAATCGCCGAGTGCTTGAGCCCGACCGAACTGAAACAACTGCATGACTTGATTTGCGAATTGAATATGACTCCGCTGGTTGAGTTTTATGACCACGCCAATCTCGAAGCCGTTTTGGCTTGCGAGCCGAAACTGGTCGGCGTCAACAACAGAGATCTTAAAACGTTCGAAATCGACCTCAACCATTCGGCGACGATCCGCAGGCAGGTTCCCTCGGACATTTTATTCGTCAGCGAAAGCGGAATTTTCACCAACGAGGAAGTCGTTCAGCTACATGCATGGAATGTCGACGCAATCCTGGTTGGCGAGTCGTTGATGCGGCAGGAAGATGTTGCGATGGCGGTAAAAAGCTTGTTGGGAAAGTAGCAGCCTATAAGCACGGTAAAATTCAAAGCATGGCAGAAAGTGTCGCGCGAGTTTTCCCATACAAAACCGCTCTAAAAAGGCAGCTGCCGGCCTCAAAAAACGCTCGCGGATATACATCATAATGCGAATCAGAACGACGATGCGGAACGCTTGGTGGGATTTCACGTAACTTGAGGCTGTTTTCCGATATACTTTACAACATCTTCGCCCAGAACCCGAACCAGTTATTCGCCGCAGAAATTTCAGGACTCAGAGAGCTCTCAAATGCCAA
>CAZDBA010000025.1:0-37357 GCA_964503615.1 uncultured Pirellulaceae bacterium
CCAGTTCGAATTCGGACAAGTAATCGGGGCTACCCACCTTCGACGAGATGCGATGGTCGCACATTCCCGAACCAAGATATTTACGTCGACAATAATTTCGATTGTTTGCCCAAATCACCTTGTCTTTTCTATTAATAAAAGCGTTCATCTGCATCGTGTTTGCTAACAACAATTCGCAGTGTATAAAGTCGCGATTCAAAGCGGGCGCAATTAGCGTGACACAAAACGGTTCACCGCTTGAATTTTCCGTTGGTGACTGAAGTGCCGAGACGATCACTTGTCCGCCAAAGCTAAACCCAGCAACATGGGGCGTGCCCCCTTGAGTTGCTCCAATACCGACCGCATCGTAACCCCTTCGGTAACGGCAGGGTCCGATAGCCCGTTGGCCAAAGCACTGTTGCGATGCCTATCGAAGATCCAAGCGAATGGGAGAAGGCGGAACCTGAGTCCGAGGACTTTGGATCGAGCAAGCGATGAGCTAAGCGAGACGATTTGATTCGCTCGCCGTTGTGCTCCAAGCAGTAACCTCAATATATTTCCAAGGCCCTCTCGGCGTTTACCGAGAGGGCCTTTTCTATGGCTCAAGATCCAGTACGGGCACAGTTTTGTCGCCAATCTTTTCTGGCAAGCAGACTAAACGTTGATTTGAGATTCCGGTTTTGTCAGAATCGACTTAGATAAAGGCGGATATCTAATTTTTAAGGTGAATAAGAAATGTTCAAAAGAATAGTAGTGCTTTCCTTAATGGCTTGTTTGGTAGGTTGCTTGGGAGAACAATCAACCCAGCGATCTAGTGAGAACTATCAAGGACCTTCGGAACTTGTCCGACCCGTTTCTCATTTGAGCCTTTCAACCACCACAATTGGCTTGGAACCGGAGTTGATGCATGCTGCCCCTGATGAATGTATTGCTTTCGCAGCTTGGTCAGGGGTTACAGCAAAAGAAGGTTCGGCGAATCCGGCGGACAAGCTACTTTCAAATCCGTTGTTTGTAGAGCCGTTTGAAAAGCTGGCCGGCGGCTTGGCCATGGTCCCGTATGTCGATATCGGGTCGAAACAGTTGGCATCATCGAAGCCGGTAGAAAAATTCGTTTTACTGGAATCGCTCAAGCAGTCTCCCGAAATGGCGAAGCTGTTGTACTCGAAACCGGGTATCGCCTTTATCAACATCTCAGCTCCTGAAAAATTTGGGATGCCGAATATTGATGCCGCGATCGTCATTCGAGCTGGCGACCAAGCGGATGCCGTTTACCAGCATATTCAGCGAGGCGTTTCTCCGTTCGGGGAACCGGGTAAAACGGTTACGGTGCAAGGGGCAACGTTTTCAACTATGGAAGTCAACTTCGAAGGGATCCCGTTGGAGCTTGTTTTCGGAGCAAGCCAAGGCAATTTTATTGTTGGCATGGGAGCCAAATCAGTTGAGGGAGTGGTATCAAGATTTAAAGGTGGCAAAGCCCCAAAGTGGTTCGCCGATACCGTGGTAGCCAAGGAACCTTGGCAGGGTCTAACTGAATACATCATGTTCAATGTTGAAGGCGCAGTCGAGTTGGGTGGCGGAATGCCTCAGGAAGTTGAAGCGTTTAATTTTGAAGATATCTCAACGGTGGAAATGGTTACCGGGCGAACTGAAGACGGGGTTCTTCATCGCTTGATCGTCAATGGTGGGCAACGTCCTCTTGGGGCTGAGGCGAGCGTGCCCGTCGATTTTTCGAAGTTCGCTCATATTCCTGCAGACGCTCAAGCGGTGATGATTGGCGGTGCAAGCCCAGAAAAGGGGTATCGCCTCGCTCTCAGGCGAATGCAGCAGTTAGATGAATACGCCTATCGAGATTTCCAGCTTATGGAAGAGGGATTAAAGAAGGAACTGGGTATCAATTTACAAGCAGATATCCTCAGCAATCTGGGCTCAAATTTTTCGGTGCACACGGCGCTAAACGACGATCTGTTGGGCGGTATGGTTTTTTCGGTCGATATCAAGAATCAGCAGGCTTTGGAAGGTGTGACTACAAAGATGTTAGACTTGGCCCGCAAGCAAATTTCCCAAGGATCCTACTACGGGCCGACTTTCCGAATGTGGAAGTATGGAGATTACAACGTGACTAGCTTTATCGATCGCTATTTTGTGATCGAGCCTTGTTGGTGCGTTACAGGAGAACGATTGTTTTTTTCATTCTCGCCCGAAGCAATGAAAACTTACCTGGCTCCACCTACGGCCGCGCCGCTGTTTGAGAATGACGCTCTAACCAAATTATTCGCGCGGGAGGGAGGCGCGAAGCCAGGAGAGCAGCTTATTTCGGCCGGTTATGTCGATATGAAGACGCTCGCCTATGTCGCTTACCCGTTTGTCCGAGGAACGTTGTCAGAATTTAAATCGATTGTGTATCGGCAATTTCCAGATAATGCATCAGGTCAGAGTCTGATGACACTAGCGCAGAATGCTGAATTGCCTCCATTGCGATCAATCGTCGATGGGCTGGGTCCGATGACTTTGGCCGTTCGAGTTAATGATGATGCCGTCGAATTCGAACTTAAGCACACTCTACCTTTGCTCAACCCCTTGGGCTCTGTAGCTGTCGGGTTTACCAACATGCTGCCCGTCCTGAAAAAAGATGGTCGTTCAATGTCGGGCACTCGCAACAATCTCAGACAGGTCAGTTTGGCTTGCCTAAACTTCGAGTCGGCGCACGGGCATCTTCCTGCCGATATTGTTGATGAGAATGGAAAGCCGTTGCTGAGTTGGAGAGTTAGGATTTTGCCTTATGTAGAGCAAAATAATTTGTTCGACTCGTTTCGTTTAGACGAACCTTGGGACAGCGAACATAACCAAAAGCTGTTGGAGCAGATCCCTGACTTGTATTCTTCTACGAACCCAAATGTGGAGCGTGGTTTTACGACGATCAGAGGCAATGGAGGTGAGAACGGAATTTTTCTTGATGGCGGTAAAGGAGCTCGTTTCAGAGATATTTCTGACGGGACTTCGAATACGATTATGACTGTTAATACTTCACCTGAATTTGCAGTCGAATGGACCAAGCCCGGCGCGTTAGATGGAAACACTGTCGATATTGGAAAATTGATTGGTAACCAGGGAGAGATGCCGTTCAGTTTCGTTGACTGTTCGGTAAGTCGTTTGCCCAAGATTAAGGAATCGGACAAGTTCCGTTTGCTATTTACTCGCAATGATGGTCAGTACACTGATATTTCCGAAATCGTGGCCAACTCGGTTATTGAAGAAGTTGAAAACCCTCTTGCAAATGCGTTTCAAAAAGCTCTTTCGGAAACTCAGGAAAAGGTCTACGGACAGGTCGAAATCCTTTCAAGACCAAGAAGGGGCGGCTGGAAAAGAAAGGCCCGCGGCTTCGCCGTTCCTGAAGCCAAAGACGCCGCCGTGCGCAAGATTGAAATGATAGAGAAGAAGATTGAAATGATAGAGAAGAAGGAGGCGATAGGTTCCGACTCTCGTTAACTATGGTTCTTGAATCCGCTGAGTGAGCTTCCGCTTTTTTCGTCACACCGATTTTGAGAACTAATTTTCCCGGAATGCAAAGAAATGGCAGTATTCGCCATGCAGAAATGAAGCGTTTTCCCGACGTTTCGAAGGTTTCGCAAGTTTTTTCGATTTGTATTGTCACATAACGCCAACATCCTGGTATTGGAGGAAACGTAACAAAAACCCAATACAAAATGGAAGAATACAATGAAAAATCTAACTCGTATCGCATTCGTCGCCTTGGCCGTTTTAACTTGCAGTTCCAGTGTTGTTCAGGCTCAATGGGAACAGCAACCACAAGGCTACTACGCACCGCAGCAATTCCAACAACCACAACCGTATCCGCAACAACAGGGAGATTTTATTCAGCAAAGGATCAACGAAATGAGCCCGCAGGAGCGAGCCATGTTGTCACAAGTACTTGTCGAATTTCGGCGGGAAACTGGCAACCCAAACGCAACGGTAGAAGATTTGGTTCGGTTTTACTTCGAAGTTGTCCTGCCATACCAACAGCAACAACAGATGCAGATGGCGAACTTCGGTTCAACGCATGAACAACGCATGAACCAGATTCGAAATTTCGGTGCCGCGAACACAGCTCGATTCAACGCACGCATGGCTCAAAGTGATGCGAATCATCAAGCATTCCTGGAAACGATTCGCAACTAGAAAAGGCAGATTGCAAGTAAAGCCACAAAGCCAACCTCGGGATTCACTCCCGAGGTTGGCTTTTGGTCATTTGGGGCTCTGCACTTAACCGTTGAACTGTTCCAGTAATCGACGTCCGCGCCAGATGGTGTAAGCCATCTTGGTGTCGATTCGATTCTCCTCGGATGTGCTGGTAAAACAAAACACATCAGATTGATCGACCAGCACGACAACCGGTTCAGCATTGCGAACCGCTTCGGCAGCCAATACAAGTTCGCCAAAAAAGCTGCCGGCAAAGATCGGTTGTGAGCTTTCAAAATCCTGATCGCTCAACCTGCCCAACAAGATTTGCAGCTCCTGATTGCGAAGACTTTGAGCTTGCTCCAAACTGAGCTGGTAGATTTCATCGTGGATCGCGTGCCAGCCTGCAAAGGCGGCGTACGTGTCTTCGATCGTAAGCGATTCGATATTGACCGGAAACGCATGGGTCACCGGCCCGGTAATGCCTATGTTCGAATAGGTCGGCTCCGATCCGTATGCGTAACGGAACAAATAACATTGGACCGGATGGTCGTAGCTGGGCCAGTACATTTCACGGGTGTTGATCAGTTCCACCTGCGAAGGCGGGACTGCCATCTGAGTTGGTTCCGCCAGCCAGACCACCAGTTGGCTTTCGGCAATCGCGATTTCGGTCTGTTGCTCCTCAGGGACTTCTTCCAAAAACCCCAGTTCTTCTGCGAATGCCAAAACCCGCAGGCGAGCGATCGGTTCTTCGGCCAGTTTGCACAGGGCAGTACGACCGTCTTCGATTTCCATTCGCGCCAGAGCAGCCGCTGCCTCGGTCTGGATTCGCCGATGCTTTAACTGCATCGCTTGGTTAAGCTTTCCAATGCCATCCTGATAGTCCATCAGGCCGATCGCATCGCATAGCGAAATGGTCAAGGCGACCGACTCGGAGACACGTTGGCTGAGTTCTTGTGGCGAGAGTTCGGTAGGTACGTTCCCCTCTTCGACTCGCGCCATTTGTTGAACGACATTGCCTAGCAAGGATGCCAGCTGAGGGGCTCGGGCTAGAGCTGGGTGGCTGGGCAGATTGCCACGAGCGTGAAAGTTCATCAGGTCTAATGCGGCAGATGCGATTTCCGGATGCGAGATCCCTTGGCCAGCCAGTTTGTCGAAGACTTCTTGCGGAATTTCGGTTTGTTCAAACATTGGCATAAACGCTTGAATCAATCCGTTCGCGTTCTTGGGCGGGCTGTCCGTTATCAAGTTGCACCATTGGACCATACTTGCCGGAGAGCCTTCACTGCCCAGCCAGAAGAGGATGTTGTTGCGAATGTTGTTCTGGGGATCAACGTTAAAGTACAGCTCACCTAACGTACCCCGCATCGAATCGTCTAACTTGGCAAGCTTGGCAAGCTCCATGAATGCGGCCTCAATAGCAGCCTGAGCCGCTTCCAGCCGTTCCGGTTGATCTTTCAGAGCGGTGACCAAAGCGAGGTGGTCAGAGTGTTTCATCGCTTTGGTCATTGCGACCACCCGTAACAACTGTTGCTGGTCGTTGCCTGCACCGAAAATAAGTTCTGCCAGTTGATGGACCACGCGAATCCGCCTTGTTGTTGAATAGTTTTGGGGTTATTGGGGATAATCGAGCGCTGTGGAGGCAATCAAGCGTTGACCCCTATTGCCTATTTGGGTTAGCTTACACTGCGAAATATTTAAAAAAATCGGTTTTTGTCTCGAATCGTTGGCTCTTTAATACCTGCAATCAGGCCGAAGCGACGGCTTTGAAGTGCACCAGTTAAGTCAATCTGAAACGCTGTTGCCAACTCGTTTTGTGACAAAGCCAGATAATACGCAAGACCCCGCCCATCCTCGAAGCGGATTTTGGTTTCGACGAAGCATAATAGTGAACGTCTTTTCGAAATCAAGACGACGACATCGAAACGAAGAAATCAAGAAGATCGAATCATTATAACTTAACTTCAGACCATGTAGGGTTCAGTGGCCAAACAGAAATCTAAGCACAAACAAGAATTAGACTTTCGCAAACTCGGAATTTCGGACGAACTCGTAACGACGCTTGGCAATATTGGCTACGAGAAACCTTCGCCCATTCAAGCGGCATTGATCCCCGTTGCGTTAGAGGGGTATGACGTTATCGGACAGGCTCAAACGGGCACCGGCAAGACGGCTGCGTTTGCGATTCCGATTCTCGAATTTATCGACCTGAGGATAAAGGCTCCGCAAGCTTTGATCCTGGCGCCGACACGTGAACTGGCCGTGCAAGTCGATCGCGAAATTAAAAAGCTGGCTGGCGATATCGATGTAACATCGACTTGCTTGTACGGCGGCAAACCGATCAAGCAGCAGCTGAACGTACTGAAAAAAGGTGTGCAGATCATCGTTGGCACGCCGGGTCGCGTGATTGATCACTTGCAACGTGGCTCGTTGGACCCGCGCGGAATTTGGTGTGTTGTCTTGGACGAAGCGGACCGCATGTTGGACATTGGCTTTCGCCCGGACATCGAGAAGATCCTTCGTAAGTGTCCGGAAAAACGACAGACGCTGTTGTTGAGTGCGACCGTTCCCGAATCGATCCTGCGGTTGGTGAAGCGGTATATGCAATCGCCCAAGCGAATTAATTTCTCCAACAAGCACGTTTCTGCTGAAAGTATCGATCAGTATTACATCAACGTTCCTCAGTCGATGAAGTATGAAGTGCTTCTCAAACTGTTAGAGCGAGAGGAACCGGAACAGGCGATCGTTTTTTGCCGAACGAAGCTTGGGACCGAGCGACTGTATCGCAAGTTGTTCAAGTCCGGCCTGAAAGCCAGCGTGGGAACGATTCATGGCGACATGTCTCAGTCGGCTCGTGACCGTATGATGACCTCGTTCCGTGAAGGCAAGACGAACTACCTTGTGGCGACCGATGTTGTTGGCCGCGGAATTGATGTGAGCAACATTTCACACATTATCAACTATGACATCCCAGAACTGAGTGAAGACTACGTTCACCGTGTTGGACGAACCGGACGGATGGGAAAGACGGGAGTCGCGTTCTCGTTGGTTGCCCCCGATCAGGGTCACGCTTTGACTGGGATCGAGCAGACGATCAACAAGTTGCTCGACAAAGATCCGCTTCAGGAATTTGTCGATGAGCGAGTCGCTAAAGAGAATCCCAAAAAGGCGGAGAGCTCACGCCCGAAAAAGAAATACCGCCGCGCTCTTTAAGTAGCACGCCTCCGAGGCGTTAATAATTGGCTCGGAGAGGCGAGCTACTTAGCGGGCAACCGTTACGCTTTTTTGCTGACAGTTTTCTGGCAGTATCGCTTCCCAAAAGCACGGGTATCACTCAAAATCAGGTGATGCCTAACGCACTTCAACATATCCTGGGTTCTCAAGAAGCACGTGAGTTTTGGCTGCTCAAACGTGGTGTTCAAGAGATGAATCGCGGCCACACGAATCTTATGTCCCTGTGCGAGAGCGGAATTACGCTCGATTTGCTGGACATCCTGTTCGAGCAGCTTGAGGAGCACTTGGGCGTTGTTAGTGACCCGGATATGGCGCTCAACAACCTCCAGCGTTTTGTCGAATCGGCCCGCAGCCCGCTGTCGATGGGAGCTTTGTTTCAACGTGACCCGACTGCGATTCCGATCTTGCTAAGGGTGTTTTCCACCAGTCAGTACTTGAGCGATTTACTGGTGGTCGATCGCGAAAGCTACGATGCTTTGCGGGCCAGCGAAGGCCAGCCGGTCTCACGCCAATATCTGGTTGATAAACTCAGCAACCTGTTGGCTACCGCGCGCGGGCCCAAGCAGGCGATGGCGTTGTTGCGTCATTTCAAACATCGTGAAACGTTACGGATCGCGTTTGGAGATGTGATCGTCGGGCAACGGATGTCGTTGGTGGCCAAGCAGATTTCGTTTCTGGCTGAAGCAGTTTGCGAAGCGGTTTGTGAGTACTGCTTTAAACAATTGCAGGAAAAGTGGGGTAGGCCGACACTCACCGATGGCTCGCCCTGTCGCTTCACCATTTTGGCGCTGGGTAAGCTTGGCGGAAACGAGTTAAATTATTCCAGCGATATCGATCTGATCGCAGTATTTGAGGGTGCGAACAAGAACGATACAGACGGTAGCCAGAGACGGCGAAGCAACCAGGAGTTCTTTGAACAACTGACACGTGATGTGGCTAAGTTCATTGGCGAAGTTACTCCTGACGGGGCTGCCTATCGTGTCGATCTTCGTTTGCGACCGGATGGCAACCAAGGACGTATTTGTCACAGTCTCGAACAGACAGTGCGTTATTATGAAAACAAAGGTCGCACGTGGGAGCGGCAGGCGTTGATCAAGCTTCGTCCAGTGGCCGGTAGTCAGGAGTTGGGTCATGCTCTGATCAAACGGTTGGAGAATTGGGTTTACCAAAAGCGGCTGGATCGGCTGGATATTTCCGATATCAAAATGCTCAAACGGAAGATCGAGAATCGAGCTCTGGCGGCCGGAGAGGATCGTCTGAACGTTAAAACCGGATGGGGTGGAATTCGCGACGTCGAGTTTACGATTCAGTTTTTGCAATTGTTTGGTGGTGGGCGAGATGAATCGGTTCGCAGCTGGAACACTTTGATCGCAATTGAACAGTTACAAGCCGCTGGTTTTATCACGCTGGAAGAAGAGAACCTTTTGTCGCAAAATTATGCGTGGTTGCGACGCGTCGAGCACTGTTTGCAAATTATGTTCGATTTGCAAACTCACACACTTCCCGATTCCAAACCGGAGTTGATCAAGCTTGCGATTCGCATGGGGTATTTGGACGCTTCGCGGGAAATGGCGTTGGATCGTTTTGATGATGACTTGGAAGAGGTGACAAAAACAAATCGACGCATTCTTGACCACTTGTTGCACAACGCTTTTTCAGGTTCAGATGAATTTGATGGTGAGGTGCCGATCGAAGCCGATTTGGTGCTGGATGACGATCCCCCAGAAGAATTGGTCCGGAAGATCTTTGATAAGTATCACTTTACCGACCCGCAAAGGGCAAAGCGCAATCTGGATGAACTGGCTTGTGAATCAACCCAGTTCCTTTCGCCTCACCGGTGCCGCCATTTTCTGGCTGCTATTTCGGAAAAGCTGCTGCGAGAGATTTCAGCGACGCCTGATCCCGACGCGACGCTAAATTCACTGGCTGTTGTGACCGAAAAGATCGGAGCCAAGGGAGTTTTGTGGGAGCTGTTTCAAGTTCACCCTCCCACTCTGGAGATGTTTGTTCGGCTTTGTGCGTCGGGCGATTACCTGGCTCAAATCCTGCGCCAGAATCCCGGTATGATCGACGAGTTGGTCGACGCATTGGCTGTCGATTCGTTGCCCACGTTTGAATGGTTGATGGACGCGATGGAGGGGTTAGTCGCGGGCGCTGAGGATATCGTGCCCATCATTCACAGCTTTAAACAGTCCCAACATTTACGAGTCGGTGTTCGTGATATCGTGGGCCGCGATTCGATTCAGGCCAAGCATACCTCGCTTTCCGATATTGCTCAGGTTTGTTTGGCCACTGTCGTAGATCATATCTACCTCAAGATGATCGCACGTTACGGTCGGCCGATGTTCGAGGAAATTGATCAGGTTCGAGGAAGCGAGCTGGTGATCTTGGCCTTGGGAAAACTGGGGGGGCGAGAACCGAATTACCATAGTGACTTGGACGTGATTTTTCTCTACGAGTGTGACGGCAAAACGGTCCACCGCGAAACGGAAAAAACAACGACTAACCAGCATTTCTTTAGTGAGTTGGGTTCGAAGATCAGCAACTTCCTAACGAACTCAGGACCGCATGGACAAATTTACGAACTGGATTGTCGCTTGCGTCCCTCCGGCAAGAGCGGCGCGTTGGCGGTGTCTTTTGACGAGTTTCGAAGGTATTTCGAATCGGGTAAGGGCCAGTTGTGGGAGCGATTGGCGCTTTGCAAATCACGTGTAGTCTATGGGAACCGTGAGCCATCTCTGCGAGTACTGGATATGGTCAAGAACGCCGTTTCCTCGCCAGCCTGGAACGATGCAATGGCGGGAGAAATCAAAGAGATGCGAATTCGGATGGAGCAGAACTGCTCAAGCACAAATCTGAAACGCGGTGTCGGTGGGACGGTTGACGTTGAGTTTATCGTGCAGATGCTAAAGCTGAAACATGCCAGTAGTCTGGAAAAAGCTCTGTCGCCTGGAACGTTGCAAGCGATCGCAGAATTCGCCGGACTTGGGATATTGACGATGGAGCAGGCTCAGGAGCTTTCCGAATCGTATCAGTTGCTACGACAAGTGGAGTCCGGAATTCGCTTGATGAATTCAGTGGCCCGTCACGAGATACCGGAAAAGGAAGAAGAGTTAAGCAAGCTGGCTTATTTGCTGCGGATGAAAGACTCAAAAACGCTTTCCGAACAAATTCGCGAAGCCCGGAAGACGAATCGCGCTATGTTAAACGAGTTCTTAAAGTAACGAAGCCGGCCGTTTTGCTATGTTGCTCAACCACCGCCTCATTCGTTGCTTGTCAATTTTGATGCTTGTTTATTCCGATTGGAACAGAGCAGTGGAGAGATACCGTTCACCGAGATCCGGTAGCACGACGACGATCATTTTGCCTTCGTTTTCAGGGCGCTTGGCGACCTCGATGGCTGCTGAGGCGGCTGCTCCACAACTGATTCCGCAAAAGAGGCCTTCTTCTTTGGCCAACCTGCGAGTCATCGCGATGGCGTCTTCGTCTTTGACTAGATAGACTTCGTCGATAATGTCGATATTCAAGACGTCTGGAATAAAGCCCGCGCCGATACCCTGAATGGTATGTTTACCTGGCATCAGGTCTTCATTGTTTTTTCTCTGAGTGATGACCGGGCTGGTGATCGGTTCGACGGCAATCGAGACAAGTCCCGGCTTGTTCTTTTTCAAGACCTCAGAACATCCTGTGATCGTTCCTCCTGTTCCAACGCCGGAGACAAGGATATCGACCGCTCCCTCGCTGTCGTTCCAAATCTCAAGAGCGGTTGTCTCTCGGTGGACTTGTGGATTGGCGGGATTGTTGAATTGTTGCGGCATGAAATAGTTGCTGTTTTCCTCAGTCAACTCGGTCGCCTTGCGAATCGCGCCGGGCATGCCTTCGGAACCCGGGGTCAAAACCAACTCCGCCCCCAGGATCTTTAGCAGGCGTCGACGTTCGATTGACATGCTGTCAGGCATACAAATTTTGAGTTTGTATCCACGAGCCGCACAAACGTAGGCAAGCGCGATGCCGGTGTTACCACTGGTAGGTTCAACGATGACGGTGTCCGCATTGATCTTTCCATCACGCTCCGCAGCGTCGATCATGGCTCGACCGATCCGATCTTTGACACTCCATAGCGGATTCATGTTTTCGACTTTCGCGACCACAGTCGCTACACAGCCATCGGTAACACGATTGAGCCGGACCAGTGGGGTTCTACCGATCGCTTGCGTGATATTGTCGAGAATACCGGCAGAGGTTGACGTGGCCATGTCAGCTACTTTCTAAAAGGCGAGTTTGTTTGGTCTTTGTTTTTGCTTGCTGGCATCGTTTGCCAGCTTAGGCAGGAGTATATCAGGTTTCAGAATCTTGGGTCAATTTCAAGCTACTGCCAATTCCCGTCGATCAATAAGATTTAGCTGACGTTATGTTGCGAATGCAAAGTTTCACTCTGGGCCAGGCAAGCGAAATCTAAATGGAAACCACGCTGCACAAGCAATTAAAGGAGCATTACTCGACCAAGCGATCGGAGCTGGAAGTCCGAGTTGATGGTTTCATTATTGATATCGTGGACGGAAATCGGTTGATCGAGATTCAGCGCAGCGGTCTTTCCTCAATCCGTTCAAAGATTCAAAAGCTGCTTAACAATAATCACAAAGTAGAGGTGGTCAAGCCGCTGGTGGTCCGCAAACGGTTGGTCAAGCTAAGTCAGAAAGATGGATCGGTGGTCGACAGTCGATGGAGTCCCAAGCGGGGTGGTCCCTTGGATATGTTCGAAGAGCTACTGTACTTTACTCGCGTGTTCCCTCACCCCAATCTCAAGCTGATTTGTCCGCTGATCGAAATCGAAGAGGTACGGTTTCCAGGTCATGGTCGTCGCCGCCGTCGTCGCAAAAACGACTTTCAGGTTAAAGATCGCACTCTTTCCAGCATCACCAAGGGTCAGACCTATCGAACGATCGCAGACTTGCACAAACTGCTGCCCAAGCGATTACCTAAAGAGTTCGATACAGGGGAGCTTGCCGATCGGCTTGGCGTTAAACGTTGGCAGGCTCAAAAGATTGCCTACTGTCTGAGAAAAACGGGCAGCGCCAAACAAGTCGGCAAACGTGGCAATGCGATCTTGCATCAATTGGTGAAGAGACGCAAAGCAGCATAGGCTTCATTGGATCACTGGATTGGCACGTGGTCCACTAGTGAAAAAGCCAGATCGCCGTGGCTTAGAATGTCAAAATCTGAATAAACGGATTGATATCTGCGAAGCTCACCATACCGTCCTGGTTGCAATCCGCCTGCGGAAGGAAATTGCCAGACACTTCATTTCCATTACCATCCTTCGTTAGGTCGATGTTGCTACCCCAACCCTACCACAAAATCGACCAGATTCCAGAAATTGGCAATTCCAAAAAACAAAAGGCTCGCTGAATCAACAGCGAGCCTTAGGTTCTATTTATTTGGGATTACCGGTTAGGAGGCGTTCGCCTTCGCTCGAGCTTCCCGAAGTCCTCTGCTAAGGATGTCACGCAACATAGGTGAGTAGTCCTCAAATTTCGACTGATCAGGAGCCCCATTGGCGTACTGATAAATCGCATCACGCGGTTTTGAACCCAGCGAAATCAAGGTAGAGCTGACCGTACCATAATTTTGCTCTCGAACGACCATACTAGGGCGACCGGGCGAAATAGGTGATCGAGCAAGGACCTTGCTGGCAATGGCCAGAAATTTCACAGGAGAATCAAGCGTTTGCAGCGTCAGAAGCCGGTTCGCCATTGCGGCTCGCCGATCTTCGGGGTCGTTTACATCGTATTCGCCAACCACGGTCAAACCGGGTTGGAGGTCGATTACGTCCGTTTCATCGCCCGCTTGAACGATCCAGCCCGATTCGGCATCAGCGATTACAAAGTTCGCACCGTCGTAACGACCGGAGTGAAGCTCTTCCATCGCCAAATCCAATCCTGCCCTTGCCGAAGTGCTTCGCAGAACTTCGCGTGTTAACGCTCCGCGTGAGAGCGGATTTAGGGGTTTGTTATACTTGGGACGCCTGACAAAGCCGGCAAACATGCCATTTTGATTGACGCCCAAACAGGTTCCGTTTGTTTTGGCATCTAAACTGGCGAGAATCCTTGGTTTTCCTGAGTGAATAGAGGGTGAACTTAAGTTACTGTCATACGTCTCTTCTCGATTAAATGCTGCGAGAATCGGCGAGTCGGGTACAAGTTGATATACAACGGCCAAAAGGCTCATAATCTTTCAATTCCTTTCAAAAGCTAAATTCAGCGTGCTTCTCAGAAGACAAATCTACTGCATTAACGACAAATAAACACCTCAAATTGGGGGGTGCCTGCTCCGAATCGTCGGTTTTTTGCGGGATATTGACCAATTTATTGACCACGTGGTTGATTGAGCTTCAAGCCAGCTAAGCAGGTTTATCGCTTCTAATTAGGTAGTTTAAGACGAACTAGGCATGGGATTGGTTCATTCGCACCAATCTACTTGTCGATTCAAATTTTATCTTGTTGACACAAGGTCTCTCAGTTGACACGATTCCTTGGCGAGTATTTGTTGCTTAAGTCTGCGAATATTTGGCTGAACAGTTAATTCCAAGCGACTAATTCGAGTACTCCCCCTTATGGCGTCTCCTACCATCTGCCCAACAGACCAATCTGACTCTAACGATTTGGTTTCGCGTATCACTGGTGTCCGAATTGCGGGAACCGGGATTTGGCAGCCCGACAGTACCGTTAACAACGAGGACTTAGAGGCCTTGGGGTGCGATTCTGACTGGATCGTACAGCGAACGGGAATCCTATCCAGGCACCATGCCGGCGATTCTCTGGCGACCAGCGATTTGGCGATTGCTGCGGCCGAAGACTGCCTGAAGCGAACGGGCACCGATATCGACGAGATCGATTTGATCCTTGTCGCGACGATGACTCCCGATCATTACACACCTTCGACGGCTTGTATGGTTCAAAAGGGGTTGGGTGCTAACGCGGCTGCGGTCGACATGAACGCAGCTTGTTCCGGTTTTATGTACGCACTGATCACCGGTGCACAGTTCATCAAGACACGTTGCAGCCGCAAGACGCTTGTCATCGGAGCGGACATGATGACGATGGTCGTCGATCCGGAGGACAAAAAGACCTTCCCGCTGTTTGGAGATGGCGCAGGTGCAGCGATTCTCGAACGCGATTCCAACCCAAATCCAGATGAGGTTTCGGCGATCCTTTCGTTCCGTTTAGCCTCAGAAGGCGAGTTGGGCGATACTTTATTGGTTCCCTGTGGTGGATCCCGTATGCCGGCCTCGGTCGAAGGGGTTCAGGAACGTGAAAACTATCTCAAGATGGATGGCCGATCGGTCTTTAAGTGGGCAGTTCGCTTGATTCCAGAGATGGTGGAAAGCGTCGTTTCGCAAGCTGATTTGACGCTGGACGATATTGACTTGATCTTCTTCCATCAGGCCAACAAGCGGATCATTGATGCAGCTGTCGAGAACTTGAATGTTCCTGCCGAGAAGGTCTTCATGAATTTGGATCGTTGGGGAAATACCTCTGCCGCAAGTATTCCGATCTCTCTCCACGAAGCCTATGTGGATGGGCGGATCAAGAAGGGCAGCAACGTGCTGTTAGCAGGATTTGGAGCCGGTTTGACCTGGGGCGCGGCAGTCGTTCGCTGGTAGGTTTCGCCTGTTTAGGCTTCTGGTAGCATGGCCCCCTTGGGCCGTGGAGGTTTACTAGGCAACTACCCCTGAGACGAAGCTCCTGTGGAACCGCACACCGAGCCCTCCGATCCAAATGCCGCGACGAGCCGTGTTCTAATCTTCGGCGAACGGATTTGACTCGATCGAGGTGAGCGTTCCTGGGCTAAAGTCGCCGGACTGTTCAACGAAGTTCCTTAGTCGTTGAAAGCTGGTCGGGATAAAGTGCTCGGGCACCCAAGCTGATTTTTCTACGATCTCCTTTAGCTGAGCTAACTGTTTGAGCCCGGCCAAGTGCGTAGCGGCCATCATTCGATCATGCAACTCGCCGTCAATCACTTGCCCATCTGGTAACGAATCGAAAACCTCCGCCCCAGTCTTTTTGAACAGGTCGATAATGGGCTCTGATTCTTCGCAGCTGTGGGTGAGAAGAGCCACTCGATTTTCAACCGGGCTGCGCGGGCCAAACAGCGGATGAATCCCGGTCACCCTTTTAGAATGTCTCAAACAGTTTTGATTGGTTTCATGCTGTACTGAGCAGACGTTGATCAAATGTTTGCCAGAATGTTCCGCGGCGACTTCTTCATAGGCTTCGCCCGGAACCGCCAAAAACAAATGGTCCGCATCAAGCGAAATCTCGGCAAAGGGGGCAAAGATCTCATTGAGAAACTGCCCAAAAACACCATCACCAACGATCCTGATTTTCATGTTTTTGTTGGCTGGGTATTGTCGAATTCAGATGCCGGCAACCCAAGTGTAAAACTTAGGTTGCGTTTTTGGCATTAGCTTTAGAGGTACCGTTTAATCGTCCAGAGGGAAATCGTCTTCTGCGGCAGCGTCTTTATATAACGGAAGAAAGCGGTAGTACACTTCCAACGTCATGGTAGCCATCGCAGTTTGGTACAAACGACCTCCACTTTCAGCGGCATGGTTCTTTGAGCCCCAGTGCCAGCTTCCTTTTTTGGTGCCTTCGGTTTCTTGGCTTTCGACTAAAAAGTCACGCATGACACCATTCCACTTTTTCCATTCTTGCCCGCCGTAATGCTTTAAAACCTGGGTAGCGTAGTAGTTGTAATACATGTTGACGGCTTGAGGTCGTTGTTTGGATCCGACGGACGGTCCCATCTTTGTCAACCATGCCACCCCTTCGCTTAGACCCTGATGTTCGCGGTCCCAGCCCATGTACATTCGGCAAAGAAGCCCCACCGAAGTACAACCAGCGCGACGACTTGGAAACGAGCCATCCCCGTTGCGTGTGGGCGGGTCTGTATAGCCGTAGCAGGCTCCATAACTGATTGAAACAGAGTCCAGGAATTTTTCGGTAAGCTTGATCGTTTTCTTTTGGTAGTCCAGTCCGCTGAGCTTGGCCGATTTGATCGCCATCACTTGCCAACCCACCGCAGATGTGTCTCCGGCCTGTTTTTTACTGTATCGCCAACCACCGCCACGAGGATCCTGTACATCCTCAATGAACCAGATCGAGCCTTGGGCAAACGGAGCCAGTTGGCTGTCTCCTGTCATTGCGTAAGCTTCGTTGAATGCGATCGCGACCAAACCATGAGAGTACATGGTCCCTTTGGGTTCGTGCCAGCTGATTCCACGTCCATCTGCAACGCCTCGTTTCATCAAAAAGTTCAATCCGTTGCGAACCGTCTCTTGGTAATCTCCAGCAAGATGGGTATCGCCATGCCCTAGAAAGGGCAATAGAGCCAATGCGGTTGCGCCTGCACGAGCAGCATCATGAGTCCCCGGGTTGTTCTGGTCACGATCTTTTCCTGGCCCTTCTGTGTGATCCAGGCTCCAGCCTCCATCAGGTAGTTGGTGGCGTGCGATCCATGCGAGGGCGTTTTCGACTGCTTTTTCACTTCCGGCGTTACCACCACCGGCTCGAAGCAACTGGGCACGAGAAGCTTCTCCGCGGCTGTCAACTTCACTGCCTTGAAACGCTACCGGGTTGAACGCAGCTTCGTCAAAATTTGATTCTGTATCAGCAAAGACTTGACCAACATCCTGAAATTCCTCAACGGCAATCGTCTCAGGCTCTTCGACCGTTTCTTCAACTTCTTCGGCAAGCTCCGCAGGATCGACTTCTTCGAGTACGTCTTCTGTTTCAATTTCCGTATCGTCGTCGAATTCGGTATCAACGTCTTCGATGGCATCGTTAGCTGAGTCGCCCGCTTCCAAACCGACAACCGGTTTCTGCTCACGTGGTAACACAAGCAAGGCCAACAAGATGATCAGCCCAACGTGAGTGATAAAGCTCACCATCCAACTTGGCATCACGTTGAAGAACAAAAACCGATTCGCGTTTTCATCGCCCTCTTCCTCTTCTTCCTCGTTCGGATCATGTTCAGGGTCCTGATGGTTCATCTGTTGCGCAGGAGGAACATTGCCGTGTGTATTTGTACTCATCTAAAGCTTTCCAGTGTTAGGGTTAAAGGAAAGAGAGGCAGGCAGGTAAAACGGTGGGAGAACAGAGGTAATTACGACTCTGGTCCCTCGATTAAGACAAAAGGAAGTTACTGGATTCTACCTGTTTTTCGCAAAAAAACCCAATATAAATTGTGATCAGCCCAATGGAATTGTGCAATTTATCGCCACCTGAACAGTTTCAGCAACTTTGCGGGCCATGGGAGGGCTGAATTTTCTCGTTCACCGCGGGTAATTTGATGTGCGTCAACTGACCTCAATCACGACGTTGAACTGGACGATATCGGAGACGGTTCCTATTTTAGTCCCACAGGAATGTCTTTAGAACGAGACATTTTGGGGTGCGGCTCTGCAAAGTCGAATGAGTGTAAGCAAGTCCACTCGCCCAAACCCGTTCATCGTGAACTGCAATTTTCCTGTTTTCCAACTCCTGTTATCCGTTCTTCGCTCCGGTACAAAAGCTTGATCGTCGATATCGGGAAAACCTGTTGAAAGTCGGTTGTGCCCTCAAAACTTATCCGGACCGTTTCCGAACTGAGAAAATTTGTCGAGACCGCACAGGCAGCGAATCGTTCGATAGGAGTGGTTCCCACGATGGGAGCTTTGCACGACGGTCACTTCAGCTTGGCTCGCGCCGCAGTCCAACAAGCAGATTTTACGATTGCCACCATTTTCGTTAACCCGACTCAATTTGCTGCGGGCGAAGACCTGACAACCTACCCGCGGACGCTGGAAGAAGATGTTGAGCAATTGTCCGAATTGGGAATCGATTGCGTTTTCGCTCCCGAGCCGTCAGAGGTCTATCCGGATGGATTTTCGACTTTTGTGGATCCGCCCCAAGTTTCAAAGTCGCTGGAGGGCGAGCATCGTCCGACTCATTTTCGTGGCGTCGCAACGGTGGTTTTGAAACTGTTGAATATGACTAGCGCAAACAAAGCTTTCTTTGGACAAAAAGACTACCAACAGTTAGTGGTCGTTCGCCAAATGGTTCGAGACCTGAACGTTCCCTGCGAAATCGTGGCTTGCCCGACGATGCGAGCAGAAGACGGATTGGCTCTCAGTTCCCGCAATCGAAATTTGTCCGAGCAAGAGCGGCAGCAAGCGCTCTCGCTTAGTAGTACACTTGAGTTGGCTGAGTCGCTTATTCGCGATGGTGAACGGGATACTCACGTGATCATGAATGAAATGAAACAATCGTTGATCGACGGCGGGGTCGACACGATTGACTATGCTATGGTTGCCAACGCCGACGATCTGACCATTCCGGATGAGATTGAGTTACCCGCTGTTTGTTTGGTCGCCGCCTACGTTGGTGGGACTCGTTTGATTGACAACCGTATCGTCCAGGATTGAGAGAAATGCAACAGACTTTGTTTCTGATCCCACCTTCTTGGTTTAACGGCCCGCTCCTGATCGGCTGGTTGGTTATCGGGTTGATCATTATGGCGGTCATCGCTTCCAAATATGGATTCGGTAAGGACCTGTTTGGCTTTCTACCCATGTACGGAATCGTCGCCGCTGTGATTTGGTTCGTGTTGCCTTCGCTACAGATCGAAGGACTGGATCCGGCAAACCCAAATGGGGCGATGGTCAGTCAGGGCTTGGCGATTCGCGGCTATGGGTTCTGTTTGCTACTGGCGATGTCTTCTGCGGTCGGGCTGATCTATTTGCGATGTCGTCAGATCAATTTTGACTTTGATAAATGTTTGTCTCTGACTTTTTGGATGATTGTTTGCGGGATCATTGGTGCCCGCGTGTTTTACATCGTCCAAAAGTGGGAACAATTTCAAGCTGATACGGCTCAAGAATTGGTTGGCAAGCTGTTGGATATGACCCGAGGGGGCTTGGTGGTCTACGGCAGCTTGATCGGCGGTATGTTGGCGGCAATCGTATTTTTTCGAATCACAAAGTTGCCTTGGCGAAAGGCGATCGACGTGATCGCGCCGGCAATGGTGTTGGGCCTGGCGATCGGACGTGTTGGATGTTTGATGAATGGATGTTGTTACGGGGGAATGTGTGATAGTCAGTTGGGCATGCAGTTCCCAGCCGGCTCGCCGCCTTACGTTCATCAAATTTACGAAGGCCATCTGTTGGGCATCAAAGGAACGGTCGATGAAGAAAGACACTATTCGCTCCAGGTCGATTCAGTTGAAGAGGGTAGCCTCGCTGAGAAATACGAAATTACTGCCGGGGATCGCGTCTCGATTCAATCACCAGACAGCCTCTATCTCAAAGGAGTGCATCAGGACGGATTGGATATCGATAAAAAATTGATCGTTAGTAAAGAGCAGGGAATGTTTCCGATCGAGATCCCGATCGCTGAACTGCCACCCAAAAGTATCAAAGTCCATCCGACTCAGCTCTACAGCTCAGTCAGTGCATTTTTGCTGTGCGGATTCCTGTGGTTCTACTATCCACGGCGAAGGTTTGATGGCGAGGTTTTTGCAATCATGATCATCATCTATCCCGTTATACGTTTTATCCTGGAAGCGATTCGCGTGGACGAAGGGGGCCAGCTCAATACAGGGCTCACGATTTCGCAAATCGTCAGCATCGTGTTGATTCTGATCGGTTTTGGTGTGTGGGCATGGCTTAGAGTCACTTCCGAGAAACCTGAACCGGTTGTCGCTTAACCGAAAACATTCAGGCGGAGGTCTCTGTACGAGCTTGTGCAAGAGGCAAGTTAAATCAATCAGTCAGTCGAGCGGTAATGTCCAGAATTTTAAAAAGTTATTGTTGGCTTTTTGTCTGATCTCAAATGCAAGACAAGACCGTGCTAACCAGCATCACCCACTCGAATCCAGAACGTTTATCCGATTTTCAAGCCGTCCAAGGACTGAATAAACGGCAGAAGAAAACAGGTTTTCCGGACAACCCAGATTTGAAGAATCGGGCCGTGGAGGCAACAATGCGGCTGTCCTAATAACTGGGACCTTTCGGATTCACCGTTTTTTAGTGATTTTGCCAGCAAATTGAAGAGTCGCGTTCTATTGACCGAGTTTCACGCTCTTTGCCGATGATCGAAAATCGGCCAAAATATCAGGGAACTTTCTCCAGCGAGTATCGTCCATCTCAATGAACAAACTGTCGGTTCACGAAGAAGATCAGGTTTTGATAGATCAAACTCTGGATGGCCAAACTGCGGCCTTTGGAGATTTGGTGCGCAAGTATCAAGATCGATTGTTTAACGGCATGGTGTACATGCTGCGAAACGAAGCGGAAGCCGAAGACGTTGTTCAGGATGCGTTCATTTTGGCTTTGACTCGGCTGGAAACGTTTCACGGAAAAAGTGCATTTTTCACTTGGTTGTATCGCATTGCGTACAACGTGGCCGTCTCCAGAATCCGCCGTCGCAAGCCTACCATTTCCTTGGCCGCTAACGATGATGATTCGCGGCCGATGGATTTTGAAGGTAACGCTCCAGCTCCGGACGAACGAATGAGCCGTTCCGAGGATATCAGCCAATTGCAAAATGCGATGGGGCGGTTATCCGAAGAACATCGTGCCGTTCTGGTTTTAAGAGAAATGGAGCAATTGGACTATGAAGCGATTTCCGAAATTCTCGAATTGCCGATTGGTACAGTTCGCAGCAGGATACATCGCGCCCGAGAACAATTGAAACAGCAGCTCGAATTTTTGATGAGCAAAAAAGAAGACGATCCAAGTAACATTAATGGACCCTGAATTAACTGAACACAAAGCCCTTTAATGGAAGAGCGAATTCAAAACCTGACGACCTTTGAACCCGCTTCCCACCAATCCAACTTGTAGCAACTACTTAATTCATGTCGAACACTTCCCATCAACAACTGATCTACGATTTAGTCGACGGACAACTGTCGACTGAGCAAATTCAGCGTGCCCAGCAACTGATCGCAAATGACCCGAAACTGGCGAGTTTGTACGAAACGTTGCGTCACCAACAGACGATGCTGCGCGATTTGCCCCAGCACTCGCTGGACGATTCGTTTGCTGATCAAGTTGTCCGCGCCGCTGAGGCCGAAGGGTTGTTTGCTCAAGAACGATTGGCTCGTAAAGAGGCCACCGTCAGCACACCAAAAACCGCTGGCGCAAAACAAGGGTTTTCGAATTGGCGCGGTGCTGCTGCAGCGATCATTGGACTGGCGGCTCTGCTGCTCATTTCGCTGTTCGTAATTCCGCCACAGCAACAGCAGTTTAAAACCGCCGCAAATTCGGAATCCGCGGCCAGGGTGGACAAAGAAGCAGGTGACGACGATGCGAAAGATAAAGTAGCCCCGATCGATAAATCAGTTCAAGAAGTTGGTAGTAAGCCTCTCGCCAATGTGGAAAATTCTCAGAAACGTAGAGCAGAAACAGACAGCTCACCGAAACAGGCTGCGGGTTTGATGGCTCGTGAAGATGCTGCCAGTCCTGAAGACCAATTTGCTGCAGAAGCCGATGTTGTTGAAATCGATACTCCTGGAGGAGCTTTAAGGCTCATGCCAGGTTCCCGAGCGGCACCTGAACCACCGGCGCCGTTTAACGATACTGCGTCAATAGAGGTGGACAATCTAAAGGTTGAAGGGGCTCGACAAGGGGGAGGGTTTTCCGATCCAAATGAGGGAGTTCCGCAAAACGGGGAGCTGACTCTGGGATCTTCACGAGGAAGCGCCGACCAAATTTTGTTTGTCAGTTTGAATCAAGACCAAAAATCATGGCTCTTCTTGCAAGAGTCGTTCAAAACCAATGGGCTCGAAATTGAGTGGGCGGAACTGCAGCCGGAATTTTTTCAACGGGAAGGTGATGAAGCCCCAGGGGAAGACATTGATCCAACTAGAAAGAAGAGAGAATTCAGAACCTTGAATCAACTTGCATTCAATGTTCGAACAACACCTGAAAAAATGAGGGCGACAATGCTTCAGCTGCGTGGTCAGGCCGACGTGGTCGGAGTCGACTCGCAGCACGATCCCAGACGTTTGGGCGACGACTCGGTTGCAGATAACCCAGAGATTGCGTATGCCACTAGACTGAGAACGTTCCAGTTAGCTCAAAAAGAATCGGATGGCAACAAGGCCCCAGCAGTGCACCAGCAAGGTCAACAAAAAAGCGAAAGTGCTGACGGGCCAGGTTTTTCGGAGATTGAAAAAGCAAATCAAATTGCTACTGAAGAAGAGAAACGTGTTGCTCAAGAGATTCGAGAACTTAACCAATTCTTTCGATTGGATCCTGAAACAGGAAGCCCTCAACTAAAGAACTACACGTTGGTCATTCGATTCGAAGCCTCTCCTGAAGTCGCTTCGCCTTTCGCAGACGTGGAGAGCGCTGAAAGCCAGCAAGCTGACTCAATCGCTGAACCCGCAACCGAACCAGTTCCACCGTCTGAAAAGTAGCCACGGACATACTCTCAGGCATTTTTTGGATCGCTTTAGCCCGGGGCGGTACCTAACCTGCTGGTGGCGTGAGCCGACGTGACTCCAATGGCACGCATTTACTTTAGTCGTTTTTAGCCACGATAGTGGCGGTAGAATGTAGCGCATGGCTACAACCTGTCACCCCATTCGGGGTTAAAGTAGTGCTATTAGGCTGACGCCAACGTCAGTTCATGTGTCGGCCTCTGGCCTAAAATGAACTACTCGCTTGGCAAGTAATTTAACGTGTAATACGCGACCGGATGCCAGAGTGGTTGGTCCTCTTTAGATCGGATTCCATCCATGTGTAATTCATGGACGTGACCGATCTGTAGACCTTCAACAACCAGACGAACCGATCTTCCATCCTCCGAAACGATCGCCTCTTTGATGGTTGCCGTGGTGGCGTCGACCTCCGGACTCCCGTAGCTCTTCTGATAGATGTAGGTATAAGTCGGCAAACGGTAAGAAGTAACATCACCTGCCGCCTGCGGGTCTACCGGTTTAGTGAACGTTAAATCAAAGCCATCCGGGTTTACTTTCATCGTGAGGACTTCGAAAGGAACTTTACCTGTCCATTCCAAACGTTCCAGCGAGTAGTCGCTTGTTCCTCTTGAACCCCAGCCGCGATTGGTTCCGCCCACAAACATCGCCCCGTTCTCGCCCTGTGCCATCGCCAACGTTCCACAATCAAAACCTTCGCAAAAGGGAAACGCTGCACCTTGGTAGTGACCATTAACCTTTTGCAAATCAACTCGCATAACCCAGCTGAAAGTTTGATCGCCGACAAACATTTGATTTTGAAACGGCCCGAACTTTCCATCCGAAGTATCACAGAGTATTCCGCTGGCCGATTGTCCCAGCTTCTTATAGGGGAACATGATGGCGGGTGGTTCCAGTTGTGGGATCCGTTCGGCCTCGGTCATGATCCGCGAACCACTTTTCGGCTTTTCGGGCTGCTCGCCCATCGTGGCTTGTACCTTGGGTTCCGAAAACCAGTCCAGTCCGACTGGGTTACCTTGAAACGAACCTTCTTTTAGCCATTTCAAGGTGCACGTACCGTTCCAGGGTCCCTGATTGTCGGTGTAAAAGCACGCACCATCAGTGTTGAAACCGATTCCGCCTGGAGAACGAAGACCACTACACGTTGGCGTGACCGTTCCATCCGGCGAAACGCGAACACACCATCCTCGATACTTGTTCTCGCTTGTGAACGAGCCGGTCAAACAAAGCGCGACCCACATGTTTCCCTGCTCATCAAATTGTGAACCAAACGCGTACTCGTGATAGTCACCGTCGATGCCCCATTCGTCCGTAACCGTCTCGATTCGTTCGGCAAACCCATCCCGATTAGCATCTATCAGCCTTGAAATCTCTCCGCGCTGCGTGGCATAAAGTGAGTTGTCCCGATAGGCCATTCCAAGTACTTCATGCAAGCCTTGAGCAAACAGTTTCGACTCAATATTCTCGATGTCTTTTCGTAGTGGATCGGCAAACATGTAGATGTCACCGCGTCGGGAGGAAACTGCCAGGCGACCGTCTGGCATGATCGTCATCGCACCGACTTCCAGCAACGTATCGGCCGGGACTGGAATCTTTTTGATCGTGTAATACTCGTTTTGTTTTTCCAGTCCTTGTGCAAAGAGTGATTCTGGCAGCACAAGCGAACCGGTAATTACGATCGCCAGAGCAAGAGAAGCAAGCGGTAGACGTCGAACGAAGTTTTGAATAAGCATAGTGTTTAGTTCGTTTTTAAGAATCATTTGCACATTTACCAATCGTACTGCTGCACGAACGTGCGCGGTTCATCCGATGCAGGCAACACCCAAATGAGCGCGGACTGCTTGTCTTTTTTGACGATCTCCGGCCTACCATCGCCAGTAAGCGTGATCGTCAAACCGTCGACGTTAAACGCACCGTCGGTTTCTGTGATGCTGGAACCGGTGGCAGCTTGATAAGCGATCTCCTGGCCACCGGCCACGGTGAATTCTCGGGAAAGCAGCCCAACTTCATCCACCAGTCGTGGGATCGGTTTTTCAGTGATCGCGGTTCCTTTGAACTCGTACAAAAATGTCGGTCGTCGTTCTTCATCGAACGAGTATCCCTTGAACTGCATTCCCAGTTCTCGCGCCGATTCTTTGTCAGTACTTGTCGGCCAGGCTGAGATGTCACCATCGAAAAAGCCAATCGAATTGGGCAGTTCGCGCACCTTGACACCAAGAGGAGGTTGATACCCTTTTCCGCGGCCAAACCAATGTAGCGAGCCGTCCATGAAATTCTCTTGCCAGATCAACGCCATGCGGCAGTTGTCAGCATCGAACGCGAGATTGACCGATTCTGGATAGCCAACACCGATTGCGCGAGGGCCAGCGCCTTTTATGAAATTCCGATAGATCCTGGGGAATTCGTCCGCCATGATTTCCAATTTGGCTTGGATCAAACCGCTTGGTTGCGGAGCGTCTTCGCCGTCGGACAGGTAGGTCCAAACCGCGTTGATTTGTTTGTCAGTGTCGCCGTCCAGCATGTCTGGGTAAAACGTTTTTCCATCGGGCCACGATTCGGGCATCCGTGTGCCTCGACGGAAACTACTGGGCTTTCGCATGTAAGCTTGAAACCAGTCTTTGTTTAAACGCCGTGTCATGGTCGCCATGTTGATCGCAGGCACTCCCGCAGAAGGATGCTCGGCAAACGTATGGCATTTGATGCAGGAAAGCCCTTTGTCGCCGACTAGCTTTCTACCTTGCTTTTTGACTTCCTTTTCCGAAGCGGTTTGTGTCACGGCAATCGGTTCAGTCAATTGATCGGCCGTCACAAAGTCGTCGATCAAGCCAGGCATGTTCTTGATGCCGAACTTCGGCATGTAGGTGTTCATGTACGGTCGGTCTTTTGAGCTTTTCGACAAGATATGGTCAAACCACTTGCGATTAAGTTTCGCGCCGACCCGTTTTAGATCTGGGGGTAAACGCCCCTCGTCTCCCATTTCCGCTTCGGTGCTGGTAAACCACTTATCGCGGCCAAAGAACTCAAGCGACTCACCTGTTTTGTCAATCACTCCGCCGACGATCCGAAAGTCTTTGGCACCACGTTCGCCAATTTCACGAGAGTGGCAAGCGTAGCAGTTTAGCGTGGTCAGTTGCTGGTGGATTCGACCTTCTGCGGTTAACGCTTCTGTAAACTGATTGGGCGAACCGTTCGATTGAGTTTTTAAGTATTCAATGGCCGCCGAAATCGAAGCTTGTTGAGCTTTGGACAGTCCATACCGAGGTGTCTTGGCGGCGCCGGTGATACAGCCCGCAGTGGCGTCCGAATTGGTCAGTGCTTTTTGAGTAGGAAAAGAGGAGGTCAACGATTGGTTGCCTTCTTTTAGCTCGTGGCAATTCGCGCATCCCACGTCGGTAAAGTTCTTCCGCCCAGCGGCTGCTTTGGCTGGATCCACTACAAATCGAGCTTTAGCTGTGGGATCTGGTTCCTGTTCCTGTTTTAAACGCAGCATGTTGGAAATGCTTTGTCGAGGCACGATCTCGTTTTCGACCGTGCACTCTAAACCTTCTTGACCTTCGTTTTCAAAATACTCCAGCCGAACCAGGTGAACGCCAGCGGGAATGGTGGCCACTTTTTCATCGATGCCAAATCCTTGAATGCCGTCTTTGTCAAAGATCTTATTGTCACCAACGTACAGTCTTGAGCCATCGTCGGAACCTAAACGAAACGTAAACTTCGTCTCTTCTTCCAGTTCCCAGAATCCGCTGTAAACGACGCCAAAGTGATCTTTTAATCCGAAATCGGAGATTTCGATGCTGCCAACCGTGCCACGTTCGGCCTCCACCATCGAGTCAAAGTTCGGTAACGTTTCCCAGGTTCCTTTGTAGAGAGCAAAGTTCACGTTCTCGGGAACCTTAACGTCCCGCAACAGGTAGGCCGCGATGCTGCGAATCTCTTGACCCTTGAGATTGAACTGGGGCATGCGTCCTGAGGGGCGACTGTGCAACGGGTTGCGAAGAAAACGAGTCAGCCCGGGAACCGTGTATTTGTCTGATAACTTTCCGTGCGGAATCGACGTCGAAATGTGATCGTCCGAGTTCTGAGGGTCATGGCAAGCGACACAGCCAACCTGATGGTAGAGCGTTTCGCCTTGTTTGATTTCTTTAAGTGAAACGGGTTGGTGTTTCGTTTGCCCCGTCGAGGCTAAAAAGTGCGCGAGCGACTCGGCAACCTGCTTGCGGTCGCCTTCCGGTAGATCGGCCAGCACGTTCGGCATCGTGGTCCCCGGTTTGATTGCGTGCGGGTTGAGGACAAATTTTTCAAAGTATTCAGCCTGCACACGAGTGCCCACCTCGCTCAGAATCGGAGCGATTCGCGGTTGGGAGGTCCACGCCGAAGAATCGTTGGCATGGCAGGAATGACAATTGAGCTCGTTGATCAGCAACAGGCCACGTTCGACTTCAGTGACCGAATCGTCTTCGATAAACCGCTCATATCCCGCCACTACAGGCACATGATCGGCTTGGCCAGCTTTTATGCGAGTCGGTCGCTCAGCCGGCTTGTCATTCGACCGCTCAACTGGCTTTAAAGGCAGAGAAGCAGCGGTGATCAAGAAAAGACAAACAGAAAATAAAACGGTCTTCATCCAGCCCTCTAATCGGCGTCGTCAACAAGGAAATCGTCATGAATAGTAGTCGGTATTCGCCAACTTCGACAGGCGGAATAGGGCAAGTGTGCTTCCTGCCACATCGCAAATAAGGACGTTTTGAAAGGTTCCTAAATCGTTGTGCGGCCAGTTCTAACACGAGTCAACACGTTTTCAACGAGTTCGAACTATGAAATAGACGATGTGGCTTCGGAAATTCAGGCAGTGTTTAAATCGGCAGGTTGCTTTGTATCACTGAAAATAAAATTGGCTGACAGAACGGTTTCGTATGGCGGTAAAAGGATTTCCAAAGCTTCTCAGGTGGTACCCGCTTGCTGCTCGATTAACCGCCAAAAACGTAATCGCTTTCCAATTTTGGCGGGATCAGTTTTTATCTCTTTTCATTGTCGATGTGCCCGTTACCTTAGCACTCCCAACGGAATTCACAGCGAATCCGTGTCGATCAAAAATCCGCGAGGAATCCATGGAAGAGACCCCAACAACCGTCGAAGTTAAAGCAGAAACTATCGAGCAATCCTCTGCCTTTATCGGGCAATGGAACAAGCTGATCAGTACGACGAATTGGGAAAAAGGCGCAATCATTATTGAATGGCGTCAAACCCTCAAGGACGAGGGGGCCTCGGCCGGTCAGTATTCGGACGAAGCTTGGTGTAATATGGTGGGTGGCGTCACGCCGCAACACGTTGGACGATTGCGTCGAACTTCGGAACGTTTTGGAGAGACCTGCGAATCGTTTGAGGGATTGTACTGGAGCCATTTTTACGCAGCTCTGGATTGGGACGATGCCGAAATGTGGCTGGAAGGCGCAATCCAGAACGATTGGTCCGTTTCTCAAATGCGGAACCAGCGATGGGAAACGATGGGCAAGCTGCCTGCCGAAAAACCTCGTCGTGATGAGATTGTGGCCAGCGAAACGGAGGAAGAAGATTCCGCGGTCACGATGAGCGACAAACTGGTCTCGGCCAACGAACGCGAATACATCGAAGGCCCCGTTCCCGAGGGGCCAGATTTTGGTGACGAGGACAAGCCTTCTTCCGGGCGAAAGTCGGAAGCGGTTGATTCGGCTGAGGTCAGCTCGCTTGCAGAAGCAAGCGAAGAAAGTCCAGCGCAACCCGTCCGCCTGTTCGATTCTTTCAAAGAGTTGCCTGATGACATTCGCGCCGCAGCCGATATGTTCAAAGTCGCAATCATCACGCACAAAGCCTCCGAGTGGGAGGAGATTGACCAGCAAGAGTTGTTGGATCTTCTCGCGGCATTGGGCCATTTAGCACGCACGGATGTTTGATTCCGTTGGCAAGCACCCAGGAGCAAGCTCTTGGAACAAAAGGGATCTTCCTTTTCTTTTACGTCTCTAACGTCGTTCAGAAGGGAAAGATTTCGGCAACCCATGAAAATCGTTCGCTTTTTTGCTAGAACAATGACTTGGAAAACAAGTCAAAAAGCAAAATTGGAAATTAGATAACAAATGGGAACGAACGAACCTCTAAATCGCAAGCTTCGAATGGCATTGGTTGGCGGCGGAGCAGGGTCCTTTATTGGACGCGTTCACGCCACGGCAGCAGTTTTGGACAACCGAGCCGCATTGGTAGCCGGAGCACTTTCGTCCAACCCAGAACGCGCGAAAGCTTCGGCTCCCGACTACGACATTCCCGCCGATCGCGCTTACAGTTCGTATACCGAGATGCTGGAAACCGAAGCCAGTCTTCCCGAAGACCAGCGGATCGACTTTGTCAGTGTCGCCACGCCCAATCATACACATTTCGAAATCGCCAAAGCAGCTGTGGAAGCTGGCTTTAACGTGATCTGCGACAAGCCGTTGACGTTCGACCTTGCACAGGCAGAAGAGCTGGCAAAAGTCGTTGACAATTCGGACGTTGTTTTTGCTGTAACACACAATTACACCGGTTACCCATTAGTCCGACAGGCGCGTGAGATGATTCTGTCCGGAATACTGGGCGAGATCAATGCGACGCGGGCCTCTTATATTCAAGGCTGGTTGCGAACTCGTTTGGAGGGCGAAGACCAAAAACAAGCGGCTTGGCGAACCGATCCCAAGCGAAGTGGAGCGGCAGGCTGCTTTGGTGATATTGCCACGCATGCGTTTAACTTGACCCGCTATATGACCGGCTTGATGCCAGAACAGATCAGTTGCCATTTGAAGACGTTTGTCGAAGGGCGAGCCTTGGACGACTACGGGACGGCAATCGTTAAGTTCGATAATGGTGGTTTGGGAACGGTTACCGCATCGCAGATCAGTCACGGTCGCGAAAACGACTTGACCATCGAGATTGATGGCACGCTTGGATCTTTGGTTTGGCGGCAAGAGAATCCGAACGAAATGATTTTTCGACAGAATGGCGAGCCGCACAAGATTTACACTCGTGATCCGAACGCGGGATTCATGAATGAACCGGGTGCGGCGGCCTGTCGTTTGCCAAGTGGACACCCTGAAGCATTTTTCGAAGCGTTTGCCAACGTCTATCGCAGCGCATACGACGCGATGGTCTTGCGAGCCAGTGGCCAGTCGGTTGAGAAAGTCGACACCGTCTATCCCAACGTGCACGATGGCGTCGAAGGGATGTACTTTATCGAGCAGTGCGTTGCCAGCAGCAACGAAGGCGGCGCGTGGCTGCCACTCAAGCACGAAAGAGCACGCCGCTAGTCAGTTCCACTATGAGTGCCCTGAGGCACGCAATTGGAAACCCGACGCGTTAGCGAGGAACAGCCTGGGCTTCGCAGCGATTTAATTAAACGCAGATAAAACGAGCCTGTCATCCGTGTTCATCGGTGTCCATCTGTGGTCCTAAAGCCGATGAGCAATACCAGGTTCGTCTCGCTTACAACTCGACACGTCAGCCACGTGAGCAAAAAACAACCAAACTTCACGTTCTTGCTTGCGCTGCACTGCAGGCAAGATTAAGTGCGCCCTCAGAGACGTATTGCACCTGACCAATCACTCACCAACAGCCTGCCTAGTTCAGGGCCGCTCTCGTATTGCGATTAAACTTGCCCTATGCCGCGAGAAAGTTCACAATTTTTTGACCTAAAATTCTCGACCGTCCGCTACTTCTGACCCTACCAAGGCTCTACAATTAATCCAAACTTCAACAATCTGAAACCTGAATGCCTGAGACGAATATGAACGTAGTATTTAACCTTTTGGGTCAACCTGAAGAATTGGAATTAAGCCAAGTCGTCACGATCGCTGTCATACTGATCGTGCTGGTTCTGGTATTAGTCGTCTTCGGCGTGTTCATGTCCTACTTCCGTTGGTGGATTCAATCGTTTTTGACCAAAGCGGGAGTTTCGCTGTGGGACTTGATCGGGATGACGTTTCGGAAAGTCAAAGCCAGTATTATTGTGCCCAGCAAAATCATGGCGACTCAGGCTGGGCTTAACGAACCCGAGATGACCACGCGTGCACTTGAGGCTCACTATCTGGCCGGTGGCAATGTGCCCATGGTGGTGCGAGCTTTGATCGCCGCTAACAAAGCCAAAACGATCCAGCTTAGTTTCCGTGAAGCGACCGCGATCGACCTCGCTGGTCGTAATGTTCTCGAAGCGGTTCAGACCAGCGTTTACCCTCGCGTGATTGATTGCCCGCCGCGAGGTGCGAACCGTCGTTCTTTGGATGCGGTTGCGCAAGATGGAATTCAGTTGAAAGTCCGTGCTCGAGTTACCGTTCGTTCCAATCTTCAGCAACTGATCGGTGGTGCGACAGAAGAGACGATCATCGCGCGAGTGGGTGAGGGAATCGTAAGTGCAATTGGTTCGGCTCCCAACCACAAAGCGGTATTGGAGAACCCGGACATGATTTCCAAAGCAGTACTGGC
This sequence comes from uncultured Pirellulaceae bacterium, assembly GCA_964503615.1. GTDB lineage: Bacteria > Planctomycetota > Planctomycetia > Pirellulales > Pirellulaceae > CAZDBA01. Next base: position 31,354 of record CAZDBA010000025.1, read on the forward strand.
GCGGCGATTGGATTCCCAAACCGCATTTGAAATCGTCTCAATCGACATTGCCGACATCGATGTTGGTGATAACATTGGCGCCCGTTTGAAAGCGGATCAGGCCGAAGCCGATACACGTGTGTTCCGTGCCCGTGCCGAAGGTCGCCGAGCAATGGCGGTCGCTCAGGAGCAGGAAAATCAGGCTTCGATCGAAGAAAGTCGAGCCGTTAAGGTTCTTGCCGAAGCAGACATTCCGATCGCGATGGCGGAAAGCTTTCGTAACGGAAATCTTGGAATTTTGGACTACTATAAACTCAAGAATGTAGAGGCCGATACGTTGATGCGAGGCTCGATCGCTAACGCGGGCACGAAACCAACCACGACAATGTACGAAGGCTCGTAGCGACCGACTTACTGACCAGTCACTCGCGTCTGTCTACACAATCGAATAATCGAATCGGGAACGCCCTATGGCTCGTGACATCGAAGAGTTTCTCAAACGAGCTGCTGAACGTCGTCGGCAGCAGCAACAAAAGAAGGCCGGTGGAAGTTCACCACCTCCGCGCCAGCAGCCACCACGTCAACAGCCGCCGCGCCAACAACCCCAAGCAAAACAGCCTCCGCGTCGGTTGAAAACGAAACCGATCATTATCGAAGACGTACACAGTGATCCCTACTCCAGTGGTGAGACCGTTGCCGAACATGTAAAGCAACATATTTCCACAAATGATGTTACTGAAAACGCCGAACACTTGGGCGAGGAAGTCGCCGCGCGAGACGACCGTGTCGACGAACGGATCCATGAAAAGTTTGACCATGAAGTGGGGCACCTGGGCCACAAAGGGATCGGCGGTCGGCGCGAATCGGTCCAGAACCAAACGACTTCGGTCACCCAAGGCGACGTTAACGCGCTGGCCGACAACCTGGTCGGGATGTTGCAGAACCCAAAAACGGTTGCCCAGTCGATTATCATCGCCGAAATTCTCAAACGTCCGGACTTTGACTGAGCCGAGTACTTTTAACGATGAAGCAACTTTCTCCCGAATCGACATCGGTTGGCTGGATTGGCACCGGGGTCATGGGGCTCAGTATGTGCTCCAATCTGATGGACGCTGGTTACTCAGTTAACGTTTTCAGTCGCACCCAGTCGCGAGCCGATACGTTGGTTGCACGAGGTGCAAGTTGGTGCGAATCGCCCAAAGCGGTCGCTGCCTCAAGCGATGTTCTGTTTTCAATCGTCGGTTTTCCAAGCGATGTGCGGTCGGTCCATTTGGGAGGGCAGGGCACTCTCGCCGGTGCCTCGGCCGGTTTGGTGATCGTCGACATGACCACCAGCGAGCCCTCTCTGGCAATCGAGATCGATAAAGCGGCCCGAGCCATTGACGTCCATTCGGTCGATGCGCCCGTGTCCGGTGGCGACATCGGTGCGCAACAGGGAACGTTGTCGATCATGGTTGGTGGCGAAGCGAAAGTGGTCGATTGGCTGCGGCCACTACTGGAGATTATGGGCAAGACGGTCGTTCACCAAGGCCCGGCCGGTTCAGGACAACACACAAAAATGGTGAATCAAACGTTGATCGCGACCAATATGATCGGAGTCTGCGAGGCGTTGTTGTACGCGCACAAGGCTGGTTTGGATTTAGAATCGGTCATGCAGTCGGTCAGCAGCGGGGCAGCCGGGAGTTGGTCGTTATCCAATCTGGGGACCCGGATCATCGCTAACAATTTCGATCCCGGCTTCTTTGTAGAACACTTTATCAAAGATATGGGAATTGCGCTCAGCGAAGCGCGGCAGTTGGGACTTTCGCTGCCAGGATTGGCTTTGGCACATCAGTTGTATCTCGCGCTGGCCGCGCAGGGCGGTTCGCGATTGGGTACTCACGCATTGCATCTGGCTTTGGCCAAACTCTCGGATGTCGACTGGAAGGCAAGGTAAGCCAGCTGCCTCAAAGTCGCTACATTTTGTCTTAATTCGTTTTTAGGCGTTTACCGAGATCCTTTTAAAAATAGAATCAAATCGGTTTGGGAGCGTCCCGAATAAAGCAATCGTATGATATTCCATGCGCAATACGTTAACTCACCATGGCGACCATAAAGTGAATTTTAATCCTGAGACGATTCGAGCCGATTTTCCGGTTTTGAATCAAACGATTCACAACAATCGCCTGCTGGTCTATCTCGACAACGGTGCGTCTACTCAGCGGCCTCAATGCGTAATCGACTCGTTGTCCAACTGTTACCAGCAGTCGTATGCGAATGTCCATCGTGGCGTTCATTACCTAAGCGAGTTGAGTACCGATCTTTTTGAACAAGCTCGCGAATCGGTACGTGAATTCCTGAACGCCGCTGAAACCCGAGAGATCATTTTTACTGCGGGCGCTACGGCCGCGATCAACACTGTCGCTCACAGTTGGGGACCTGCGAACCTGGAACCGGGTGATGAGATCCTGCTGACAATCATGGAGCACCATTCCAACATCGTGCCTTGGCAACAGGTCGCTGAGCGGACGGGTGCGATCGTGAGATTCGTGGACATTGATGAAAACGGTTTACTCGATCAAGCCGATTGGCAGAGCAAGCTTTCTGAAAAGACGAAGTTGGTCGCGTGCACGATGACCAGCAACGTTTTGGGGACTCGAAATCCGATCCAGTCGATGATCCAACAAGCCCATGCGGTCGGCGCTTTGGTTCTGCTGGATGCGGCTCAACATGTTCCGCACGAAACGACCGATGTTCAACAGTTGGACGCCGATTTTTTGGCTTTCAGTGGCCACAAAATGTTGGGGCCATCCGGGATTGGTATCCTTTATGGTCGCGCCGCGTTGCTGGAGGCGATGCCTCCGTTTATGGGCGGTGGCAGTATGATCAGCAGTGTTACTACCGAAGGTTATGTTGTCGGCGAGTTACCGGCCAAGTTCGAAGCGGGTACGCCGCCAATCGCTGCGGCGATCGCAATGCGCTCGGCCATCGATTACTTGAATCAGGTCGGCGTCGAAAATATTTTACAGCATGAACAGGAGTTGGTTGCTGCCGCACAGGCGGAGATCGAGACGATTCCGGGCTTGAAGATCTATGGGCCGGCTCCATCTGAAAAAGCAGGGATCATCAGTTTTTCAGTAGAAGGCGTTTCGACGCAGGACCTTGCGATCTTTATGGATCGACGAGGTGTCGCGCTGCGGGCCGGGCATCATTGCGCGATGCCGCTTCATAAACGATTGGATGTGCCCAACACACTGCGAGCCAGTTTTTACCTCTACAACACGATGGACGACGTTGGGCACTTTACTCAAGCCCTGACCGAAGTCGTCGAAAAACTGCGCTAGTGCAGAGTTACGTAACTCGATTTACTTGGGTTAGGCTCTTCGTTGACCAGACAATAATCGCTAGAATGTCGCCATCTTTTTTATATTTGAATTTTGAAGTCGAGGAATAGAGTGAGTCAACCAAAACCATGGCAAATGCCAATGTCGGACGATCGTTTTGAGTTGATGCGCAAGATCCTTGACGCGCCCAGCCCGATCGGGCTGGAAGCCTCGATGACACGCGGCGTGCTTGAGCCGTATTTGAAGACGTTTATGAAAGAGGATTGGGCGATCCACACTTTCAAAGGGAACGCGGGCATTGTGTTAGACACGAAACCGAACGACCCCGACGCTTTTTCAGTCATGGTGATCGGTCATGCCGATAAGATCCGGATGCAAGTTCGTAGTATCAGCGACGATGGCAAGATCTGGGTCAATTCAGATTCGATGTTGCCCACAACTTTGATCGGTCACAAAGTTAAATTGTTCAGTGAAGATCCCGATTCGCTGGGGCAATGGCGAGTGATCAAAGGTGGCACCATCGAAGCGATTGGCGCGATTCACTTTGCCGATCCGAAACTTCGCAGTGGTGATGACGGGATCAAGAACAAGATGATGTATCTTGAACTTCACTTGCACGGCGAGAACAAAAAGGCTCAAGTCGAGGCGTTAGGAATTCGCGCGGGCGATCCGATCATCTACGACCGACCCATCGAAAAAGGGTTTGCGCCAGACACTTTCTCGGGAGCCTATCTTGATAACGGATTGGGCTGTTTTGTGACGGCAGAGATCGGCCGGTTGGTTGCCGAGTCGTCGACGTTGCAGAATGTTCGGTACTTGGGCGCGATGGCTTCGCACGAGGAGATCGGTCGATTTGGTAGCCGCGTGTTGGCAGAGCACTTTCGACCTGATGTTACGATTGCCGTCGATGTCGCACACGATTTTGCAGCAGCACCCGGGATCGGCGATCGGCGTTACGAACCGGTAACCATGGGAGCGGGCTACACGTTGACTCATGGTGCGGTGACCAGTGCCAAGCTGAACTCAATGATCACCGAGGTCTCTGGCCAATACGAGATTCCTGTCCAACACGAACTGGCGGGCCGGGATACCGGTACCGATGCGATGGCGGCGGTATTGGCAGCAATCGATTCGGCCAGTGCTTCGATCGGATTTCCAATCCGTAACATGCATACGATTTCCGAATCGGGTCACACCGGTGATGTGGAAGCGGCGATTCATGCGATCTATCAAACGATGATTCACATGGATGGTTTGAACAACGGCAGCGGAATTACCGGCGACGATCTCCGCAACAGCCACCCTCGCCTGGATGAATCGACCGAGCTGGCTCACCGCCCTGCGCCAGAGAATGAGGAATAAGGCGAGGCTTACTTGGCGTACATGATGTCCGATCTCAGAACGTATTTTACGCCTGATTTCACGATGCTTCCTTCGTGCATCAGAGGATGTTGAAAGAGCAGGGCATTGCCTAGGACCGGTTGGATCACGACTTCGGGCCTTGTAAAGAAAGTGGTCTCACCCCCTTTGAAATCGTCGTTCAGATAGACCAGAAACGAGTAGTGGCTCATCTCTGATTCGTTGCGAACAAAGGCTCCATCCCGATGGGGAGCGAACCTCATACCTGGTTTGTAGCGATAACAGCGGAATCGTTCATTGGCACCGCAGATTTTCCGCTCTCCGAATTCTTGTGGAAGAAATTCAGCAACATCATCGTACAGTTTTTGAGCCAATTCAACGTCGTCGAAAATGACCCGCTCGTTATTGCGAACGTTCGTGTTAACTTTGGTTCCGCTCGCGGTATTTATCGTAGCCAGACTTGGGTTAAGCGATTCGATTTTCTCGATCAAGCCCGTGCACTCGTCAGGAGTTAATACTTCTTCCAATTCGATAATGTACTTTTTTGTGTCGTCGATAAAGTTCATTGGCATTCAACTTGAGAATAAGAACGTAACGACTATTAGAGCACACAAGTGACGATGAATTAACGGATCGTTGGGGGTAGTTTCACTTGGTCTACGCTGCCTAACTCTACCTGTTGAGGTTGTCTTAAACGAAGCACTTCAGCAGAACGGCGTGGAAAGGAATTTGAACGACCCCGTAGGTTCGCAATAGGCGTGATGGGAGGACGATAGGTAGTCCGTCGCACCATGTTTCCATAGATATGAAGCGGGCGCGTCGGTCGTTGCTCGATTGGCATGCTTCGAATCATTTCACGATCCTGCCCGCGAGCGATCACGTAGGGGTAGTATCCCTTTTGACTTGTTTGGCCGTTAGCTGTTGCGAAAGATGAGAGAATGAAGGTTGCGAATAGAGTCAAAATCAGAAGGCTTTTCATTGTTCCATGCCCGGGGATCTAAGCAAGATGTCAAAATTCCATGTTGAGGCATGAGTCTAACTCAATCTAAGACAATGAGAAACTGGGGCAAATGGAAACCCGGCGCGTTAGCGAGCCTCAGCGCTAATGTTGCCGTTGCAATTCCTTGGGGTACGATTGGTTTAAAGGACTCTCTCCAAAACCAGAAAAGGAAATTCGAATACTCGAGCTAGCCGCTTGCCGACGTGAAAACGTTGAATTGCGCGGCGATTGAGGAACGGGTACGGTCGCCTTTCGGCTCGTCGCTAAACTGAAAACTCTGACGCTCCCTTTTGTGGCCTTCATTTAATTCCTTGAAAGCCTTCTTTCTAGAAAAAAGGAAAGA
>CAZDBA010000026.1:0-27477 GCA_964503615.1 uncultured Pirellulaceae bacterium
GCAAACAGTAATTACTGTGCCGCCAGAGCGAGTTCTTACCAAGTAGTTATGCTCGCCAGAGCGTGAGGGCAATCGCAAGCTGGAAGCTTACGCCACGTGGAGCAAGCTTCCAGCTTGCCGACTCCCGCTGTCTGACGATAGTACATCCCTAGACCTGTGACCAACAAGCAATACACCACAAGAAACGTTAAATCTGGCGTCTAAAAATCGACACCCGTTAAGGTCGCCCCACGTTTTTCACGTTTCTTGGTGGAAGGTTAATTAATGGTTGCCGGTCTAGCCTGTTCCCCGTTTTCCTCATGTGCGGACTGCTTGACTTAAAAGACCAGATAGATGTTACTCCGCGTTTTTTCTTACCAACCTTGCGGTGAGGCAAAGAAAGAAACTAATCAGTAGCAAAATGATAGCGATCCAAAGAGTCGATTTGGCGCTCACCTTAAGTTCAGATGGATCACGCCATTGTTCAGCGAAAATGACATTCAAGCTTTTCTGTTGAAATACAAGGGACGGCATCTCTGGGTTTATGTATATCTCAACAATTTGCCCCTTACTGCCTGAATGTGAAAACCGCTGATAGTCAGCGCCAACGACTGCAAATTCAAATTCTTCATCTTTGACCGTGCCTCGAAGGTAATATTCGGAACCGCTCTTGTAGACGCCATCAATAACAAAATTCTTTTTCTGGTAGCCATCGTAATTTGACAAAAGGAACCACTCAGATGCGGAACTCATTCCAGCAATAATTGCCAAGAATAATCCTATCGCGGCTGCAACCCACAGGATGGTTTTGAATGCAGTTTTCATTTTCTACTAAACTTTGCGTGTTGAGATCTACGCCTTTTCAAGCATTAGATCAAGATTTGAGTTGAGCGGAATAACGTCCGCAATAGTCGAGGCGCGGGTGAGATTGTGTTTGACGGAGCGGATAAAATAGCGAAGCTATCCGCGGAGACCTCATTGGACCGGACCCCAGCAGATTTATGTTCATCGCATTGTTATTCCCACGTTTTTGAGATACAAATCAGGATTCCATTCATTTGGATTTTAGACGTTCGTCGCAACTCGGGCAAACGTTGAAGCGTTAGTTCGCCCGCAAGATTGACGCTCTCAGAGTTCCAGTTTAAACCGCAAGCCGTCGTACCCGACCTCAATCCCATCTGGCAGACCAGCGTTGGTTTTGTCGTAGTCAACTTTGCACGCGCAGTGGGTAAAGTACGTTTGCTTGGCGCCAACCTTCAGGGCGATTTCGGTCGCTTGTTCGATACTCAGGTGAGTGACATGTGGATCGGGGCGCAAAGCATCCAAGATCAACGTGTCTAACCCCTCCAGCAGCGCCCAACTTGCTTCCGGGATTTCGCTGGTATCGGTGCAATAGGCGATGTTGCCGATGCGAAAACCGAGGACGTTAAATTTGGGGCCGTGTTTCAGTGGAATCGGAGTCACAGTGGCTCCCAACACTTCGAACGGTTTCTCGTCAATGGACGTCAGTGTTACCGAGGGGCGTGCCCCAGGATGAGTCGTCTCCTCGTTAGAGAACGCGTAGTCAAACGAGGTTCTCAAGCGCTTTTCGACTTTTGTGTTGCAGAAAATCGGTACGGGGTGGCCTAGGTAAAACTGGAACAATCGCAAATCATCAAAGCCCAAAACATGGTCGGCGTGTTCGTGGGTGTAAGCAACTGAGTGAACGATGCCGATTTTTTCTCGCAGCAATTGCATACGAAGATCGGGAGACGAGTCGATCAGCAAGTTTCCTTCGGGGAGGCCGACAATTGCGCTACAGCGGGAACGTTGATTTTTTGGGTGTCCGCCAGTGCAGACTTCGCAACCACAACCGATTGCGGGCACGCCGACGGAGGTTCCAGTTCCGAGCAAAATGAACTGGCCCTGAATGTCAGTCGTATGAGCGGGCTTTTTAAGTGGTTTTTTGATAGGTTTCTTCAATACTGTTTGTCTGTCGTGAGCATACCAAGCCTAACATGGGCAGAGAATTCACGGAGGTCAACACTTTGGTGAAATCGTTCGCAAAATCCAGGAATTCGTTCATAAAGAGGCAGTTTTGAAATCGTTGGTTGGGGCGAACAACCATGCAATGGCATGCAAATTGCAACACGAATCATGCCGTTAAGCGTGGTGAGTGCCTACAATAACCGGCGGGGATCAAAAACACTGGGTTTTTACGTGGTTTGATCTCCGTTGACCCTGCAAAGCGGTGAATATAACCTTTTAACATTGGCGGCGTTATGTCATAGGCAAACCGTTCCGCCATTTTCGTCATGTTGGTTTACGCCAGTTTGGCATAAATCTAAACGCATTTCTCAGCTCTTCGATTGTCGCGGAGATGTGAAACCTCAAAATTTTGAATTTTGAGCAATGAGAAATGCACTAACCACCTTTGGTGCTTCGAATGGAAAACCTGGAAAGAATTTGGGACGTAGTTAGCAACTTTTTTGGCGGATTGCTTTCTGCGTTTGAGCGAACGATCACGAACCTGTTCGGCTCTTCCAATGCGCGAACCGTAAAAAAGATGCAATCGCGCGTCGACGCGGTCAATTCTCTCGAATCCAAGTACGAAGCGTACTCGGATGAGCAGTTGCGCGAAGAGACGGAGAAGTTCCGTGAACGGTTCAACGCTGGAGAATCGCTGGACAATATTTTGACCGAGGCGTTCGCAGTCTGCCGCGAGGGTGGCAAGCGTTTTCTGGGTATGCGCCACTACGACGTTCAGTTAATCGGTGGCATGGTTTTACACGGTGGCAACGTGGCCGAGATGGTCACCGGCGAAGGTAAAACTTTGGTTGCGACGTTGCCTGCCTATCTGAATGCGATTTCAGGTAAAGGCGTTCACGTGATTACAGTCAACGACTACCTCGCGCGTCGTGATATGGAGTGGATGGCTCCGCTGTATATGGGACTTGGTCTGACCGTAAACGCGATCCAGGCAGACATGCAAGGCTCTGAGGGAACTCGTCGACGTCAGCAAGCTTATGCCTGTGACATTACCTACGGAACCAACAACGAATTCGGATTCGACTATCTTCGCGACAATATGCGACCGGCCGCCAAAGGGGACCAGCGGTTTCCAAAACATCGCCAACAGTCTCAGGGCCGTTTGAACTATGCGATCATTGACGAAGTCGACAATATTTTGATCGATGAAGCGCGAACGCCGCTGATTATTTCCGGCCCCGCGCATCAGGATCCAGCTCGTTACCAGGAAGCGAACAAGATCGCTTGTGCGTTGAAGAAGGACGAACATTTTACGGTCAACGAAAAAGATCACACCGCGACATTGACCGATGACGGCGTTCGCTTTGCCGAGAAAATGGCAGGCGTGGAGAGTTTTTACACGGCGGGCAATATGGATTGGCCGCACATGATCGACAACGCGCTTAAGGCTCACAATCTTTATAAAAAGGACGTGAACTACGTTGTCAAAGAAGGCGGCATTGTGATCGTCGACGAGTTCACAGGTCGACTGATGGAAGGTCGACAGTGGAGTGATGGTTTGCATCAAGCGGTGGAAGCCAAAGAGAACGTCAAGATCAAAGAGGAGACTCAAACTCTTGCCACGATCACGCTGCAAAACTACTTCAAACTGTATGACAAACTTTCCGGGATGACCGGTACCGCGATGACGGAGGCGGGCGAGTTCTGGAAGATCTATGGCCTGGACGTTATCGCGATTCCAACCAACCGGACGATGTTGCGGATTCCGCACCCCGATGTGATTTACGCAACCGAAAAATACAAATGGGCTGCGGTTGCTGATGAGGTCGAAGCGTATCACAAGTGGGATATGGTCGAGCTGAAAAACGGCGACAAGATCGTCGGAACGATCAAGCACGATAACGACTCTGAAGTTTCGATTGCCTACAAATCGGACGGCACAGTAGAGACCTTTCCCAAGAACAAGGTCGTGGTTGTGCAAGAGCGTGGTCGACCGGTTCTGGTTGGTACAACGACGATTGAGAAGAGCGAATTGCTTTCTCAGTTACTCGAGCGACGTGGCGTCAAGCACGAAGTTCTCAATGCGAAAAATCATAAACGTGAAGCGGAGATTGTTGCTCAGGCAGGCCGTCGAGGGGCGGTCACAATCGCTACCAACATGGCGGGTCGTGGTACTGATATCGTTCTTGGTGGAAATCCGGAAACGATGGCTTGGGCTCAGTTGCAAGAGAAATATGAATCGCGTTTGGATGTTCCGCCCGATGAGTGGGAAGAGCTGACAAAAGCGATCGACCTCGAATATGGAATGTCGGAGCAGGGCGAAGAGGTCAAAGAGCTGGGTGGTTTGCATGTGCTGGGTACTGAGCGTCATGATGCTCGCCGAATTGACCTTCAGTTGCGTGGACGTTGTGGACGACAGGGTGATCCCGGTAGTAGCCGATTCTTTTTGAGTCTCGACGATGATTTGATGCGAATTTTTGCAGGTCCGTTTGTAAAGCGGATTCTGGAGATGGGCGGATTCAAAGACGACATGCCGTTAGAGTCGCGAATGGTTTCTCGCCGGATCGACAGTGCCCAGAAGAAACGGGAAGAATTCAACTTTGAGATTCGTAAGAACCTGCTGGAATACGATGAAGTCATGGACGAGCAGCGAAAGCGAGTCTATCGCTTCCGTCAGCAGATTCTGGACGGCGTGAGTGGCCGCGATGTGATCATTGAAATGGTCCGTGACAAGATCGACCGGAATTTGATGACCTACCTCGCAGACGATTTTGGTTTAGAGCAATTTGCAGGATTCTCGGGCAACGCGCTTGTTTCACACTTCGAACCTCGACTTTTCAAAAACACGAACATCGACGATGCGATTCGAATTGCGAAAGACGAAGCCGAGCGAGCTGCTGAGTCAGATATCGTCGGTGCGATCGATGAGAATCTCCCTCTGGGCGAAGAAGAGACGGAATGGAACTGGGGTGCGTTGGCCAAATTTGCCAATACGCGTTATCAGCTTTCCATTCGCGAGAACGAGCTTAAGAAATTGGGTCGTGATCGAGTCGACGAGCATTTGACCAATTTGGCTTGTAATGCGATCCAGAAGGTTGATTTGTCGATGGCGGCTCCGATGCTTGAGCCCGATTATGGTCGGCGTGTCGGAATGGCATGGGTCAAAGACAAGCTGGGAATCGAGATCGATCCGGCGAGCTTGGAAAAAGAAGCGACCGCCGAAGAAATCAAGGACATGATCAGCGAAAAAGCTGCGGAACTTTACAACAATAAAGAGGCAGAGTATCCCGTGATGGCTGGTATGGTTCGATTTTTGAATTCGACTCCTGGTGGGCATCTTGATCGCGAAGGTCTTCTGGCTTGGGCGCAGGATCGCTTCGAGTCCGGTTTGACGATGGATGATTTTAAGAACAAGCAACGGGATGAAATCCGTGAATTGTTGATGGCAGAAAGCCATCGAAACCAGGAAAAGGCTGTTGGTGTTCAGGATGATTTACAGAAGCGATTGGAGCAGTTAGTTTCTGCGAGTAATATTCCACTCCAAAACGCGAACGGAGCAGCCGGTACGTTATCCGATTGGTTCAAAGATACTTTGGATCACGAGCTGGAATTTGAAAAAGTAAAACGGTTGGAAGAAGAGGAGTTGAGCGTTCGGTTGGAGTCGATCGTTGACCAACACTATCACCCGGAAATGCGAAGGATGGAGCGAATCGTGTTGCTGGAAGTGGTTGATTCGGCTTGGAAAGACCACTTGCTGGCAATGGACTATTTGCGAAGTGCTGTTGGGCAACGTGGTATCGCTCAGCTTGATCCCAAAGTCGAATACAAACGCGAAGGTATGCGGATGTTTGACACACTTTGGGATTCGATTGGTGAGCGAGTGACCGACTTGATTTTCAAGATGGAGCACCTCCCCGAGGATTTTATTAGCAACACCTTCGTGGTAACCAACGCTTCGCATGCTCCGGCTCCCGCTCCTGCCCAAGCCAGTCAGTCGAGCCAGATGGCCAAAGAGCAGGATCAGGCAATTAATAACTCAGGTGGTCGCGGTGCAGTCGTTGAGACGATTCGTAATCGCTCGAAAAAACCAAAGCGAAACGATCCTTGTCATTGTGGTAGTGGCAAGAAATATAAAGTTTGTTGCATGCGAGCCGACCAGGAGCAGCAAGCTTAGAGGCCGAAATTTAAACGCAGGAATGGAATCCTGAAAACGATTCTTCTCAATTTGATTTACGTTCTGGTTGTCGTGATTGCGATACCCTTCTTGGTCTATCGCGCCCTTAGGTATGGGAAGAACAGGCGCGGTTGGGTGCAAAAGCTGTTCGGAATCATCCCCCGTCGCCCTGATCGCAAGGAAAATCAAAACTGCATTTGGTTTCATGCCGTTAGCGTTGGTGAGATTAACCTGTTGGGTGTCGTGCTGGAACGCATGCAAAAACAATTGCCTGGTTGGCACTTTGCGATTTCAACAACCACCGAAACTGGATACTCGTTGGCTTGTAAAAGCTATCCGAATCACCAAGTGTTCTTTTGCCCGATCGACTTTAGCTGGGCGGTCAATCAAGTCCTTAGACGTTTGAATCCGGGCTTGGTCGTGCTGGCTGAGTTGGAGCTTTGGCCCAATATCGTTCGGCAAGCCCGCAAAAGAGCAGTACCAATGGCGATTATTAATGGAAGGTTGGGAGAGAAAAGCTACACCGGTTATCAAAGAATTCGGTTTTTGATGAATCGAATCCTGTCCAAGATCGATTTGATTGCGGTTCAGAACGAAGTTTACGCCGAACGATTTAAAAGTCTCGGTGCTCGTCCCGAAGCGGTGGTGCAAACAGGAAGCGTAAAATTTGATGGTGCCGTATTTGACAAGTCGAACGAATTGACAAGGCGATTGGAAAAACGAGCAGGATTGACGGATGATGATTTCGTTTTTGTCGCTGGGAGCACTCAGCCCAACGAAGACCGAATTGCAGTTGATGTCTGGTCACGTCTGGTGGTCAAGCACCCTAATCTAAAGTTGGTGCTTGTGCCGCGGCATCCCCGCAAGGCTGCACGAGTATCCGAGTACTTGTCGCAAAAGCAGATCGCGTTCTCAAAGCGATCTGACTTGAAGCCTGGTGCCAACTTTGATCCAGATGCAAATGTGCTAGTCATCGATGTTATTGGTGAACTGAGTGGCTGGTGGGGGTGTGCGGATGTGGCTTATGTCGGCGGCAGTATTGGCAACCGCGGTGGCCAGAATATGATTGAGCCTGCTGCGTTTGGGTTGCCTGTCTGCTTTGGTCCCAACACTAGGAATTTTAAGGACGTCGTTGGGATGTTGTTGGCGGAAGACGCTGCCCGCGTGGTTAAAAATCGCAAACAATTGGCCGATTTTGTCGAGATGGCGATTTCCAATCAGGTCGCATCCCAAAAAATGGGGGCTGTAGCACGTCGTGTTGTGCTTCAGCAACAGGGTGCCGCAGACCGGACTGTGGAGCATATTCTGAAACTGATCAATCGAACGGTCAGTAAACCCGCGCCTGGCGACAACACCGCCAACGCAGCTTGAAGATTGCCAAGCTTGTGCCGCTCCCGCCCTTGTTCAGACCGTTAAAGTCGCGGTTTTATTCTCAAAATGGTCGCTCCGTGACAAATTGAATCCTTGAACATATTGTGACGCGTTAGCTACAATAGGGAGCTTGTATGGGCGGTGAATCGAAACCGCTGCGGTAAATTAGACCGGCCAAAATATACTGAAACACGGGTCCTGAAAGGGCTGTCGAAGGAGAAAATCTAGTGGCTAGTGGTAACTATCTATTTACAAGTGAATCGGTCAGCATGGGACACCCCGACAAGTTGGCTGATCAGATTTCCGACGCCATTTTGGACGCGATGTTGGCTCAAGATCCCGCTAGCCGTGTAGCATGCGAAACGATGGTAACGACCAATCTGTGCGTGATCGCTGGTGAGATTACTACTAAGGCCGATGTGAACATCGAAGAGGTCGTTCGCGGCGTAATGCGGGATGTGGGGTACACTGATCCCGATACAGGAATCGGTGCCGATGATTGCGAAGTGATCGTACGGATTGATCCGCAAAGTCCCGATATCGCTGTGGGTGTTAACTCAGACGACTCGGCCGGCAAAGATGTTGGTGCCGGTGACCAAGGTTTGATGTTCGGTTTCGCATGTGACGATACCAAAGAGTTGATGCCACTACCGATCGACTTGTCGCACCGAATCCTGGATGCACTTAACGAGGCCCGCTTTTCCAAAAAGGTTGATTGGCTTCGCCCCGATAGCAAAAGCCAAGTCACCGTTGAGTATGACGGTTTCAAACCAGTCCGTATCGATACCGTTGTCGTTTCGACTCAACACGCTCCTGGAGTTGATCACGCGACGATCGAAGCGTTCGTGCGTGACGAAGTTATTCTTCCCTGCCTGCCTGCGGAACTTAACAAAGGCGACATCAAATACCATATCAATCCGACAGGGATCTTTGTGATCGGTGGCCCTCACGGAGACTGTGGTTTGACAGGTCGTAAAATCATCGTGGATACCTATGGAGGTTGGGGACGGCACGGCGGTGGAGCGTTCAGCGGTAAAGATTCGACCAAGGTCGATCGCAGTGCGGCTTACATGGCTCGCTACGTAGCCAAAAATATCGTCGCGTCTGGTTTGGCGAGTCGTTGCGAAGTTCAATTGGCTTACGCAATCGGCGTTAGTGAACCGGTCAGTGTTCACGTCGACACGCAGGGTACAGGCAACGTTGATGATGCGCGCATCTGCGAAGTCGTCCGAGAGGTTTTTCCGCTATCACCTGCGGGAATTATTGACCATCTCAAATTGCGTCGTCCTGTCTTCCGGCAGACTGCGGCGGGTGGTCACTTTGGGCGAAGTGGCGACGGATTCACTTGGGAAGCGACCGACAAAGCAGCTGAAATTGCCGAAAAAGCTAAGGCGGCTGCCGTCTAAGATGCTGGTGAACCAGGCAGTTGGCTGCTCCAGACAGCCAACTGGCATTTAGCGATGCTCAAATTTAATTTATTCTTACGGGAGCGCGAGTTCGCTTCCGTTTTTTATGGACTGAGGTAATCGCATCCTCAAAGTGTTTCTTTTCTGAAGTCCTCTTAAGTCAACCTATTTTAATTTTGGACAAGTCAAACGATGGATCGTGATATTGACTTGGAAGAGCCCCAGCTTCCAATCTTTTCTGACACTTCAATTTCCCAGCAGACGATTCGTAGCGAGTTCGAAGGCGAAGACTGTCTCAATGCAACAACCAGAGCGATCATCCCCGCCGGTGCCGATCGTCATGTGATCCATATCGCGATCTGTCCAGCGATGGAAGCGATTCCAGAGGTCGATGCGTATGTGATTTCTGGAACGGAAGCTCGAATCCGTACCACACAACGACAAAAGTTCGGGGTCCGCCTGGAATTGGTCGTAGGTCAAGTTGCCGATCAGGACAGGGAAACGATTCTAGAAGTCGTCGTTCGATCCAAGCGTGCAATTCAGAAATCACCAACAGAACAAGTAGAACCCCAACAGGAAGCAGCCTAATGGACAAAGCCGGTTTAGAAAAACTACTCGCACCTTTTGAGCAACAACATTTGCTACAGTTCTGGGACGAGCTGGATGCCGCAGGGCAGCAGTCGTTGGCCAGTCAGATCGAAGGCATCGATTGGACGTTGCTAAACAAGCTTGCTACTGCCAAAGACGAAAACGATGAGTGGAGCCAACGCGCCGAGCGAGCGGAAATTCCGCCAGCGATAACGCTGGACGACTTCCGTGATCCCGATTCTTCCAGTGCCGCTTACAAGTTGGGTGCAGAAGCATTGCGGGCCGGAAAAGTTGCGTTTGTATTGGTCGCCGGAGGGCAGGGCAGTCGACTTGGGTTCGACCATCCCAAAGGAATGTTTCCGATCGGGCCTGTCAGCGAACGCTCGTTGTATCAGATGATTATCGAACATGTGCATGCCCGAGCAAAGCAGTTCGGAACTTCGATTCCGATTTACATCATGACCAGCCCGCCCACGCACGCGGAATCGGAAAAGTTCCTGACGGAGAACAACTGGTTCGGTTATCCACCGAATGACATTCGTTTGTTTTGCCAAGGCGTGATGGCCGCAGTCGATGCGGAAACAGGCAAAGCGCTGTTGGCAGACAAAGGCACCGTATTCGTTAGTCCTGACGGGCATGGTGGCACATTAGGTGGATTGGACCGCAGCGGTTGTCTGGCCGATATGAAATCGCGTGGAATTGAACAGGTGTTCTACGGTCAGGTCGACAACCCATTGTTGCAAGTCTGCGACCCTGCGTTGATCGGTTACCATATTTCGCACAAGTCCGAGATGACATCCCAAGTCGTTCGAAAAGAAAGCCCACTGCAAAAAGTTGGCAATGTGGTTTCAGTTGATGGTGTTGTACAGATCATCGAATACAGTGATCTTCCAGAAGCGTGTGCCAAGAAGACCAATGACGACGGCTCTTTAAAACTCTGGGCTGGTAGTATCGCCGTGCACATCTTTGAGCGTGAGTTCCTGCAGGGAGTAAGTGATTCCGCAGACGGGCTTCCGTTTCATCAGGCGCACAAAAAGGTCGCCTTCGTCGACCAAGATGGAAAACAGGTAAAGCCTGAATCCAATAACGCGGTTAAATTTGAGCGGTTTATCTTTGACTTGCTTCCCAGCGCGAAAAACGCAATCGTTTGCGAAGTCGACGCAAAGGAAGGATTCGCGGCGGTTAAAAATGCACCTCCAGCGGATACGGAAACACCTGACTGGGTGCGCGCGGCGATTAGCGACTTGCATCGGGGTTGGATTCAACAGGCAGGAGGCACGGTAGCAGCAGATGCCGTTGTCGAGATTAGCCCATTTTTGGCTGTTGAGCCAAAGTTGTTGAAGGAAAACTATGACCTGACCAAGGAAGTTTCAGGCAAAGTCTACTTGCAGTGATCTTTCATGCAATGATTTTTCACCGCTTTTTATAAGTCAAATTGCTCTCGTCTTTTTTACGACTCTAGAAGTTTTGGATTCAAAATAATGATTCATGGCATCATCATGGCAGGCGGGGCCGGTACCCGATTCTGGCCAGCAAGTCGCAAGCAAACACCAAAGCAGCTTTTACAGCTGTTGGGTGATCGCTCAATGTTGCAATCGACCGTCGATCGTTTGAGCGGGTTGGTGGACCCTGAGCAAGTCATGATTGTGACCAACAAAATTTTGGTTGATCCAATCGCGGCTCAGTTGCCAGACGTTCCTGCCAGCTCGATTGTGGGCGAGCCCGCGAAACGGGATACGGCACCGTGCGTTGGGCTGGCGGCTGCTTTGGTCGCTGCTAAAGACCCTGATGGAATCATGGTCGTCATGCCAGCCGATCACGTTATTGAACCAGCAGAGACGTTTTGCAATGCGATTCGTCATGCATGTGCGCTTGTTGAGAACGATCCAACAAGAATCGTCACGTTTGGAATCAAGCCAACCTATCCAGCGGAAGTGTTTGGATATATCGAACGTTCACCAAAACCGATCGGCGGACAGCTACCAACTTTCCGCGTCGAGCGGTTTCGGGAAAAGCCAGACGCTGCTACTGCACAGCAGTTTATCGATGCCGGCTCGTTTTACTGGAACGCTGGGATTTTCGTTTGGAGTGTCAAAACGATCTTGGGGGCCTTGGAAAAATTTTCACCTGAAATCTACAAACACATCGCTCGTATTGCCGACGCAGTTGGTTCGGATGAATACGAATCGGTATTGGATTCGGAGTTCAAAGCGATCAACGGAACGTCGATCGACTACGCGGTTATGGAAAAGTACGAGAACGTGCTGGTTGTTGAAGCACCGTATCAATGGGATGATCTAGGCAACTGGACCGCATTGCCACGACTAAGTGGAGTGGATCGTGATGGGAATACGATATCGGCAAAGCATCTGGGTATCGACACGAAGGGGACTGTGGTGCGGTCTGATGACGAGCATTTGATCGTCACGATCGGTTTAGAGGACTTTGTTGTAGTACGTACCGCGGACGCGACTTTGATTGCTCGCAAAGATCAGGAAGCAGCCGTAAAACAAGTTGTAAAACAGCTTGAAGAGCGGGGATGGGATGAATATCTTTAGATAAGTGTTAGCCCTGTTCGTTCAACGGAAAATCGCATGAAAAAGATTTACAGTTTTGCTGTGTTTTGTATCGCTGGAATGATCGGTGTTCAGTCATCCCAAGGGCAGCAGCAGGAACAGGAGCAACCAATCGCTCGTTGGAATCTGAAGATGAAGACGCTGGGTGGACAGCAATTCTGGACCGACACCCGGCATTTCGATGGTTGGCGAATCCAGAAGAATCACGCGACGGGCCATTGCCGCTTGATCGACCCGAGCAACGTGCGGCATGCTTGGGGCAATAAAGTTCATTGCGAACAAAAGCTGAACGAGATAGTTCGCGCTCAGAACTTGCAACCTTATTCAGGCAAGGTGGTAATTTTGCTGCACGGTTTAAATCGTGCTCACGATAGTATGCACCCTCTGGCTACCCACTTACAACAGGCTGGTTACCAGACGTTGAATTTTCAATATGCGAGCGGCCGAGCTGGCATTGGCGAACACGCTTTGGCTTTGCAAACACTTGTCGAAGAACTGGGCGAGCAGGTCGAAGAGATTAATTTTGTCGCTCATAGTATGGGAAACATCGTCGTCAGACACTACTTGCACAATATTCGTGATCCTGAAACGGGCGACGAAGGCGATGAGCGAATCAATCGAATGGTCATGATCGCGCCGCCCAATCAGGGCTCGCGAATGGCACGGTTGCTGGACGAAAGCCGGATCTTCAATATGGTTACGGGAACTTGCGGAATTCAACTTGGGGATGGCTGGGAGCAGCTCGAACCCAAATTGGCGACACCGAAATTTCAATTCGCAATCATCGCTGGCGGTGTGGATACAACACTCGTGGATAATCCTGTTTTGAATGGCAAAAACGATTTGACTATCAGTGTTGAAGAGACTCGTTTGCCGGGTGCACATGACACCATTGTCAGGCCTTACACACATACGTTTATTATGTCCCAGCCAGAAACGCTGCAGATGACCGCGAGATTTTTCCAAAACGGTTTTCTAGTTTCAGAGGCTCAGCGCCAGCCGCTCGAAAGTGAGCAAGTAAAGTGACACCAACGCCGGAACAAGTCCCGAAAGAGGGACGTTTGGCCGGGGTCGACTTTGGCACCGTGCGGATTGGAATCGCGATTACCGATCCGCAGCAGATCCTTGCTAGTCCCCTTGAGAACTACAATCGCCGCACGCTTGCTAAGGATGCTGAGTACTTTAGTGAGATTGCAAGACAAGAGAAGATTGTCACTTTCGTCGTGGGCTTGCCAGTGCATATGAGTGGAGACAGTAGCCGCATGTCTGAGGCTGCAATGGAGTTTGGTCGTTGGCTGGCTGACACGACCAGTGTCCCTGTTGTTTGGTTTGATGAACGGTACACATCGTCGCTTGCCAAGCAGGCGTTGTCGGAGGGAAAGCTCACTCAAAAGCAGCGAAAGAAAAGGCTGGACATGTTAGCGGCTCAGATTCTGTTAGCCGCGTTCCTGGAATCGGATCGGCAAGGGCAGGAATTTTACACGCCACCACTTGATGGTTAGATTCAAGCTTTCGTCGCTACTGTGGATGGGCTGCAAAAATGGATTGGAAACGGCTAATACTTGAACGGACCCAAGCCACTGGAGTCCAGCGAGGCGAATCGATCCAGTCGTTGTGGTCCGGATTCGGTGAGATCTTCCGTGTCCATTTGCAACCGGCGAGTATGGGAACGCTGATCGTCAAACATATAGCTCCATTCAAGGCTGGGGCTCATCCGCGAGGCTGGGGGACTGATCGCTCCACGCAGCGTAAATTGCGATCGTACGAAGTTGAAACATGTTGGTACTCTGATTGGGGTGCGACACTGAACGATGTTGACGAATGTCGCATTCCAAAATGTTTTGGGGCGGCGGCGCACGGAGACGAACGTTGGATCTTGTTGGAGGACCTCGACGCAGTCGGATACGGCGAGCGGCGAGGGCGATTGGATGTCCAAACGGCGATTCCATGTATTCGTTGGTTGGCAAATTTTCACGGCGCGTTTTTAGGAAAATCACCTGAGGGACTTTGGCCAGTCGGAACCTATTGGCATCTCGACACGCGACCGGACGAGTATGCGGTGATGGGTGAGGGACCGTTGAAAGAGGCAGCGCGAAAGTTGGATGCGATGCTGAGCGAATGCGAGTTTCAAACGTTCGTGCATGGAGACGCGAAAGTCGCGAACTTTTGCTTTTCTGATTCATGCAATGAAGTTGCTGCTGTTGATTTTCAATATGTCGGCGGTGGTTGTGGTATGAAAGACGTGGCCTATTTTTTGGGTAGCTGTTTTGACCCGTCGCAATGCGAACAATGGGTGCCGCAGTTGTTGAATGAGTACTTTGTTCATTTGCGAAACGCGGTGTCCGGCAAAACGATTGCGGGCAAAGAGGTGGATGCAGATCGGCTTGAGTCGCAGTGGCGCACGTTGTTTGCTCCTGCGTGGACCGATTTTCATCGGTTTCTAATGGGCTGGATGCCAGGGCATCACAAGAATCATGAGTATACGCAGCAGTTGACTCGTGAAACCCTTTTGTGGTTGGCGAACAAATAGCGTTTTCGAAGCAGGCAGGAGTTGTGGCTTAGAACTTGCGGGTGAGACTGATCCGTTTTCGTGCAGCGTCGACTTCGAGCACTTTGACTTTTACGACATCGCCGACGGAGACAACGGTACAAGGGTCACTCACATATTCGTTCGATAGCTGAGAGATGTGGATAAGTCCGTCTTGGTGAACGCCGATGTCGGTAAAGGCTCCGAAGTGGGTGACGTTGGTTATCAGGCCTTCGACAATCAATCCTTCCCGTAAATCATCCATGCTGGAGATTTTGTCGTCGAACTTTACTACACGAAACTCACTGCGTGGGTCCCGTCCCGGTTTGCCCAACTCTGAGATGATGTCGCGAATCGTGGGTAAGCCGACCGAGTCGTCGACAAATTCTTCGGCCGCGATTGTCTGGCTTAGAGATAAATTGCCTAATAGCTTTTGGGTGTCGGTCTTTAGCGATTTGACCATCTTCGAAACGACTGAGTAGCTTTCAGGATGCACTGCGGAGTTATCCAGTGGTTGTTTGCCGCCGCGAATGCGCAGGAACCCGGCGGCTTGCTCGAAAGCCTTTTTGCCAAGTTTGGGCACTGAATTTAGTTCTTTCCGATCATTAAAACGGCCGTTTGTGTCGCGGTAGTTGACAATGTTTTCTGCGAGCTTGGGACCGATTCCTGCAACGTATGACAGAAGCGGTACACTCGCCATGTTTACATCAACACCAACGTTGTTGACGCAGGATTGGACAACTCGATCCAGACCTTTCTTCAGTTGTTTTTGGTTTACATCGTGTTGGTATTGTCCGACACCAATCGACTTCGGATCGGTCTTTACCAGTTCCGCCAGTGGGTCCTGTAATCGACGAGCGATGCTGATTGCTCCTCGAACAGTAATGTCGAGGTTGGGGAACTCTTTTACCGCGGCATCGCTGGCTGAATAAATGGATGCCCCAGATTCGCTGACGACAACCTTTGTGATTTCGAGTTGGTTATCTTTGATTAGTTTACCTACGAACGATTCTGTTTCTCGAGACGCCGTGCCGTTGCCGATCGCGATGAGTTCGACTTTGTGTTTTTTAATCAGCTTGAGTAGTGCAGCCGTTGCGCCTTTTACGTCTGACTTGGGAGCCGTCGGATAAATCGTTGTGTTCTCTAAGAATTTGCCCGTACCATCAACCACTGCAACTTTGCAGCCGGTGCGAAAACCGGGATCGATTCCGATCGTGATTCGCGGACCGGCTGGAGCTGCCATTAATAGGTCTTGCAAGTTTCTACCGAAGACTTCGATCGCTTCGATATCAGCAGTTTCCTTGAGCGATTGCAGGACGCTTGATTCGGTGGCTCGCATCAACAGTCGTTGTAAGCAGTCTTCTACGCACTCTTGAAGTTCTGAGTTGAATTCGAAGTGACGGTTGTGCAGAAGGCGTCGTTTGAGCTCCGAGAGTTCACGTGTCCCCTCAAGCACGATACCAACATTCAAAAACCCTTCAGCGTTTCCTCGCATGATGGCGAGAAAACGATGTGATGGGATTTTGCGAATCGGTTCCTGGTGGTCGAAGTAGGCTTCGAATTTTTGGGCCGCTTCCTTTTTGCCTCGTTTGACTTTCGAAGTAACTTTGCCAAAGGCAAACGCTTGATCGACCAGCCATGTTCTGGTCTCAACGTTTTCGGACCACTGTTCCGCGACAATATCCAACGCACCTGCCAAAGCGGCCTTGGTATCGGGAACGTCTTTTTGAGGGGAGACAAACTGTTTTAGAGTTGCCTGCTTTGACTGAGTCAGTTTTTCCTGCCGAATCAGTAAGTCGGCCAAGGGTTGCAATCCTCGGTCGCGAGCGGTCGTTGCTCGTGTTCGCCTCGACGGTTTGTAAGGCAGGTAGATCGCTTCGAGCGTTTTCAGGTCGGTGCAGTTTTTGATTTGACGTTCCAGCTCGGTCGTTAGCAGGTCTTGGTCTGCAATCGACTTGAGCACCGTCTTCTTCCTTGCGGCGAGCGTCTGATTTCGTTCCAAAGCGTCTTCGATCGCTCGCAAAGCGATTTCGTCCAACCCGTTGGTCGCCTCTTTGCGATAGCGGGCAATAAATGGGATCGTATTTCCATCTTGAAAGAGTTTGATCGCTGCGGTCACACTAGCGATCGGTTGACCAAGGGTGGTAGCGATGCTTTTGGAGAGCTGTGAGATTTCGGATTCGGTTCCAGTGGTCTTCATCGAGTTGTCAGAGTTACCAAGTTAGGGATTGCGAGCGGCATAGTTGGTTATGTCCAAACGCAGTTACAAACAAAAAAACAGCCTACACGAAATGTGTAGGCTGTTGGATTGGACTTGCTAATATTTTTAGCTAAGCCGAGGCTTAGTCATCAAGTGGCTTAAAATCATCAAGGCTTAAAAGCCGTTAATAAGACTTTGCCGTTTCTCTTCCAGCTTTTTTAATTTTCGTTTGCCGGAAAAGAGCTCTCGGTTCAACTCTTTAAGCTCCGCTTCTTCTTCCTCGAAATCCTCGATCTTTTCCAATCGAAGCTGAAGTTCTGCGATCGCTTTTTCGATCTCGTCGCGACGAGCTTGAGCAACTTCGACCTTGAGTTTCAATTTGCCTTGACGCTTCTCTTGTGCGTCAACGTCCAACGTTTTCGACAGTTCGGCGATCTCTTCTTCGATATTAGAGATTTGCTGCTTGTTTACGACTGCTGGCGAGAGATCGCCAGATCGCAGGAGCTCGATTACTGGCAGGATAGTTTGGACAGGAATAACGAGACTCGATACACGCTCGGCTCGTGAGATACTGATTCCAACAATGTTACCTTGGAGGTCAACGAGTGGCCCACCGCATTGATCTGCGTTGATTCCTGCATCGGTTTGGAATACCAAGGGGAAATCGCTTCTTCGCTTGCTTAGTACACTTCCCATTCGGTTTTGTTGATTGATTCTCTCAGGCGCGAATGCGTTTAATGGAGCCAGTTCCAAATCGACATCTATTTCTTTCTCACCTCGCAACACTTTAAGTGTCACCCGATCGCCAGGTTCTTGTTTGGCAAGCTTTGCCCGCAATTGGGTTCGGTTATCTGTGACTGCGTCGTCGATTTTTAGGATGACATCGTTGATTCTTAGTCCAGATTTGTCAGCAGGTGAGTCTGCGGTTACTGAATCGATGCGAACTCCATTTCCTTTCTCGTAGTCCACAGGCATAATACCTACAAACGCTCTTGATCCTTTGATCCGTCGTGCCTCGACTGCCACGATGCCAAGCGAGAAAGGGGCTTGGCCAGGTCCCGCACAAGCAAGCCAACTGCCAAGTGCAGGTGGTTCAACCGGGTTCAAATTGGCGACTGGCAGGTTCTCTGCGTCGATTTTGAGCATTGCCAGATCGGTTTTTGAGTCGATACCGTACACGCTTGCTTCGTAGGATTCGCCACCAGCAACAATTTTCAGATCCTTTGCCAACTCACTTGATTTGGTCAGGATAAGTCCACTTGAATCAACAATCATTCCCAATGCGATTTGCTTTTTTCCCGACATGACAGCGACAGTCGATTCCGACGCTGATGCGGTAAGTGGGTTCATGATTGCGATCATCTCGTCAGAAGCACGAGAGCTTTTGAGCATTCGACCGATTCGTTGGGTGCCAGTTCGGGTTTGCTTTTTCGACTTGGCCGATTTCTTTTCGTCTTCTTTTTTCTCTGATTCCTTTTCATCCTTGGAATCAGATTTTTCTTGCTCTTGTTTCGATTTTTGGTCTGACTGCGGAGCTGCCAAACCAGGTGCGGCCAGTAGAGAGACACACATGGTCAGTGTGAATACGGAAAGCAGATTGGACAAAGTTGTTTTTCTCATATCGAATAATCCCTAGAGATTTAGTTGTGTGTAATGTTCGCAAAGTCTGGTGTGGCTATCTAGCGAACACCCACAGTTAGCTCCAATTCCAATTCTTCATCTTCGCGTTTCACTTTGATTGTGATCTCGTCTTTCGGCTTCAATTTTCTCGCCACTCGTGAAAAGTCGGCTCTGTTTTCAATTTCGGTATCGTCCACTGCGATCACAAGATCACCGGTTTTGAGTCCAGCCTCGGACGCTGGGCTGTCGCTTGAGACTGCAGAAATCTCGTTTGTGGAATCCACAAAGCTGATCCCGACGTAGGGGAATTTAGTACCACCAATAATTTCTCCTTCAGCCAGTTGGTCCCACTCGTCTGAGAACGAGTCGACTGGCACATGCATGTTTTCCCACAGCTGACGGGAGATCCGTGAGTGGATTCCGATCAAGTTGCCATTCATGTCAACGAGAGGCCCACCTGAATCACCACCGACCAAGACACAGTCGGTTCGCAAAAATTTACTGGTTGTAGAAAGGACTCGTCCCACTCGGACAACCATGCCGCGTTTTTCGTCCCAGCCACCGGGATGACCGACCGCCATGATCCACTGGCCTTTTTTGAGTTCGCTCGATTCGCCGATATCAATATAAGGATAAGGCCCGTCGCCTTTGAGCTTTAGCATTCCAGAGTCCATGTTGCGATTAACGCCCAGAGTTCTGGCAACTTCGACTGTTCCGTCAGGAAATCGGATGTTAGCATTTACTTCTGGCTTTCCGATCACGTGCGCGGCGGTAAAGACGTAACCGTCTCGGCTAATGATGACGCCGGTACCTTGAGCCCCCCCAATTTGAATATTGACCGTTGCGGCTTTTACCAAATCGGAAACCTCTCGTACCTTTTCCTGCATTGCCTGCATTTGCTCGATAGTGGGTGTTTCACCTGCCTCCAGAAAGTCCAAGCTGACTTCAGATGAAGGCTGCTGGTTAACCTCTTCCTGTTGGGCGAATACAGAGAGTCCAGTGGTCAAGACCACAATGAATATTCCAAAACTTAAAGGCCATTTTGCCATTTGGTTTTCCTAACAATTTCCGAAAATGAAACAGTGCTGAATAAAGACAGATCCAGAGGTTTGGGTGAGTTGGAGATTAAAAGTCGTAAACACAACTCCTAATACCCTATTCTACCATTCGATTTAGGGCTTGTGGTACTCCAAGCTCGTAACAATTCACCTTTAGCAGGCGATTCCTGTGGCTTTACCGATAATAAAGGTCAGTTTGAAACCGCCGAAATCGACTAGGGTGCTTCGAATTCGTGCGAAAATCCATATTTTCGCATGATTTATGGAGTTTTGCGTAAACAATTACAGTAAATCGAGTTGTTCTGTTGGCCACTTGGCGATAATCGTGGCCGCAAAAGCCTGTGGATTGAAATGGGAACTTGTTTACGAAAATCGGTTTTTGGCAATTTGCTTACCGGTTTTGGAGGCAGCGGAACAAGTTTCCTTACCGCAATAACCATCGAATTTGCCTGAGCTTGTGTACTTGAAACGATGACATGTACGTTGTATTCAAAACTAGGCCCAATATAATTACGGCCCAACGGCGAAACAAATTTGCCGAGCATTGAGGAGTAACGTCGATTGGCGGTTGCTCGCAGCTTTATCTGCTCTTGAAACGATTTATGCTCCAACCCAAACCGATTTTTCCGAACGTAATCGAAGTCAATCATCAGCTTGGTTACGTATTAGGATGCAACGTCTATATCATCTATTCCCAAGGCGAGTGGGTGATGATCGACATCGGATATGAAGAAGTCGTTGAGGAAATCGTTGAGCTGGTTCGTGAACTGGATTTCCCGTTTTCCAAGTGTAAAACGTTAATAGCCACGCACGCAGATGTAGACCATATCCAGGGACTTGCTCGCGCCAAACAGATCTTTAAAGCAGACGTTTCGGCACACGAACTGGCCGCTAAACCGTTGAAAACGGGTGATCCGATCAAGACATTCGCAAAGATCGAGGCCCAAAACATCGACATGAAGATGCCTCCGGTTGACGTGGAGATCTTATTGAATGACGGAGATATCGTTTCTGTTGGCGATCTTGAAATCGAAGTTTGGTTGACACCGGGGCATACGGATAGCCAGCTTTCGTTTCGGATGGGTGATTTGCTGTTCAGTGGCGATAATATCTATCGCGATGGATGTGTCGGAGCGATTGACGCGCATCATGGCAGTGACCTAGTCGCATTTGTGGAATCGCTCAGGCGAATTCGGAAAAGTGATGTTCGCTGGCTACTGCCAAGCCACGGTCCCGTTTTCAAAAAAGATGATTCGTTGTTGGATGCGGCTATAGCTCGGTTGGAAGGCTATCAGCACATGGCCGATTTTGGCACTTGTGCAATCGATTGGCCTCTGATGGATCAGTTCGAAGAAGATATCAAGAACGGCGTTATGCCGAGCTAAGCCGAGCTAAATCGGCTAGCAACCGTTTTCCCAGTTCTGCTTGTAGCCCAGTAATTTCTCTCATCCATTGCCCGCAAACTCTATCTAGTTTTTGTAGCTGGAACCTGCCGAGTGGATTTATTCTGTTAGTCCGTTTTTGCGAGTTATTCATTGATTGCCGTTGGCGCCGATTGCCGATGGACCCTTGTGAGCATTACACCGCAATTCAATTCAGCACAATGAATGCTGCGCAACCAAGGTCCTGACAGGGGCCGGTTGATTTTGAAAAGACCCAAAAAGAGGAACTACTCCAATGATTCGTCGTTTAATCGTGGCCGGAGTTGTCGTCGCAGCTATGGCGATTGTCAGCCAGCCCTCAACCGCCGAAGCGCAGCAGAACGCGTACCGTGGTGGACAAGCTTCAGCGAACCTGGATCGTTTTTATCACTATCCATACATCTACTATCCACAAAACTATCGCAACGACCACTACCGTAGCGCTGACAATTTGTACTATCGATACCCTAAAGAGGCGCGTGTTCCGGTATACAACCGTCACTGGCACAATTACTATCCAACACCGCGTCGATACCACTTTGGTCACCACTTTTTGACCGACGTGTTTTAAACTCCGTCGCGAGATTTGATCAAAACAAAGTAAAAGCCGCCTGATTATCAGGCGGCTTTTTTAGTTTCTGGAGAGCTAGGAACGTTAGTCTACGATTGCGTTTTCGTGTCGTAGACGGCTTGGAAAAGTGCTTCGACGTCTTTGAATTTCTTTTTGGTTGCCAGCGGGCCGTCAAGCAATTGCCTGGATTCGGATTCGCTGTGTCCCATCGAGCAAAGGATCTGAAAGACTTCGTCCACGATACTGCGTTCCACGTCGGCGGAATCTTGGGTGTCGCTACGGTCGGCCATCAGAGCAAACTTGGGCATCTTGCGACGCAGATTGGCAATCATTAACTCGGCCATCTTTGGGCCAACGCCAGGCAGTGTTTTGACCGTGTTAACGTCCTGCTGCTCAATCGCTTTGGCGATATCTTTTACCGGTCGCACCATTGCCTTGAGTGCCTTTTTGGCTCCCAGACCTTTGACGCTGCAGATCAGATCAAAAAACTCGCGTTCGACTTCGGACATGAATCCGATTAATCGCGGAAACATTCTACCGCCTGTGGTGGGGTTGCCATCGAGAACATGAATCGTGTGCAACGAGATGCTTTCACCGACCGAGCCCTGAAGTTGCCGACGTGTAAATTCGGGGATTAGGACTTCGTATTCAAATGGAGGCACCTCGATCGTTGCTCGGTCATCCCCTAACCGCAACAGTTTTCCGGTCAGCTTGGTAATCATAGATGTTCTTTCATGTTGTTGAGCTGAATGCTAAATCAAGCTCGCTGTGCGGGTTTGGAAGTAGTGGCAAAGTGCGATTGCCAGCGCGTCCGCAATGTCGTGTGGCTCTGGTGTTTCTTCCAGACCCAATTGGTGCATGATCGCCGATTGGATCTGAGTTTTAGGCGCCCGTCCGTTTCCGGTTAAAATTCGTTTGACTTGGGTTGCCGCATAATCATGCAACGGCAAATTGTTTTGTGCGGCTGACAAGACCAGAACTCCACGCGCGTGGCCCATCAGGATCGCCGTTCGTGGCCGTTCGTAGTGACTGTAAAGCTGCTCAACCGCGATCGCGTGAGGGTTGAGTGATTTGATTACGTCGGTAATTCCTTCGTGCAGCGAATGAAGTCGCTGGGAAAGCGTGTCGCGCCGTTTTGATTTGACGATACCGGCCTCAACCAGAGTCACTGAGTTTCCGATGACGTCGATAACCCCGTAGCCGGTTACGTTTAACCCGGGATCAATTCCAAGGATTCGAGTTGGTGTTGCCTCAGTCAATTTACGCACTCCGTCACGCTGGATGTTTTCATCATGAAAACACGATTTCGTTTTTCGCTACCCGCTTAAGCCACTTTTGTACATTAAACAAACGCATTCAGCCATCAGTGCTGTCTCTTTTCCGACGGGTCCTACGTTTTCACCTGTTTTCGCTTTGATTCCGACTCGATCAGGTTCGATGTTTAGAATTTCCGCAATTCGCTGACCAATTGCGGCTTTGTAGGGAGTTAGTTTAGGGCGTTGAGCGAAAACGATGCAGTCGAGATTGACGATTTCAAAACCGTCTTTTTGTGCCAAGTCTTTTGCAGCGCTCAACATTTCCGCCGAGTCGCGTGCTTTGTTCTCGTCTGCAGTGTCGGGGAAGAGCTCTCCGATATCTCCGTTCCCTGAGGCCCCCAGGATCGCGTCGGTAACGGCGTGCAATAGGACATCCGCATCGCTGTGACCAATCAGATGTTTGTCATGCTCGATCGTAATTCCGCCCAGAATCATCGGCCCGCCCTCGCCGACTCGATGCGTATCATGGCCAATGCCAATTCGAAAGTTGGAGGGGTTCATGCTGGCTCACGCGAGACGGATTGAGATTCAGAAGCTACCTCTGAATTGTAAGCCGATTGCAATTTTTGGAAACGCCCCAATCGGGGTTGGATCGCGCCACATTGGGAGAATTTTTGAATGAAGATGATGCGTGTTCCATGGGTTGATGCCCATGGGTAGGTGCTTCGCCCATTCGGGGCATTCGGGGATATGCCGTCGGTAAATTTACTTGTCGGTAAATTTACTTATTGCGGGTTTGTCAGCATGACAGGGGTAACCCAACCGGGAGCGATAACTGAATCGAAGCGGTCTGCTCCCGGTGCGACCAAGCCCATGTTGTTTTCGAACAAGGCGTCTTCGCCAATCGCTCCACCGGCGATAAATTTCACATGGCCATCTTCGAACAACGTGTTTTGGCCTTTGCCGCCATGGTTGTTGCTGATGCGTTGAGCGTTTTTGCAGGAGGGGACGTCGGCGAGCAAAGCGTAGTGGGAGCGCCCCATTCGACTTGCTGTACGGTAGACTCCGTTTTCGTTGTGCCCTAATGAATACCCGAAGTCGCCACCCATCGTTTTACGATAATGTTGCAGTTGTTCGCTCGATTTTGCGCTTTCAATCATTTCGATTGAGGGAATGCTCATCGGAGCTGTTCGATCGCCAGTCCGGCCTGCACATGCAAATATTGAGTCGTCAGAAATCAAACCCATGTCTTTCAGTTGCGGTGCGTAGCTGCCGGCCACAGACAGATTTCCTGATGTAGGAATCGAAGGGAAATTGCCTTCGTTGATCTCGCTCCAGTCGAGAAAAGCAGCGCCTAGGTTTTGCAAGTTGTTTTGGCAGGCGGCAATACGACCGTGATGTCGCGTGGCGGCGAGAGCCGGAAAAAGAATCGCTGCGCCAACCAAAATTACGCCGCAAGTAATTAAGCAATCCATCAGTGACCAACTGCCGTGTCCGGCAAACATACCACCCGACGCAGGCGATAGCTTTTGAGTAGCTGAAGGTTGATCGGAAATCTCGCTCTCACTCTCGCTGGAACTTGCAGATTGTTGCTTGGCGGAAACGGCAACGGCTTCGCATGTTCGTCTGGCAAGTCCTGCAGGAGGGCCTGATGGAACGTCGATCGCCTCCAGAGGCAACAACGCATTTTTGATTTTCAGAAGCTCTTCTTCCAACGAGGGATCGCTGTCGACCAGTTCCTGTAGCAGCCGTTGTTCCGATGCGTCCAAAGCATCGAGAACATAGCCAAGCAAATCATCTTGCGAGGGATTTTTCACGTTAGTTTCTACTCGATGTAAGATGTTTTCCAAACATCTGTTAGTTTTGCAACGGCAGCGTGCAAACGACTTTTGACTGTGCCGACAGGAATTTCGAGAACCTCTGCAGCTTCTCGGTACTTCATTCCCTGGTAGTAAACCAGTTGAATTACCGATTGCAGATTTTCTGGAAGCTCATCGAGTGAGCGTCGAACAATCTTTTCACGTTCTGCGCTGACAGCCGAATCCAAAGGGCTTCGGTCGTCGCTTTCCAACAGATTAACAAGACGACCAACGTCTTCGTGATCCTGCTCTCTGGGCGTATCCAAACTGACCATCCTGTGTCGTTTGTTTCGGCGTCGAGCATCGATCGCTTGGTTGGTCGCTATCGTGTACAACCACGGGCGGAACCTGCGTCCCTCCTGAAACTGCTCACACTTCAGATGGACTTGCAAAAACGCCCCCTGAAAAGCATCCTCCGCCATCTCGGCATTGCCAAGATATCGGCGTAGGTAGTTAAACAACTCACGTTCATATCGGTAGACCAACTGGGCATACAATTCACGATTGCCCGTTTGACGGTATTCCAAAAGGAGTTCTTCGTCGGTCACTGAATCTTCTTTTGCCTTGAGTTGTCGTTTGTGGTTAGAGTGCAGTTCGTTAGCCGTGGCTTTCATACTTATCTACGCATGTTAGTGAGTTCAGTTCAGGCTAGAGGCGACTTTTTCGCCCAAATGCCCAAATTCCCTCCGATGCGTCTCCTTGATTAACTTTGAAATAAACCTTCCTGTTTGAGTACTTCGCAGACTGCCGGACACATCTGGTCGCTTTACAGTCTTTTTTTCACGTTTTAAACTCGCGGCGTAGCCAAAGTCTCTGAAATTCGGCACTTTCAACAATTTGGACGGGTTCAGCACAAAAAGCTTGCTGGCAAATCAGTTCGTTGTTGTTAAGTGAAAGTCGAAAAAACAGAGCCTTTTTGGTTTTTAAACTCTGGAAGTGGTGTATCGCAAAGGCTATGCCGATTGGACGCTTGATGACAAAAAATTCTTACAAGTGGGTGGCTGCTGGCGACGTTAATGCCTTTTTTGGCTTGATGTTAGATAACATTGCTGGCTTAGTGCTCATGGTCACGCTTTTGGTGGGCCCTTTCCAATTCCCTGTAGAGTTTGCACTCGCTTACATGGTTCCAGGGACTGCCATTGGAGTTTTGGTTGGCGACCTTCTCTTTTTCTGGCAGTCGTTTCGATATGCGAAAAAGACTGGCAAAAGTAACGTGACGGCCATGCCGCTGGGATTGGATACGCCCAGTACCATCGGAATGACGTTGCTAGTGGTTGGGCCAGCCTACAAAGCGGCATTGGGTGAGGGCCTGGATACCGACGCGGCGGCAATGCAAGCATGGCATATCGGAATCTGTGCGTTAGTGATCATGGGGGTGATCAAGGGCGTATTGGCATTTTGTTCAAACTGGATTCATAAGGTCTTTCCCCGCGCCGGCTTGCTCGGTTCGCTAGCAGCAATCGCTTTGGTGCTGATCGCTTTCAATCAACTTCCAGAACTGGTGGCCAGTCCGATTGTCGGATTTGCTTCTTTGGCCATCGTACTTGCGACTTTGATTGCTCGAAATCATTTACCTTTTAAGATTCCCGGCGCGCTGGGCGCCGTGTTGATCGGTTGCGTGATCTGGTACTTGCTGGTGGGAATTGAAATGGCCGCTGGCGTTGAACTGGTCAAGCAAAACGCGATGGGAAGCGTTTCCTGGTTTCCGACAGGTTGGCTTGAGGCATTTCGCTTTGAGTGGGTCGGCGCTTTTTCAGACACGATGGGCTACTTGGGATACATCATTCCTTTTGCGGTCGCGACTGTAATTGGCGGAATTGACTGTGCAGAAAGTGCAGCGTCGGTGGGGGACGAGTTTAATACACGTGATGTGATCGGTATCGAAGCGGGTGCTACTGTTCTGGCGGCGGTTTGTGGGGGTGTGATTCAGACGACGCCTTACATCGGCCATCCGGCGTACAAAGCGATGGGAGGTCGCGCGGCTTACACGTTGGCGACCGCTTTGTTTGTAGGAGGAGCAGGTTTAATCGGCTATTTCAGTTTGCTGTTTGCCGTTCTTCCCAAGACCGCAGTGCTACCTATCCTTATTTTTATCGGGCTGGAGATTACGGCTGCCAGTTTCCTTGTGACTCCACGAAGACACTTTGGTGCGTTGGCCGTTGCCTTTTTACCTGCTATTGCGAAACTGGTTTCGATTATTTTGATTGATCGCTATGGAGATGTTCTCGATTTTTCCCGAGTTCCTGATTTCCTGGCTGAAGAATTGATCAATCTCAAGGCATACATTGGCGTTTTGGCGGGAGGGTTTATTCTTACCAGCCTGATTTGGGCCTCTGCAACGGCCAAGATGATCGATCGTAAGTTTGGGAGCGCGGCTATTTATTTTGCGATCGGTGGTGTTTTGACCATGTTTGGCTTTATGCACTCTCCGTTGCCGGGTGACAAAACGTTTTTTCCATGGCAAATCAAAGATGCCGTTTTTGATGGCTTACCAAGAAAGTTGGTTATTGAGTTTGCGATTGCGTACCTTGTGATGGCAGTTCTAATGTTTTTGATGGGTTGGTTGACAACCCAAACGCCGGTCGAAACAGACGAAGATTTTGAGAAACTCCTATGATACTTGCACGTGTGCTCGAACCTGAAATTATGGACTCGCCCGAAGAGGCGAATGACTATAACGACATGGACCATTCGGCGGTCAACGTTCAATTCGTAACTGACCTGCTTGATTTTGCAAAAGAACGTGATTTCGAAATCGAGGACGTGCTGGACATTGGTACGGCGACCGCACTGATTCCGATCGAGTTGTGTAATCGACTGGATACATGTCGCGTGATGGCAATCGATATGGCGATCAATATGTTGGAGCTTGCCCGATACAACATAGAAGCGGATGGAATGAT
>CAZDBA010000026.1:27577-37293 GCA_964503615.1 uncultured Pirellulaceae bacterium
GATTCGCTACGGGCCTCTTTATCGCTGGAAGAGATTCGAGCTTTGGTCCAGGAATTGGGGTTCGATCCGCAGACGGTATACGCGTCGTCAGATCGGCATTGGACTTGGGCTGCGATCAAGCCAGAGAGCGATGACAGATGAAGCAGATCGTCGCGATCGTGAAACCGTTTCTGGCCGAACGAGTGATTCAGGCTTGTGGTGATTTGCCCATCGAAGAATTAATCGCGCGCGAAGTCAAAGGTTACGGCCGGCAAAAGAACTACCTGGAAAACTATCGCAGCAACGAATATGTTCACGCGTTTGTCGCCAAAGTCGAAATTACGATTTGGCTGGAAGCCCAATATGTTGAAGAAGCGATCGAAAAGCTCAAGTCGGTTTCTCGGACGGGGCGACTTGGTGACGGAAAGATTATGGTATTACCGCTTTACGACGGTTAGATCTCGCCAGATTTCTCGGTTCTAATTTGTTAAGCAGTTTGCTGATCTCATTTAATCTGATCCGGCTGGAATCACTCGGGGATGCGAATCAAGTTGATTTTGGCGGGGCTTGGGGCAAGGTAGCTAATCTTTTTCGATTGGTCAGTGTTTCCCGCAAAGCTTGTTGAGAAATCCGACCAATCATCTAAAATTAGCGGAGCCTTAATGTCGAAAGACATCTTATGCATTTACTTTCATGTCAGGATTCGAGTCACATGGCTTTTCATAAAGCGTGGTATTCATCGTCCCCACTTACGATGATTGTTTGTCTGTTCGTTTGCTTGGTCGGGTTTGCCCCGTCACTCAGCGCCCAAACCAAAGTCGACTTTGTCAAAAATATCAAGCCGATTCTGGAAGCGAACTGCATGGCTTGCCACAACGAGGACAAAGATGAGGGTGGTTTTCGGATGGACGATCGGGAGACCTTGTTCGACGAATGGGTTTATCCCGAAGAGGCGTCGGAGAGTCCGTTGATGGTGGACTACGTCCAGAGCACCGACAAAGACTTTACAATGCCGCCCCCGGAAAACTCACGACATTGGGAAGAAGGTTTGCCAACAGGTCCGTTGGATGATTCCGATATCGCGATGCTTGTCAAATGGATCGATGAAGGTGCTGATTGGCCGGAAGATGTCGAGTTGGTCGTGCCTGCTCCTGACGCAGAAGAAGATATGAAGGATCGTCCAGCTCCCAAAGCCAATCCTTGGAACGCGATCGGCTCGCTTCACCCGGCCGCGATTCACTTGCCGATTGGATTGCTGTTGGTCGCCGGGTTATTCGCCCTGCTTGGACTGCGTGGCAATTTTGTTATGAGCGATTGTGCTTATTACTGTCTTTGGTTCGGTACGATCTTTGCCATCATTGGCTGTGTGACCGGTTGGTGGTATGCCCCAATGAAAAACGCAGGCTGGACTGTTACCGAGATGAATGATCTTATGGATCAACAGCCTGAAATTTTCTGGCACCGAACCAGTGCGCTGGTTGCTACCGTATTTGCCTTTTTGCTTTGTCTGTTCGCTGCTGGTGCCCGCAATAAAGATCCGGACGACGGATTTCTTTGGAAGCTGGGATGTATCATCCTTGCTGGCGGAATCGGCTGGGTCGGTCACCTTGGCGGTGAATTGACTTACGGCAAGTCGCACTACAAAGATCTGACAAACACGGCCGAAGCGATTACCACTATGGACATCAACAACGATGGCCTTGTTGCCGAGTGGGAAGAAGCTGAACCTGCTGCCGAAGAAGACATGGACAAGGATGACGAAATGGACAAAGAAGAAGGTGCCGAGCCTGCAGTTGGGGACACCTCCGAGGAAACCGAAGGGGTGATCGAGCCGGTTTTAACTATCGAGTGATTTTAACTATCGAGTGAACTCGATTACGGAGAACTTCTGAACACGAAAATTGCAGCATGACACTATTGCCATGCTGCAATTCGTAAGTTAGTCGCCGTGTTTAGCAAGAAACTTGTTCGAGATCGTTTTGAACGAAATTCGGTCTTTGCCGCTTCCGTGGACCCAAACCAAACCTTCTCGTTCGGTTTGCGAATTCAAAACACTCTTTCCTTGCGCGAATTCCAGAATCTCGTCGATCGTATCGGGAACTTTCAGGTTATCGATAAACGGAACCACCTCAAGGCCCAACGTTTGGCTTACCGAATTCATCTCTTCCTTTTCCAGGTAGCCGAATTGTTCGATATCAAAAACGTTAAAGACAAAAAGTTGTTGCTTCTTTAGCTGATAACGATTCTTTTGGATTCCAGGTCCAATCAACTCTCCTTGGACCGCCAGACGTCGACCAAGTTGTTCCATTTTTTCACGCAGTCCCAAATTGGCGACGGCTTGCCAGAAGCTGTTCTTGTCATCTTCAGCGTATTGCCAGTTGCGACCGCAGACGCCGAATTCATCATCCAAGAAACAAGTAAATGAAGTTCCATCCAGCTTTTCAGAAACGAAAAACTCTTTACCTCGATATGAATCGTAAACACTCGCGAGGTTCTGAATTCGCTCTTCGTCCGTTTTGGTAACGCTTGAAGGAAATCCGCCTAATACGGTTCCGCCCAGGCATGCAGGAATGGGCGGTTCGTATTTGACGATACCCAGTTCTTCCGTCACGTCTTCTCCCATTTCGAATTCGCGATTCAAAACAGCTGGTGAAATCAACAATCCTTGAGAAATCTGGCCGCGAAGTTTTACAGTGCGTAGGCGAAATCCTTCGTCGTCGCCCATCTTTTTGAATGATGACTTGCGCAGAAATTCGAACTCTTCTCGAATTGGCAAAAACGAATCGATCTCGCAATAGATAACGGAATCGCCGACGGCAAATTCGCCTTTTTGGGTGACGCATTTCCAACCATCCACGACTGCCAGCTCAATCATATCCGCGCCATCAATGGGTCGAATATCGTCTACTTTCCGAATCGTTGCCAACTTTCTCATTCTACCTCATGCCTCGTTTTTAAGAGTAGTGTCAACGCAAAATGACACATTGGCAACCGAATTGTTCGCGATTGTTTTTTAGACTTATAAAACAATCGCCCGGTTCCCCGATAGAACTGATCGTCTTCTTGATGAATTCCTGGGCGACTCTTAGACTAGAGTTTGCAAATTCCCGGTTTATCAATTGTTCCCAGTTCAAGTGAGTTGAATGAGTAAAAAGCCCCAGCCAACCCTCGCCCAACAAGTGGTTATCTATATTTTTATGGCTGTATTTATCGTGGCGGCACTTTACATTCGTCAAGTTCTGGAATGCAAAGGGATGTTTTGGGCGATCCTTTTTGGTGCGTTGGGTGGCGGATTAGGCGGAGGACTGGGCGCCGTTGTGTCTCAATTGTTGGCGTCTAGCGAATCCGAAGGATAAGCAGGAGAGCGTTTTGGCTTGTTAGATCGTTTCCATCTCGATCGCACATTCGGGAAGCGATTCCAGAAATACTCGCCCGTAATATTTGGTGCTAATGCGTGGGTCCAAGACGACTACGATGCCGCTGTCTGACTTGCTGCGAATCAATCGCCCAAAGCCCTGTTTGAACTTGATTACTGCTTCGGGTAATTGATAGTCGTTGAACGGATTGCCGCCAGTGCTTTTGATTTTATCCAACCGAGCTTGCAATAGAGGCTGGTCGGGTACGCTGAAAGGTAATCGAGTAATGATAACATTCTGCAGCGCATCCCCCTGAACGTCGACGCCTTGCCAGAAACTGTCGGTGCCAAACAAGACGCCACGCGGGCTCTTTTTGAACTGTTCCAGCAACTGAGTACGCGGAGTTCCGTCACCTTGGTTGTAGATCGCCAGTTTGCGGTCGATCAACCATGGCGTTAGAGCACTCACGGCTCGATTCAGTGACGCGAAACTGGTGAACAACACAAATGCATGTCCATCTGTTTTGGCAACGTAATGTTGAATCGCGTCAATGCATTGTCGTTCATGGGTGTTACGATCTTTGGCGGGATCGGCCATGTTGGTGATGATGACCAAACGAGCTTGTTCCGAATAGTTGAATGGGCTGCCAAGCTGCTTGGTCTCGGTTTGCGTAAGGCCGACTCGTGATTGGAAAAAGTTAAACGATTTTTGTTTGCCCGCTGCGATGGTCGCGCTGGTCATGATGCAACTGGGAACTTTGTTGAACAAGTTTTCTCGCATCGCTGGTCCAATGTCGATCGGCGCCGAGCAGAGCTTGATATTCATCCCACCGCGGCGGTAGTGTGTTGTTTCAACCCAATACACGTCATCCTGAGCGTCTTGCAATCGCCATTGTTCGATACAGTCGGCAAGCACATTTAAACGTTCGTGCGCCGAGTAGAAATCCTGTTTGTCCGATGCGTTCTGTTGTTGTTCACCAAATTTGCGAGTCAGATTTGCCAAGTGGTTTAAAGCAGCCGAGAGTTTGTTTTGCACGATCCCCTGTTTCTCGATACGCACGCTCTGGCTGCGGCTGGCAGTCGTTGTTTTTGAGTTACGGGTGATCCAGCTATTTACGTCACCAAAAAAATCTTCGGCAATCTGTTCGCATTTGATGACGTTCTCGATTCCAGGTTCAAGTTTGTAGTGTGCAAACAGTCCTTTTTGCTGTCGCTCGTTGTAGAGTTTGTTGAGGATGTATTTAATTTGTCGCCAACTTACACTCAGACCAAGATGGTTGGCAGCCACGTTCTCGAGTGTGTGAGCTTCGTCCAAGATGACAGTGTGATAGTCTGGTAGGATGCTGACTCCCAACCGTCGCAAGGCAAGATCGCTGAAAAACAACGAGTGGTTAACGACTAGGATATCGGCGTTTTTAAGGCGTCGGCGGGCTTTGAAATAAAAGCAGTCGTTGTAGGTCGCGCAGGATTTGCCCAGGCAGTTTCCCGATTCACTTTGGACTTCATCCCAGACGTTTAAGAGCGGTTTCTCGGCCAGAGATGATCTGGATCCATCGGCGGTCTCCGCGTTCCAAGACCTCAGGACTTGCAACTGGTCTGTTTCATTGGAGGTGCTGAACAAGCTGGCTGATTTTTTCAGAGCGTTATTTAGCCGCCGCTTGCTCATGTAATTGCTACGCCCTTTGGCAAGCACAGCGGAAAACTCAACCGGCATGATACTGTTGAGCAACGGAATGTCTTTGGACATTAACTGCTCTTGCAGGCTAATCGTGTGGGTCGAAATGACGATCCGTTTGCGGTCTTCTTCTTTGGCGTCCGGCGATTGGTTTTGCCCCAAGCTGAGAATGGCCGGGACAAGATAGCCAAAGCTTTTCCCAACTCCCGTGCCAGCTTCGACAATCAGGTGGTGGGGCTCAGCCATGGCAGCCGCTGCGGACTCGGCCATCTGAATCTGTTCGGGGCGATGCTCAAAACTTGGGATTCGCTTTGCGATCAATCCATTGGGGCCCAGGATATCTTCGACGGTTAGCACAACTTTGGTTTCAGTTTGATTTTTGAAAAACGTGTAATCTTCGAAGAAGCAAAGCGATCGAATCACTTGGAATGCTATGAAGGTATACTAGTTTTCTTAGCGTCGAATGGAAAGCGGCGATCAACTGATTCGAGGCCATCTCAGAGCAAACAGTAACACGTTTTTGGCCCAATTGGATTGAAGCAAATCAACGACTCCTCCATTGAGATTGGTGTCACGAACTCGCAACAGCTCAATATCGAGTGCTCCACTTTCTTCACCGACATTAATCATCGCAATAAACTGAGCGAAGTACCCCAGCAAGTCAGGTACTGCCCAACGAGCAGGATGCCTTGGATGCCAATGCTCAGAATCGAAATCCACATGCTAATTCTGAGATACGTAACTCGATTAGGTTTGGCCTGCAATGCCCTGTTTTAGAAGGTTAAAGGCTCAGGAAACCCCTCAAGAACGAAAAAAGGGCACACTACTTTCAAAGTCGCGGCCCTTCATCTCACAGGCGTTTAACGAAACGCCCTAAAACTTGCATCTGTATTTTAGCTCGGGCTTTAACGAGTGCAAACGAATTCTCAAATTGGGACGAAGATCTCAGTTTGTCATGTTTTCCCACAACGAGTTGGGAGTAAGGTGGCGAAAATCAGGGACTTTTAAGCGGCATGCCTTTTGGCACAGCAGTTGCATTTTAGTTCTTGCGAAGGGGTGGGATATTCTATTCGATCTCCCGAAGCTTTGCCTTATTCCTGCCCCTTCACCTTTTATTCCTGCCTTATGATGTTTGCCTCATTATTGTGGTTAACATTGAACGGCCGAACCCCGCCAACCCTCTTTGGCGAAGTCTCTCCTCGGGTTCGGCCTTTTTCTTTTCTTGACCTGGCATTTGGACATCGTTGAAGAAGCACTAAGTTGCATAAGCCCGACGCGCGAGCGAGAGTTTTTGCAGGCTCGGCAGAACCACTCGCTCGTGGGTCGGGTTTGTATGGTTTTTCACCATGAATCAATCAACGTAACTCGAGAGCAGACCAAGCCAGTTGCATGGCCAAATTCAGGAAAGCAACGCCAGGACAGAGGTGGACCAGAGAGATTGGGGGAGGCGTTAAACCTCTGTTCTATTCGTCTTCGGCTTTGATGTTGCCATCCTCGTCGTAGCGGAGCAATCCGAAATAAACGAACGAGACGATCGAGATCGGAAAGATCACAAGGAAAATAGGGTGGACGAACGTAGCCATCAGAACCCCACCCATTGCGAATCCACACCACATCCACCAAGTGTCACGCCACAGTCCACTAAGTGCGTTCAAGGCAACTACCCTTTGTTCTCTGGGGTTGGTTTTTCTTCAGGCAATGTCCCAGCCAAAGGTGTCAGGTTTTCTCGAATCCAGATGTTTCGATAACGAACTGGGTTCCGATGGTACTGCAACACCAGTGGTAGTTTTTCAGGATGGCTTTCGTATTCAGGAGCTTTGTCCCATTCGGTACTGCCAGTCAATTCGAAATGATTGTGCAGCAAAACACCATTGTGCAGCACGGTTACGTACGCAGGTGACAAGAGCTCGCCCGTTTCATCGAACCGAGGCGCTTTGAAAACAATATCGTAAGTTTGCCATTCGCCGGGTCCACGGCAAGCGTTAACCATGGGAGGCTGTTGTTTATAAATTGCGCCGCATTGGCCGTCGAAGTAGGTTTGGTTTTCAAAAGAATCAAGAACTTGGACTTCGTACTTTCCCATAAAGTAGATGCCGCTGTTGCCTCGGCCTTGGCTTTTCCCTTTAACTTCGGCGGGAGTTGCAAATTCGATGTGCAATTGGCAATCTCCAAACGACTGCTTGGAATGAATTGATTTGCCTTTGGCTTCAGCATAGCCATCTTTGACGATCCACTTATTACCGTTCTTGAAAGCTGACAGGTCAGTTCCGTTGAACAAGACGATCGCGTCAGAGGGAGGGGTCGATGCATCGCCAGGAGTTACGACAGGTGGTTCTGGCCAAACGATACCGCTCTTGAATTCTTCCGGTTTGGAAGAACCAGTACCTGTTGCCACAATTAAACCGGCAAAAAAACAGCCAGCCAGTGGAAGCACACGTGTCCAAATACTATGAAGCATTTCTTTCCTAAATTTTGACCGAAAATCAAAGACTGTAATTGTAGTTGCTTTCCCGGAATTTCAAAGAACAGCTCGCTCTGGAAATGCGAGAACGATACGATTTTTAAATTGGGTGAGTTTGGGCACCCCTTAGTGTTGTGTAAAGTGGGATGCACGCCCGTGCTTGTTAGCTGTTGAGTGTTTTTGAAAAAAGGCCCCAAACCGTTTGTAGACGAAGAGTGGTCAGCTAATGTATGAGAGAAACATCCCCGCATGCTGGGCGATGAAGGCAGGATTTCCTCAAAAGGCAAATGTGAAAAATGAGACCTCGGAATGTTCTTTGCTTAACTCTTTTAGTTACCACCCTTTTTGGTCTTGAGAACCGGAACGGATTTGGTCAGAGCGTGGCAGATCGTGTCGGCGAGCAGCAAACTCCTCAGATCGCCGAACCCTCGCAAGAAGGGCACGTGGAAACGGATGAAGAGCGGGATGTTCGGCTTCAGTGGTGGCGCGAGGGGAAGTTCGGCATGTTCGTGCACTGGGGCGTCTACTCAACGACGGGCGGATTATACAAAGGACAGAAATTACCCAACAGTGCGGAATGGATGATGTGCCGGGGTCGGATTCCGATCGCTGAGTACGAAGAGTACGCAGGTATGTTCAATCCGACTGAGTTTGATGCGGATGAGTTTGTAGGTTTGGCCAAACAAGCGGGGATGAAGTATCTCGTGATAACAGCCAAGCACCATGATGGCTTTTCGATGTTTGGTTCGAAGTGCAATCCTTACAACGTTGTGGAAGCAACGCCGTTTGGTCGCGATATTATGAGAGAGTTGGCTGATGCGTGCCAAAAGCAGGGCATTCGGTTTGGGTTTTACTATTCGCAAGCCCAGGACTGGCACCATCCTGGAGGCTTTGGCAATAACTGGGACAAGACGATCGAACGAGTCAGCAGCGACAAATACGTGATGGAGAAAGCCGTTCCCGAAGTAAAACAGTTGCTAACTGAATACGGACCGATCGGAATCTTCTGGTGGGACACGCCGCGAAAAATGTCAAAAGACTCTTTTGACGCTTTGCATTCATTAACCGATTTACAGACCGATGTGATCACCAACGATCGTTTGGGTGAGGACTATCCTGGCGACTACAAAACGTTTGAACGCAAGATTCCCAATCAAGGGCCCGTAGGCAAGGACTGGGAGGTCTGTATGCCGATCAGCGGAAGTTGGGGGTACAAGATTGGTGATGACAAGTTCAAATCAGCTGAGACTTTGATCCGCAATTTGATCGACATCTCACACAAAGGGGGAAACTATCTACTGAACGTCAGCCCGACCGGTGATGGTACTTTGTTGCC
The DNA here is from genome assembly GCA_964503615.1 of uncultured Pirellulaceae bacterium. Taxonomy (GTDB): domain Bacteria; phylum Planctomycetota; class Planctomycetia; order Pirellulales; family Pirellulaceae; genus CAZDBA01. Next base: position 36,384 of record CAZDBA010000026.1, read on the forward strand.
ACAAGCGGTAGAGCGATTGGAGATTATTGGAAAGTGGATGGAGGTTAACGGAGAGTCGATTTATGGCACGACAGGCAGTCCGTTTCCAAGTCTTCCCTGGGGACGTTGCACAAAGAAACAAGTCGAAGATGGAACGTTGTTGTATTTGCATGTTTTTGATTGGCCCGCAGATGGAAAACTGGTTGTTCCGGGCTTGAAGAACCAAGTCCAAGGTGCTTGGTTATTGAACGGAAAGGCAAAGCTATTGACTGCTGCCGGTGATGAAGGAGTTTCTGTCACGTTGCCCGCCGAGGCGCCTAACGATTATGCCAGTGTCGTGGTAGTAAAAGTAAACGGGACGCTTGAAGTAGAAGCGGTACTGCCGACCGTTGACAGCGAAGGCCGACTGATGTTGTCAGTCTCCGATGCGTTTATTCACAATAACGAAGGCAGCCAGGACGCCGCCCTTCGGGCGCATGACGATATTCCACACATTGGACTTTGGACCGACAAAGAGGCTTACGTCGAATGGACCTTCCGCGCTGAACCTGGAAACTACGAGGTTCTAGCTGAGTTCTCAGTCGATTCGCCCAAAACCGAGTTTAGCTTTGGATTGGTCGGTGTACCGCAAATGGTCGAAATGGAATCAACGGGCGGCTACGGTAAATACGTTGAGAAATCGCTGGGCACCCTGCGAGTCGAGTCGGCTGGCGAACAAACCGTTCGTATTAAGCCTAACCCGGAAGCTTGGCAGCCGATCAACCTTCGCCGGATTGAATTACGGTTCGTGCCTGACAACAACTAGGCGGCACAACTTATTGTGCTGCCCTCCGGGCTAATTTTCTGTTTATGACTGGTGGGTCGCCGCTAAACCCAATACGATTGGCGCTAACCGATCTGAGCCCTTATCACCGGAATAAATCAAGTCGCA
>CAZDBA010000027.1:0-36709 GCA_964503615.1 uncultured Pirellulaceae bacterium
TAAGGTTTTTGATCAGATTTTTACGTGGCCCTCTGATCAACCACGACACGCCACCACTGCTTCCAGTATCCGGTCGATTCCAATTCGCCCCCTGAAAGTCGATCAAACTTATGAAACAGGTCTGCAAACTTTAGACTAAAAAGGCGCATTGCCCTTACTCAATCATTTCCACGAACCGGCGGCTAGCGCCTTGCCGCTCACTGGGGCAGAACTGTTTCTTTCGATTTATCGCAATTATTGCCCCCGCGCCATTAGATACAAGGCTTTAATTTGCTCCATTTGTTTAGTCGGACGCCCCGCTTCACCTCAGGTTCGCTCCAATTCCCCGGTTTTGACGCTGCATTACCTCTCGTATCTTGTAGATCGTCCAATCCAACTGCGCTGCGGAGGTCGGATAACCCCGATCCAGACCCGGAAATGCCCCCAAATCGTTGGCGACTTTACATGCGTTTGGACTTGGTTTTGCCTGATGGATTTGACATAATCGCGGGTTAAGAATTACCGGAGTCCTCGCTCGAATACCTAATAGGTTCTAAATCGGCGTGATCTAAGTCGATTCAACTCCGTCTTAATTGATAATAAGTCTCCTCGATTGTGGCTTTCCACTGTTGGCTAACCGAGGATCTAAATACAAAGTTGACACAGTAGATATATAAAGCGGACAAGGAGAATACGTTGGAAAAAATCTTGAATTGCAATGGCTTGGGAGTTTCTGGTCGCCAAAACGAGATGATCGAGTTGGCTCTTACTCACAAATTCGATGCGGTCGAAATCGACATGGCTGACTTGCTGGGCCGTCATGGAGCTTTGGGCAAAGAGTTTGCCTGCCAGTTCCTGCAAAGCGCCAAAATGAAGATCGGTACGTTTCGCTTGCCAGTAGATCTGGATGCAGACGATGCGACTTACAACGAGCAGCTTGCCAGCATCGATACGGTTCTGGATTTGGCCGAAGAGCTGAACGGTACTCGCTGCTATGTAAAGATCGCTCCGACGCATGCTGAGCTTTCGTTCCAGGAGAATTTCGATCGTCACAGTTCTCGCTTGGCCGATTTGGCGCCCAAGTTTGCGGCGAAGTCGATCAAAATCGGTTTGGCTCTGCAAGCATCTGCGGATCAGAAAAAGCACGATTTTAAGTTCGTCCAAACGACTGAAGAGCTTTTGACTTTGGCCAAAACGATCGGCCAGCCAAACGTCGGCATCTCCTTGGATACTTGGAACTGGGTCGTTGGTGATGGTGCTAAAGATCAATTGTCTGAGCTTACTGCTGACCAGATTACCGAAATTCGTCTGGCGGACGTTCCTGCTGACGCTGACATTGCTTCGATCAAGCAAAACCAGCTTGCCCTAGCGGGCGAAGTCGAAGGCTCGATCGTTCCCGATGTCCTCAAGCACCTAGCTGCGGTTTCTTACGAAGGACCCGTTTGCATTTTGACCAGCTCCAGTATGTTGGGTGGACGGTCCAAGAACGCTGTGGTCGGTGGAATCGCAAAGCAGTTGAACCGTTTGCTGATCGAAGCCGGTTTGATCGAAGGCGAATTGGAAGTTGAAGCCGAAGCGGAAGCAGAAACCGCCGAAGGCGAAGCGGCGGCCGAAGGCGAAGCAGCGACCAAAGGCGAAGCGGCCAAAGGCGAAGCGGCGGATGCCAAAGAAGAAGTGGCTGCAGCCAAGTCTTAGCGCCAAATTTGGCCAACTTTGCTCAATTTTGGCAAAGTTTGCCTTATTCAAATAAACCAACTAACGAGCCAGGTGGCAGTGTTTTGCCAACTGGCTGTTTGTTTTTAATATCTTAAGACTACGGCTGGCGGCATAGATCTTATTGGCCGTTTTCCAGTAAGGACAGTCCAACAGGCTTTCGATTCGCCCAACGGATTTGACTCGACAGACCGAAAGAAAGCCCTTTTCGAACTCCAGTTTTTCGCGATAGATCACTTTCTGAAGCGGCCCCACAAACTCGCGCCAGTGTTTGTTAAGGAGCTCTCGTTCGCGTCGCTCTTGCACCTTTGAAAGAGGCCTTGTGAGTTTTGCCAATTGGAGATGTATGAATTCGCCATGCGGATCGCTCCTTTCGGAAAGATAGTCCGCGTAAACAAGCTTGCAATCATCATCCTCCGGAGCGGCGAAAATGTCGGCCAGTAGTTGTTCTTGAAGGGTGAGCTGTTTTTCGGGAATCAACTCGAAAATCTCTTCGACCAGGCTGGCTTCTTTTGTTGACAACGTGTATCCATCGCGAAGATCTACTTGTTTGGATGCAATCCGCTCAATTCTTTCGTCCAGCCATCTAGTAATGAAACCAACGTTCGCGTTGTGGTTTTGGGTAACTGTAGGCAGCATCGAAACTGCTTTCGGGTCGATTGCTATTTTGAAACGTTTCAGTACCCGGCTCCAAAATTTTCGACTGACGCCTGATTGATAGGGGAGATCGGCCATCCACTTAATCAATTTCCGATCGATGCGAGGATCGGCCTCCCACTCATTGATTATTTCCAAGCATTCGACCGCTTGGTTCATGGTGCCAGTGGGCACAAAATCAAGTAAGGGTGACAAGACTTCTGATTGTTCAGATCGTTTGATGACTTTTAGCTGCTCAAGGTCGATCCTTGCCCCGAGTTTAGATCTTGAACCGACAACATTCCCTAGCTTAACAATGCAGTCACCGACCCGTGTTGTGGGGTGCTTGCGAAACTGTTGTAAGAGTTTTTTAAGGGCCGCAGAGGAATCGTCATTTTCAATCGCACATTCCGCTTCTTGAAAAAGGTCTATGTTCGGTTGCATGTATGGGGCCTTTTGGTGCTGAATCGTCGGTATCAGACTTTATCCAAATCTAACAAACGGGTGATGGGGAATTCCATGATAGCAGTGGATGTTTTCGTAACGCCGTTCTGCTCACAGGAAAACGGAAGCCGTTACCCAGCGAAGAATAGCGTCAATGTTAAACTTTGACGGTTATCGGGGTTCGTGAGACCTTACAGAACATAAAGTTCGCATAATCTGAATTAGCCAATAATGTCCGACTTCCCTCACGGACGATAAAACCGTTGCAAGTTGACATAGTTCGGTGTTGCACCGCGTTTGAGGATAGCATGAAAAACAAAGGTTCAGGAATTTGGTGGTTCATTGGGATCGCACTCGCTCTTGTTTGGGCATTCAGTGCAAACACCGATTCCGATAAGCAAAAAGCTACACAGTTGGATAACCATTCAGACGGATTTCAGTTGTTGAATCCGGGGCAAGTTCAAGTTCAGGCGCCCGATTTCCAGTCGCCGTCGCTGCCTTTGCATATGCAGCAACCACTGGAAACCAGCCCAGCAGTCAGGATTGCTGAGCCGGTTCGCACGCACGAACCTGACCTGCACATGACTCAGCAGCCAACTGAAACAGAGGAAGTTCTTCCGTTTGTGGATTTGTCTGAAACGATGCCAGATCGCTTCGTCAACACAACAGCAGAACCTGAGATGCTGACCGAGTTGAAGCAAGCTCCTGAGTTTGACGAGCTGTCAGATTTTAACGAACTTTCACAGCCTAACGAGCAACCAATGTTGCCAGCGACCGCTCCTTCAGAAGTTGCGGCATTCGAAGATGGCATGACCAACATGGACTTTGTCAACGTCTCGGCTCTGCCCGCAATTGATGAACTGGCCGAGCCGACTAAACCAAGTGTTGAGTCGTTCCCGGAAACTCCAGGTTCTAAAGTCGTATCAAACCCATTCTTTTCGCAAGATGGTTCAGCCGCAGATGCCAGTCCATTACCTGGTGCCAACCAACCGCAAAAAATCAAGAACCAGTTTATCAATGAGATGGGCCAAGCGGACTTGTTCGCTGACCATAATTCGCAAACAGCTCCGACTCAAAAAGCTGAGGCTCAGTTTCGTGCAAGTACTGAAACAGAGTTTGCCAGCTTCGAAGACTTGAGAAACGATCAAGACCAGTGGGCCAGCGACATCGGTCCGGTCCAGGTAAGCGGTAACAATGGCGATCGTCTGATTGCGAGTGAAATCAATCCGATGGTCGCGCCGGGAGAAAATTTGCAATTGGCTCCCGCTTCCATTCAACGATGTGTCAACCATATCGAGCAGGGTAAATCACTTGCAAAACGCCGTGCAGCATTTGCGGCTCGTGAAGAGTTCTTTTCGGCCTTGCGAGTTATTGCCCAGTCGCATGACGCTCAAACGATGAGTAAGAGATACACCGCAGCGTTAACCCGAGCGGTAGTGGCTCTACAAGAGGCGGACGACTTCTACGCACAAGGAAACAACGGGATCGACGTTGATGTCTTGATGGTCGTCGAAGGGCACGAAAGCAAGATCATTCCAAAGGATATCGCTGGAAGAATGTCATCTCTGGCTGCGATCCAGACTTATTTTGACTACGCCCGCCAGAACTTTCACGCGGCACTTGGCGAAGGCCCTGTTGCCTCAGAAGCGTTGTATTCGCTGGGTAAGCTATTCACATTGTCTGCGACGCATCAGTTGTCAGGAAATCCTTTTGACTATGCAAAGTCAACGGTCATGCACTACGCCGCTTTGGATTGCGATCCGCAAAATTATCGCAGCTCGAACGAGCTCGGAGTGTTGATGGCTCGCAACGGGCGACTTGAGAAATCTCGTGATCTATTGCGAGACAGTTTGATCGCACACCAGCATCCTGAAACGTGGCGAAACCTGGCCAAAGTTCACGAGAAATTGGCTCTGTCGCCGAACCCGGAGATGGCTCAAAACAATCGCGAACTGGCGCAGATGGCAAACCAAGAGTACAGCCTGGCTCTTCAACAAGTACCTGCTCCTATCAGTCGGGTTCAGTGGGTTGCACCTGAAGAATACAACGGTGAGCAATCGGCCAGTTTCAGTGAAGCCCGGGTGGCTGAGCTACCGCAACTGCCTGCGATCCAAGCACCGCAGAAAAGGTCTTTAATCCAGACACTGTTCCGTTAATCGCAAACCAGCCTGTCAAACCAGACAGGCAAACAATTCAATCGCCAGAAGCCTTGGCTTTTCGGCAAAGCAAAAACTCGTTCCACAACAAATAGCATTTCTCGAAAGAGACCCCATGAAACGTTCATCCAACCAAACAATGCTCGCCGTAGGTTGTATCCTGGCAGTGGTTCTGGCACTTATGGTATTTGTGTTTGACAAAGACACAAACCAACAAGCAGTGTCACCTGTTGCCAAGCAAATCCCCGCGCGACCGATTACCCAAAGCACCAACCTGGATTCCAGTGATACGATGGAGGCAGTTATCGACGGAACTGTTGTCGAGGAGGCTGGCCAAATTGCACTCTGTCAGGGTTATGAGTGTTCTCAGTGCATTAGTGGTGCACCGGTCGGTTACTCTGCCCCAGTCGACTATGCCGGCGGCTACGTAGAGAATGCAGGCGGCTTTGGATCGCGTCGAGGCTACGCTGAAAACGGCGATACTCGTTCGTTACTGGGAGTTGATCAGCACAGTGCTGGCCGATTTGGAGCCGAAGCACGGTGGAGAAATGAGCAATTTGTTCCTTGGGAATCACGTGCTTATGGTGAATACATCGGGCCTTACCGTACGCCACACGTTCCTGAGTATCGTTTGCGAGTCGACGATGAATTGGAATTTGTCTATGTGCTTTCACGACGTCAATCCCAGAACGCTTATGAAATCAATGTGGGTGACCAGTTACAGATTTTGTCGTCCGCCGATGATACTTTGAATCAACCTCCTCAGGGCAACCAGTTTGGCGGTTTGGAAGTTCTTTCGGATGGAACGATCTCTCTTCAGTTGGTTGGACAAGTTCGCGCAGCTGGTAAAACAGTACGAGCTTTGCAGGAAGAGCTCAACGACCGCTACTCTTTGTACGTGAAAAAGCCAGCGATCGTAGTACAAGTCGTGAGTGCCAATACGCCGATTCGAGATTTGATCACCGGTGTAACCGCTGTTGCGGGTAATGGTGGACAAGTTCGCCAAGCTTTTGTTCTCGCCGACGGAACCGTTTCGCTACCTTTGATTGGTACTGTCCCAGCGATCGGACTGAGCTTGAACGAGATACAAAAAGAGGTCGAGGCGCGTTATCGCCTATATGGAGTCGAAGGTGTTTCTGTAACTCCCACACTCGTCGAACGTGCACCTCGTTTTATCTACGTTGTTGGTGAAGTCGAAGACGGGGATCGTTTTGAGTTGACTGGTCCCACCTCCGCAATGCAGGCTATTGCATTGGCGGGCGGTTTTAACCAAGGCGGAAACTTGCGTCAGGTTATCGTGTTCCGTAGAGATGCGAACTGGAACCTGGTTGCGACTCGTTTGGATCTTTCAGGAGCGTTGTTCGGACGTCGCCCTCATCCGTCAGACGAAATCTGGCTAAGAGACGGCGATATCGTCCTGGTTCCCAAAAGACCAATCCAACGTTTGTCTGAAACGGTCGATCTGTATCTGACTCAAACGCTTTACTCGATCTTTCCGCAAGAAGTTATATTTGACTTCAACCAGTTCTAACTGGAATCGAATAGATAGGCCAATGGCTGCTTGAACGTTCTCCAAATTGGAAACGGTCAAGCAGCCTTTTTTTCATGCCTCCTGCTTGTTTCAAGTTGCTTGAGGAACGAAATTTGTTTTCTGCGGCGAATCTATTCTGGCTTTGAGCGGGGATATAAGAGAAGCGTGCCCAGTGCAGGCCAACCTTGCAAGCTTGTTAAAACCGATTGGATAGACGATGTTTAGGCACGGATAACCGGTCTTAGTTTTCTTCCGCTTCGAACACTTTCTTAAGCCGCTCAAGATCTTTTTTGTAAACTTGCTCCAGACCGCCGGCGAACACCATTCCGCCCCAGCCATGTAGGACACGGCTCACAATTGGTTTGTTGGGAAGCTTGGTGTCCGAAGACCATCGCACTATCGTTTTGCCATCGGAGTCCTGAGACAGCTCGATGCGGCTGACCATGCTCCGATTGGGATAGGCTGCGTCCTCATGTCCCATGGTGATCGATTCGTTGGTGACCGTTTTACTGATCCAGATGCTTGTCACTCCACGATGAACATGTCGCCAAGTGACCGATCGGCGATCGGCGCCAAAGTGGTGACTGGCAAAGTGGCTGTTGGCCTCAAAGTCCCAAGCGGGCGACCATTCTTTCCAGCGGTCCAGATTGACCAGCAAAGGGTAAATCTCATCGGGTGTCGCGTCGATCGTAATACTCGACTCCACTGAATAATCGCGTGGCATAAAGTAGCCGACCACGCAAAGGATCAGAAACAAAGTCAGCAGTACGAGAAAGATACGAAACAGCAGTTGAAGCCAAGTCGTACTTTCTTCTGTCGGAGGATTTTGACCTGAAGGTTTTCCGCTCATCGATTCAGTTTTCGATTCGCTTGATTTTGACATCTTTAAACTCAACCGGGTCACTGTGTCCAGCAAAACCAAAATGTCCGGACTTTCTCATCACGCCTGGATGAGGACGATCTCGTAAATAGCTTTCTACTGTAGAAACGTCGCAATCCAAGATGATCGTTCCATTCAATTCTACTTTGATCTTCGAGCCAACGACGGTGACTTCCTGAAAATTCCACTGGTCAACAGGCCGCAAGTAGCCTCGATGAGCGGCCGCAATTCCATATGCGGAACCGTGATACTGGCGAGTGTCCAGATTTGCGAATTTGCTGTGTTCGCTGTCGAGCACTTGAAGCTCACACATGCCTTCGTAAGCAGTGTCCGCCGATCCGTCACCTCCGGGATATCGAATCGCCAATCCATTATTGCCCCCTTCGGGTAAACGGAATTGGACTCGAACAGAAAAATCGGAGTATTGCTGTTTGGTGAAAATCGTACCGCCTTTATCTGGCTTGCATCTTAGCACGCCATCGTTGACTTCGTAGTTCTCAACCTTCCCCGCCCAGCCTTCGAAGTTGGAACCGTTAAAGATCGACTCAAATCCATCGTTACCTTTTGACGCTAAAATCTCGGCGCATTCTTCCGCGTCGATCTCGCGAACGAAAATGTTTCGCCAACGGATTTCTCCACCATGCGTTTGCAATTGAATCGGGCCGTTGGCTGCTAACGGAACTTTTCGGTCCCACATGTTTTCCATGATTGCATGATCAACAACCAGTTTTTCATTCAACCATACACTGGTTCGTGATCCGATCTGTCGAACGCGAACCGAGTTCCATTGTCCGAACGGTTTGTCGGCAAGCACAAGAGGATCTTTGCCGGGTTGGCCGGCGCTGTTATTCCAAAGACCTCCTGAGCCAAAGTTTGCACCGTGCTTCCACTTTCCACCTGCTTCTGTTGTGTCCCAGATTTGGACTTGAGGCGTGGCCTTGAGGTAGATGCCACTGTCAGCTTCTGCAACGGTTTTGTAATCAAGCATCAATTCGAAATCACGGAATTCGGAAAGTGTGGTAAGGTAAGGTCCTTTTCCCGCGTTCACAATTTCTCCGTCCTCGACGCTCCAGAACTCTTTCATCTCCGCGATTCCGTCTTCCATCAAAGCGGTTTGTTCATCCACGGGAAGGGCGCGGAACTTTCGTGGATCCATCGTTTTTAAAGCTGTCCAGCCCTCCAGATCGGCTCCGTTAAACAGTGCCGTAAAACCATCTGGTGCTTGAACAGAGGCTGTTTTGGAATCCTGAGCGACGCCCGGTTGGCAGGCTAAACACAGAATGAGCAGCGTTAGTGACCAGATTCCCCTGCCCTTTTCGAGGACGCCAGCGGAAGCGAAACGGTTGTTGATTCGACAAGCGTGTCGTCGAATGAAGTGCGAGAAAATCACTTATCACCTGTTGAAGAATTGGCATCAAACGATGCGGGTTTTGCAATGCGTAATTAACAGTCGCACCGCCAAAAGGATGCGCATTTAGATCGCGAAGAGATTTAGAGGATCCTCGCAGTTGTATGGTAACGTTCCACGCTAGAAATGGCCACACACAACCCTTGTCTGAACTCACAGTTGGGCTAATTAGAATTTGCGACCCCAATTGCCTGAATTGAAATGTCGCTTTTCAAAACGGGTTTTTCCGTTTCTGGAGCTTGCCGATTCGGTAACCGCGAGCGATTCGATTGAATAGTTCTGAGTTGCTTGCTGGATCAAATGATCAATCGGACAGGCCAACCGCTTTTTTAATCTCGGTCAAAGGCACGCACTTGAAAATCGTCAAATTTAAATCTCGGGACTTACCATCTTTACCTTTTTGAAAGATCGTGTCTTTGCGTGAAACCAACCCGATCAGTTCACCAGCATCGTTGAAGACTCCCGAACCGCTGGAGCCCTGCGAAAACTTGGCGGTGATTTCCATCCAGTTTTGTGATTTCCCACCCCTTACCATCTGATTGGAGAATCGGGAAACCACTCCGGTCGAAGTCGAGTAGTAGCGGTCATGAGGATGGCTGACTACAAACAGTGGATCCATTGGATCTGGACGTTCAGTGGCAAGCGTTACGGGGGTCAGGTTGTCCGCTTTGATTCGAACAATAGCCAAGTCAGCACTTTTGCTGGTGGCAAGGACTTCCACAACTGGGAAGACACGTCCGTCAGATGACATGGCAAAAAAGTTAAACATGTCGTTGGGGCTGTTTACCACATGATGGTTGGTCAGCACCAACCCGTCGTGGCTCAACACAACCGCGCCTGCCGTAGCAACATGAGCTTTGTCACATCGCCCGCAATCGTACAGGTTGGCCATGATCAGAGTCGCTTGGTAGCTGCGATCAAATTTTGAAACCTCTGGGTCTGGATCTACCGTTGGGAGTTCAAAATCCAGTTTTGTCCCGACCGTTTCCAATTGCTCCAGCAAAGTGTCAGCAGTCACAGCCGATTCCGAGTCTCGCAACATTATTCCGCGTTGGTGCAAGACCGCGTTGATTCGCCTGTCGTTGATAAAACCACTGGTCAGGTCTTCCGTTGACAACAAACGTACAGCACCCTTATTTGACACATCAGGTTTTTGGTGCTCTCTGGGCTCGTTATGGTCGGTAGCACCTGACGGTGGAGTCAGTTGTTGCTCACCCATCTCTATAGCTTGCTCCTGTGGAGGTGCAACCTGAGCAAAAGCGAAAGCGTCCAGGACGAATAAACCTGTAAAGGTAAAAGCCAATGCAAAAACACGCAGCATGAAAAGAGCAACCTTGGTTAGAAATTTAGATCGAAATAGCCGACAAGAATTGATAACGACTATCCTGAATTATTGCCCGCAATTTGCTAAAAGGCAAAGCAAGTTCTGGCAAAACTTGTCCGAAACCATGGTTTTAGCTAGATCTGAAACCCTTGGCGCAATCGTGACAATGCCGATTCGCCGGCGACTCCATCTACCACAACGTTAACCCGAACTTCGCTGGTATTGATCATTTCCAGATTGATCCCCCCTTCGGCCAGCATTTCAAACATTGCGGTCGCAACTCCTGTGTGCGATCTCAAGCCAATTCCTTGAACCGTCAGTTTTGCAATCTCACGTTTCGCATCGATATCTGAGCAATTTACATCGTCGGAGATTTCTCTGGAAACCTTGACCGCTTTTTCAAACTGGGCTCGAGGAACTGTGTACGAGATATCGGTTGCTTCCGGATCGGAAAAGCTCTGAACGATCATGTCGACAAAGATCTCTTCCTTGGCCAACCGTTCGAATACGGTTGCAGCCAAACCCGCTTTATTGGGAATCATAGCAAGCGTGATACGAGACTGTGCGTCGTCCAGTGAAATGTCGTCGATCGTCAACCCTTCCATTTCAACGCCGGCCAAACGGTCAATGACTTCTTGAGGCGTGACCGTAGTACCAGCACTGCCGTTTTTATTTGCAGCCGCCGAATCGCCATTCGAGTTCTCGCTCGCAGGTGCTTCGTGCAGTTTGAACTCCTTGTGAACGGCACGCAGCGCTGCCAACGATTCACTTCGATCGATCAACACCGAAATTTTAATTTCACTGGTTGTTATCATTTGCAAGTTAATTCCCTCGTTGGCGATCGCACGAAACATGCGTTGCGCGACACCCGCCTGCTCGGCCATTCCCAAGCCGACCACGGAGACTTTAGAAACATTGTCGGAACAACTGCCCATTCGTCCCCCCACCTCGTCGATAATCGTCTCGACCAGCTTCCGGGTTTGCTCGAATTCATTCTTGGGAACGGTGAACGAAATGTCCGCGGTTTCTCCGGACGGATTCTGCACGATCATGTCTACTGTGATTTTTTGAGCAGCAATCGGACCAAAGATCTTGCGGCTGATTCCGGACACGTTGGGAACTCCCAGCACAGAGATTCTCGCCTCGTCTTTGGTTAAAGCCGCTCCGCTTACGGGTTGGTTCATCGACTCGGAACCGAGACCGATGATACTTCCCGGCATATCGGAAAGACTGCTCCGAACGTGAATCGGCACATTGAACTTTTTACCAAATTCAACGCTTCGGCTATGTAATACGCCAGCGCCCAGGCTGGCCAGCTCCAACATCTCGTCGTAGCTAACCCTGGAAGTCAGTCTCGCCTCAGGCAAGATGCGCGGGTCCGTTGTATAGACTCCGTCGACATCGGTATAAATCTGACAAGCTTTCGCGCCCAGCACGGCTGCCAGCGCGACTGCCGTTGTGTCACTTCCGCCACGCCCCAGCGTTGTGATATCCATGTGATCGTCGATCCCTTGAAACCCAGCCGCGATCACAATGTGGCCTTCGTCCAATAATTGTTTGACACGGTCTGTTGAGATCGAGCGGATTCTAGCTTTGGTATGAGAGCTGTCAGTGCGGATTCCGATCTGAGCGCCAGTCAAACTAACCGCTTTGTAGCCCAAATTGTCGATCGCCATCGCCATCAGGGCGACACTCACTTGCTCTCCGGTCGACAGCAGCATGTCCATCTCGCGGGCTGGCGGATTCTCACTGACTTCGCCAGCCAATTGAACCAGCATGTCTGTGTTCTTGCCCATTGCGCTGACAACCACCACGACCTGATCGCCGTCTTGGTGGGCTCGAATCGCTTTGCGTGCTGCCGACAAGATTCTTTGACTGTCCGCGACGCTGGTACCACCGAATTTTTGAACAATAAGAGCCATGGAAAATGTTGGTTCGAGAAGAAACGATTTGAAAGCGAATCTTATAATTTAATGGTTTTCGCCCTGAATTTAAAGAAGCGAAAACTTTGCTTACCATTGACACAATATGGTTGGGAGTTTCAGATGAGATACGCTGGTTCCGCGGCCCTAACAGATTTTTACGATGCCAAAAGATACAGGATTCGACCGTCAAGCAATCGCGCGAGACTGGTTGCCTCGCTACACCGGTATGCCGCTGGACAAGTTCGGCGACTATATACTGCTGACCAATTTCAACGGCTATGTTGACCGATTTGCCGCAAAGTTCGATGCTGAGATCTTTGGCCAAGGCAAACCGATGCAGGCTTGCAGTAACGATTTTGGAGTTACGATCATCAATTTCGGGATCGGCAGTGCCAATGCGGCGACGATCATGGATCTGTTGAGCGCAAAGATGCCTGAGGCGGTTTTGTTTTTGGGCAAGTGCGGAGGCCTGAAACAGTCTTCTGAAATCGGGCACTTTATATTGCCGATTGCTGCGATTCGCGGAGAGGGAACCAGTAACGATTACGTTCCCAAAGAAGTCCCCGCCTTGCCCTCATTTAAATTGCACAAGTTTGTTTCGGAGCACATTTGTGGGCGCGGGATGGACTATCGAACGGGTGTTGTCTACACCACAAATCGAAGACTATGGGAACACGATAATGACTTTCGACAAAAGCTGTGCGATATGGCTTGCATCGGGATCGACATGGAGACGGCAACGATCTTTATCGTAGGACACTTTAACCAGATTTCACGAGGTGCACTGTTACTGGTTTCCGATGTGCCAATCACCCCCGATGGCGTAAAGACGCAACACTCAGATCAACACGTAACCAAAAACTGGGTCGATCTCCATCTTGATATCGGCATCGAAGCGATGATGGAGATCGGAAGCAAAGGCGAACAAATCCGCCACTTTCGTTTTGACCAAAACGAATAAATGGTGGACTTGCTGCAAAGGAAGCGTTCGGTGAGCCGAGCGCGGTGCAAATGAAAAGGAGTTTCGAACTTGCCAACTAAATCAAAAAAGAAAAAATCGGCAGCGCGTTTTCTCAACCGTTTCCACTGCGGTGAAGCGCAGGAGGTTGCCCGCCGGTTGCCAGACCATTGTGTCGATACGATCGTGACCAGCCCGCCCTATTTCCAACAGCGCGACTACGGAAGCGATCTACAAATTGGTCAGGAAGCTTCGCCAGCCGCTTACGTCGAACGACTTGTTGAACTGTTTGGAGAACTGAAACGGGTTCTGAAGCCAACTGGCTCTGCCTGGATTGTCATCGGTGACAAATACGTTTCGGGGCAGTTGCTGGGAATGCCGTGGCGACTGGCCATTGGCTTGCAGGACGATGGCTGGATCTTGCGAAGTGACTGCATTTGGCACAAACCGAATGCGATGCCATCCAGTGTGAAAACACGACCGACGACCGATCACGAATACATCTTTTTCTTCACCCGCTCAAAGGAATACTATTACGATGCGGACAGAATTCGCGAGCCGCATGTTACGTTCTCCGAGAAATCGAAAATGAAGGGTGGTCGCAACCATTTCGGCAAACGGGGAGGCACGCCGGAAAAAGGTAAAAACGGTGGGGATAACAATCTGCACGACGGACGATGGGACCAGGCGTTTCACCCAAAAGGACGAAACAAACGAACGGTATGGTCGATACCTTTGTCGAAATGCCGCGAAGCTCATTTTGCGGTTTATCCGCAAACACTTGTTGAGACTTGTATCCAAGCGACCTGTCCTGATGAGGGAGTCGTTCTCGATCCGTTTTCCGGCGCGGGCACGACAGCGATCGCCGCCACCAATCTCCAACGTGACTTTATTGCTATCGATTGCGTGCAAGAATATTGCGACCTTGCCAAAAAACGATTCGCTGAAAAGACAAAAGGTTGAATCTGGATCGAATATGAGTTCTTCCAAAGACTTTCGATCCACCGCTTCGATCCACGCGCTGCGCGAACGAGCCCGGTTGCTTTCCCGAATCCGAAAGTTCTTTGACAATCGCGATTTTTTCGAAGTCGAAACGCCGATACTGTCCGGCGATGTTGTGGTTGATCAGCACATCGAACCGATCTCAATTCCAGGTACTGCTGTTGTTAACACCACGTTGGCAGAGGATTCTGTTTTGTGGTTACAGACCTCGCCTGAATTTGCGATGAAACGGTTGCTGGCCAGCGGCGCGAACAAGATCTATCAGATCACAAAAGCTTTTCGTAAGTCGGAGCGGGGTGATCAGCATAATCCTGAGTTTACGATTCTGGAATGGTATCGAACCGGAGATGATTACGAGGCTGGTCGCCAATTACTGGCTGAATTCGCACGGGAGATTCTGCAAAGTGGCACGGTCGAACAAGTTACGTATCAGAACGCATTCAAACAAACGATCGGCCTCTGCCCACTGAATTCTGAGCTTTCCGAATTGGCAGAAACCGTTCGGTCGAAAACGGGTGTCGAATTGGGCGAAGAGGCGGTAGAGCGCGACGAGCTGTTGAATATTCTGCTGAGTGAATTGATCGAGCCTCAGTTGGGGCAAGAGGTCCCGGTTATCGTTTATGACTTTCCAGCCACCCAAGCCGCATTAGCCAAAATACGTGAGTCAGACCCACCGGTCGCCGAGCGGTTTGAACTTTATTTTCAAGGCACCGAGCTGGCAAATGGCTACCACGAATTACTGGATGCTGACGAGTTGACAGAACGCAACCTGAGAGCAAACCGCTTGCGCAGTGACATTGGTCAGCAATCGCTGCCCGTCGAATCACGGTTGCTGGATTCGATGCGGGCCGGTTTGCCCGCGTGTTGTGGTTGTGCGGTCGGCGTGGACCGCTTGGCGATGATTTTGCAAAATGCGAAAAAGATTGATGAAGTGATCGCGTTCCCGATCGAACGGGCCTAGAAACAAGAAAAACTAGAAGTGCCTTCGGATTGCGAAGATGTTAGCCCCGCCAATTGCATCAAAGAGCGGGGAGCCTACGATTTCGATTTGTCTTCAGCCAGGGTTCTAAAAAAGAGTTTCACGTTTTGGACTATTGCTCGGCCAATGCCGATGGAATGCCTTTGTTGCTCTGCCGCTCAATTTTCTGAGAGAATCTTAAAATTAACTACGAACCTTTGCCGGACGACGTCGTCCGTATCGTGAGTAATAAAGTTACTTACAACATTTCTTAAAACTAAATACCTTTCCCTTTTTCAAAGTTCTGGGGAAAGCAAAATGCCAAACTGACTTGAGCTGTTGGTACTGAGCCATCCAATGAAACTCCTATTCGCCCTCTCGTGATTTGACGCCTGTCTTTTATTGGCGCGACCGTGTTTATTCGTAAACGGTCGAAGATTCCCGAATTGGAGTTGTTCAAATGTCCAGAACCCGCGCGGGCAACCGCCGCGTGATCGACCGCGCTATCGCTGCGCACCGACCTCGCAAAAAATGGCACCTCGAAGCCTATCTAAACTTGATTGCAAACGTTCGCAGTAAATCCAAAATCTGTGATACCAGACTGACTGAATCCTGGGATGGCTTGGTGGCCAAGTTCCACCAGATTGCCATGTTCAGAAGTTGTTGGCTGCGCGATCCGCTTAATTGGATTCCGCCAGAGGGCAGTCCGTTCACACAGTTGGTTTCGCTTTACAAGTATCTGTTCGTTAAGTATCCGGTTCCGGACTTTGTCGTGCACAGTGCGATCCTCGATGGTGAGCCCAGTTTTCGTACCTTCGTTGGCTTGGCAGCCGGCCAAAGTCCGCGGGTTGCAGTGAACTCGTTGGACGGAAGATTTCGCATGAGCAAAACGATGGCCCGAGAATTTATGTGTGCACCTAAGCGACTTTCGATCGTCGAAGCCGTTGGCTGGGCACAGGTTCTTGCCCTAGGCGGCGACCTTGAACTGGCAAAGTGGCTGGTTATTGAAACCGATTCCTGGCAGATGTTCTATGAGCATCACGCCGAGGCAACTTGGATGGGGTTCGTGCGATTTCTTCTGCGCTGTCAAAAGAGTATTGCTCAAACAGGCTCCAATGACACATGTTCGCTGAACAAGTCGGATCTAAGCGAAATCGTCGAGTTTGTACGCGGTCAGTGTTTCCGACCGGCGCAAATCACTCTTGGTGCTCGCACAAATTCAGCGAGTCCGCTGCAACCGGATCTCAGTTTCGACGGACGGACCTTGCGATCGTTTCGGCGACACATGAGAAATTGGAGGACCGATTTGGCAGACCGAATCAGGGAGTTGACTCGTTTGCCCGCTAATCGCGGACATTTCTATCGGGCTCCCACTCCGATATCGCAAACTTGGGAGCGCTCGGCGGTCGGTTCTTTCTCATTGGATGGCGACTCGGGTATCCGATTTTCGATCGATGAGATTTTGAACGCGCCCGAACTTTTTGCTGAAGGTGGGATCATGCAGCATTGTGTGGCGAGCTATCACGGAATGGTATCGAGAAGAATGACAACAATTTGGTCGCTCAAAGTCCATGACGGTGTAACTTCCAGACGGCTATTGACGATTCAGGTGGACGCTGAAAAGAAGCATATTGTCCAAGTTAAAGGGAAGAAAAATCGGGAACCACGAAATAGCGAGGTTCGCTTGCTAAAAAAATGGAGCCAGCAGGAATCGCTGACGTGGCGAGATAGATAACCGCACGTATATATAGTCTGTTGTGCTCACTCAGCGAGGTGAGGTGCGAGGTAACCGCTAGCACGGACCGACTTGTTTTTGAATGACCTAGGTTGATGAAACGACATCCATTAGATTTTTTGGTTGCATCCAGAATGATTTGAAAGATCTATTTGGAGTAACGACTCAACCCCTGGCCAACAACGCGAGGGTGAATGCGAATTCAAGGAACGATTTCGTAACTAGCTAAGCAAAATAGTGGAGTGAAGCAATGAAGCTGACCGACCTCAACCTCAACGACATCGGCGTTTGCCGCAATGTCAATTTCTCAAGACTTGCAACCGGCTTGAATCTGATCTACGGAGAGAACGGTTCCGGCAAGTCAACCCTACGACGGTACGTGCGCGGAGTGTTGTTCGGATTCGACCAACCGTTCTGGACGACCTTTCTCAATCAACAAGTTCCCCGCACGGGAGTGACTTACGGACAACCGACTGGGCAACTGGGGATTGCGAACTCTCAAGGAGCGTTTCGAGCTTCTCGCGCGCTTCAGCAAAATGCACCTTTGGAGATCTCAGCAACGGATGGGACACGGGCAAATGCCGTAAATTCGTTGACGTCAAATTTGTCCGCGAGCGCCTACGATGCGTTTTTTGATATCGATCTACAGAATCGAGTCGATCAGGCGTACCGCGCTGCCGCGCAGCTGCAGACTCAGTTGGGCGTAACAACTGGACTTAGCCGCTGGGCAACCGAAACAGAGTACCAACAGTGGAAGACACAAGCGGAAGCACGCGTTCGGCAACTGGAAGTTCTCAAGCTGGAACTCAACAAAGTCGAAACAGAACGAGCGCAGGCAATTCGAAATCTGGAATCGTATCGCGCGAGTATCGGAACTCAGTTGCAAACGATCGAGTCAGAAATCTTGGCGGTAAACCGACAAGCTGACGAGTTGGCGTTGCAAATTAATTCACTTCGTTCCCAAATCGAAACGATCGACCGCGAGCTGGCTCAGTTGCAGCGCCAGATTGATACGGCGGCCAGCACGGCAAAGTACGTTCCTGTTCCGGCTGCTCCACAACAAATCGAGTCGCCTGCAATGTTGTATGAGCGACTGGATGAAATTGACAACCAGATTGGTCGCTGGCGGAGGGTACAGACTGACATCCAAAATCAACGGGTACGGTTGCGTGATGAAATGGTCGTCTGGAACGACCTTACACTTGAATCCCAAGAGCACCCCTATCATCGAGCGCGTGCGATCCTTGTCAGCCTCGAAGCCAAAGTCGACTTGATTGAGAATCAAGCTCATACGATCGAAGTCGGTCAATCGAACCCATCGGAAACGGCTCGTGGTGTGGTTTCCAGTTGTGGCCAAATGCGGGATGAGCTTTATTCGCTTTGTCAGGAACTTGGAAGTCAATACAAACATATTCGGCACAAAGCAGCTGTGGCCGAGCTGAAACAACTTCGCCGTTGCTATAACGAAATGGGCGATAACATTGAGCGTCTTGTCAGTCGCCGCGAAAAAACGATTTCTGAGATCCGTCAATTGGATCCGGCCGGGGCCGACGCGATTATGCGAGCGGAAAACAACTTTTGCCAGTGTGCTCGACATGAAGGTTATCTCGAAGCACGCCGACGATTTATTGGCACGGTTGGAGCGGTTCAGACGCCCAAAGTCGACTATTCTCTGGTTGCACCGAACTTGACCGCCGAGCGTCAAAGGTTGGGCGAGTTGCAGCATCGACGCAACCAATTGGCTGCACAGTTGAACGGATTGGAAGCTCAAGCAAAACAGGTTGAAGTCAGTCGCGTTAACTTGCTCAGACGACGTGATTCGCAGCCGGCTGGTAGCGAATCGCAACTACAGTCTCAGATTTCGCAGCTGGAAATTCGAGCTCGCCAAATTAACGAGCAACTTGCTACGTTGCATTCCGCTATCGAGCAAGATCGGGTGTTGGGCAGGACGGCTCCGAATCCCGTTTTGGCCAAAGCCAATCAATTCCTGAACCGGACGAGCGAAGGCGATCTTAGCAGCGTTTGGTTGACGGCAGACGAATCACGAATTCAGGTTTCTGATCGACAGGGTTCAACGATTCCGTTTACGTCACTGGGCCCTGGTGATCAACATCTGGTAACGCTCAGCTTGTGCCTTGCAGGGGCAACAAGCGTTTCCGCTACTGTTCCTGTGTCGATTGACGATGTGTTTGCAAATATTGACAAGTCGCGTGCCATTGCGATCGCTCGATTGCTGACAGAACTGGCTAATCAAGGACAGCAAGTTTTTGCTTACACGTGTCGGCGAGGAGCGATCGACTCGTTGCGATCACTAGCGAGCAATACTTATACCGTTTTCGAAATGCCTGAAACGGGCGTCTCAACATCACCCGTCGTCTATCCTGATCGCACACCGTATGTGGCTCCGGCTCCAGCTCCGATTCCTCCAAAGGAAAGACCAAGATTCTCGCACGATCCTGGTCCTAAGTTTGCTGAGACGTCACAGTTGAATACCTACCCGTATTTGAAGTACCCCGTTGTGGGAACGGTTGCCCAATCGGTTGCACCTGATGTTCAGCCGGGATATCAACAATTGGCTCCCGTCCCTCCCGTTTCCTATACTCCGCCAGTTCCGGCTCGGCCTGTTTCACCACGCCCTAATACTCCCAGTCGTCGCACCGTTGCTCAAGAGTTAACTCCTCGCGTGGTCACAGAAACGACTCGGCTAAACGACTTTGGATCGGTAAATGCAGAACTGGCAGCAGCTTTGTCAAGTGTTGGCGTGACTACGGTTGGTCAGTTGTTGGACCTGGATCCTGATCGGCTGCCCGCACCATTGGTTGGTATTGGTGTGACCGCGGATCAAATCGACCGTTGGCAAGCTCAAACCTGGATGTTGGTTTGTGTGCCAGGAATGCAATTGTCGGATGCTCGAGTGTTAGTGGCCAGCGGAATCCAAGAACCTGAGCAACTGGATACGACCCCCTACGACCAACTTGTTTCTCGGGTCTCGCGCTACTTGCAATCGGGCAATGGGCAGAGGGACTATCCTAACTACCAGTTTGATCGTACCCGAGTTGATCGTTGGTACGATGCACTCCGTTCAACACGCTCGAATTGGCGACGTGATACCGGCTACAGTCGGCGCTACCGACGTGGACAACGAAGTCGTCAGAGTCACTCGCATCGTTCTGCCTCATCTCAGTTTCAAAACGATAACCACAACGATGGGCGTAGTAATCGTGATGGGGCGATTCGCGAATACGAAGCGCACACAAGATTGCGAGCTGTTTCGGAGCGAAGCGAATCGGAACGAAGCAAATCGGAGCGTCAACCGCGTGAGCGCCGCAAGGCTCGTGAGTCACGAACTGAACGAAAGGCAAAGGTCACATCGACTGGCAAAAAGCTGAAGTTCTTTTTGGAACTGACCGACCATGTCGAAGCTGCTCCATCGATCGGCCCTAAAACAGCTGAGCGATTCGAGAAAATCGGTGTAGTTACGATTGCCGACTTTCTTCGACAGACCGCTG
The DNA here is from genome assembly GCA_964503615.1 of uncultured Pirellulaceae bacterium. GTDB lineage: Bacteria > Planctomycetota > Planctomycetia > Pirellulales > Pirellulaceae > CAZDBA01. Next base: position 20,159 of record CAZDBA010000027.1, read on the forward strand.
AGTCGATGGCCAGCAAGATTAATTACAAACGAATCACTACCAATGTGATTCGTCAGTGGCAGCAACATGCTCGACTGGTTTGCCGAATTCCGAACTTGCGTGGGCATGATGCTCAACTGCTGGTTGCCTGTGGAATCACCGATCCTCAAGAGCTGGCGGGGATGTCACCTGATGCTGTTTACGGAATCGTCGGCCCGTTCTCGGAAACCAAAGAAGGGTTGAAGATCATTCGTTCGGGCAAGAAACCGGACTTGGCAGAAGTACGAGACTGGATTGAGTGGGCATCGAATCACCGCTCTCTTCAAGCAGCTTAATTTTCAATCTACAGTCTTCCTTGAGACGGCAAAACGGCGTGGCGCCCTCGGGCTCCGTGCCGTTTTGTTTTAGGTAGCTGGATTCGCCAGTTACGTAGCTCCCCTCTCCGAGCCGAATGTTAACGCCTCGAAGCGGCGTGCTACTTTGACAAGCAATTCTGCACTAGCAGTTGGAAAACGGCCGTCCGCAGATTAACCTTTGTTTTCGAATTGAACATAGATAACACCGAACTTGGAGAAATTCGTATGGCGAAAGTTGATTGGAGCTACCATCGGCCTGGCTGAAAGAGCTGTACTAAGACGCAAGAGTTTCTTGCGGAAGCAGGCGTAGTGGCCAAAGAAGAGGTCAACGCGAAAAAGGAAAAGTATCAACAGGCCGAAGCTGCAAAGTTGTTGAAGTCGACCACGCATTTGTTTGCTGCAAAAGGCAAGAAGGTCGTAAAGCTCGATCTGAAGAAGGATAAGCCCACTGAGGAAGAGCTCCTCAAATTGGTCTTGGGGCCCACGGGCAACTTGCGAGCTCCTACACTACGAATGGGAAAGAAACTGATCGTCGGTTTCAACGTCGAAATGTACGAAGAGCTATTCGGATAACGGTTGGGTGCTGTTGTTGTGTCTTGAACAGTATCGGTTGTCGTAGCTTTATCGAAGCTTCTTGGCAGCGGATTTAGGTTTTCGAGAAACGGCTCGTGCTCGCGGATGCGCTTTTTCGTAAACCGCTCGGATTCCTGCCGTGCTGACATGCGTGTAGATCTGGGTTGTGACAAGGCTCTTATGGCCCAACAGTTCCTGAACACTACGTATGTCGGCGCCAGCATCTAACAGGTGAGTTGCGAAACTATGGCGAAGCGTATGCGGTGATGTTTGCAAGTCTAGTCCCGTGAGTTTGAGATACTTTTCCAGCATTCGGCCGATACTTCGTGTCGTGATCCGTTTGCCGAACTTGTTCAGAAAGACGGGTGGGTTTTTGGATTCGCTTTGAGAGCCTTTGAATGCGTGGTGTCGCATCCAGCGTTTGATGGCTCGAACGGCAAAACTTCCCAACGGCGCCAGTCGCTCCTTTTTGCCTTTTCCACGAACATGAACCAACCCGCCTTGAAGATCTAAATCAAAAGTGTTGATACCGACCAACTCACTGACGCGCAAGCCCGCCGAGTAAAGCGTCTCAAGGATCGCACGGTCGCGTGCTCCCATCGGATCTTTGGGAGGGGCTTTCAGCAAGCGACCGATTTCTTTTGTGGTCAGGAAATGAGGCAGCTTGCGCTCGCGTCGCGGGTTGCGAAGGGGCTGGGCTGGGTTGGAATCACAAAGTTTCTCACGTTGGCAGAAACGGAAAAAACTTCGTAGCGATGCCATCTTTCGCGCCACCGAGGACTTGGCGTATCCCGCTTCGTGAAGTGCTGCGATGTAGGTCCGTAGATCCAGTGGGCGAATCTGATCGGGACGGGGGACCGAGCCCAGCGATTCTCCAAGAAACGTCGCTAGTGTCGTGAGATCCTCGCTGTACGATTTGATCGTAAGTTCCGAAGCGTTTCTCTCGACCTGTAAATATCTCAAGAACCGTTTGATTGCGTTGATCATGCCGCGGTGCCAGTTCAAGCTCGGAGAAAGAGAGATTAACGGTTTTGAAAATTGCTGCGGCGGAAGCAGTTTTCAATCGGTGACGTCGAGTCTTCTGGCCTACAAAGTTGGCTCTTCGCCTGATAGCAAATCGGTGATCGGCGGAACTTCGAATCGGGGAAGAGGAGCTGGAACTGCTGGAGCTGCCGCCGGAGTCTCTTCTTTCTTTTTGGTCGATCGAATCTTTTGGCTCATGACAGCAGCATCGTACCAAGAGAAACTCAATGAAGAATCGGAAGCGTAGCGGCCCAAGGTACGCAATGTCTCTGCTCTAGTGTCGTCATTGAATAAAAACAGATAGCGTTCTTCGCCCTTTACCAAAGCCAATACGTTGATGTCGTCAGACAATGTTCGCCCCGTTGTTCACTGTGTATCGACTGCGTTTTGAGCAACCCGAATGCTCGCCCACAATCAATCAATTTTTAATTCCCTGATGCTGAGAGGTATCGGCGAAACGGGAGGCAAGCAATACATCTGTTGAAGCAAACAGGACTTAGTTCGAAACTGATAGTTCTAACGGCGATACAACCGGTATCTTGGATGCATTTAGACGAAAAGCGCAAGCAAAATTGAGGGGGAACCAACAGAATGCAAACGATACCGACAGCACAATTTTCCCGCGAGTATGAACTAGCTAACCTTTGGAGCATGCCCAATTACAACAGAGATGCCCGAAAAGGAATCCGAGTTGGTGTGGGGCTGATCTGACGTTAGTTGATCTGTCGACACGATTCGCTGTGCGCTTGTGTCGTAGAGTGAAGCATTTGCCGAGAAATTTGCAAAAGCTCCGCTGTATTTGCAAGCTTGTGCCGACGATTATTGATGTAAATTCGACTCGGTTCGAATCGCAAAGCTCATTGATCAACCGCGCAAAGAAAAAGGTGGTGCGAAACGAATTCCGCAACCACCTTAAAATTCTGGAGCAACACTTTAATTGCGATTTCAGCGTTCAAAACGACGTTTGAGAACTTCTTCTGAAAGTGCAGTCACTTTGGTGGATGCGACTAGATCGGTTTGCAGGATATCGATCTCTTTTTTGCTTGCGGGCAAACTAAATTGAACAATAAACGCGCCAGCTTGAATCCCCTGCGATTGATAGGTGGGTGGCCAGAAATCTTCGCCACGCGTAGCCAACGAGCGAGCAAGCAAGCGGGTTGCTCGTCCGGAGAATCCGCCCAAAACCATTTCCAATCGTCCTAGCGATTCCCGATGGATATAAAACACGAAAGCACAATCTTCGCGCTTTTTAACAGACGCAAAGTTCTCCCATTTACCCGGTTCAATTTCAAAGTAAATTCCGGGCTCAAGCTCTTTGTCTTGCTGGCTGAGTTGAACACCCGCAACACACGAAGGCGGCTTGGGATCTTCTTCACGGTACCGCAAAAAGAAAGGAACTCGTCGGTCAGCCGAAGTGGGGACATCGTCCTGACTTTCAAAGGGAGCACAATCGAAAGCGGTAGCAAGAATCGTCTCGACAACCGGGTTGCTTTTAGTGCTGCCAATACCGATGAGAGCTTTGTCACCTTTAGATTCGGAGAATACCTTGTAAACCCGCTTTGCGCGACGTTTGACTTCGTCGTCGGTAGCCTGGCCAGGGCTCCAAACGAGTGTCTGTTTCAAGTGTTCGGGGTGTGGCTTGCTTTGAGAAACCGACATCGAGAGGTTTTCGGTCTTTTTGTGTTTTGCGGTGCCTCCGAGTGTTGTGACTCCATTGAGCAACTCGCCAAGGAGAACCGAATCGGAAGCAACGACGAACGAGACATCGGGGTTTTCTTCGGCAGTGTCGCGGCGAACGCCCAGGCACATTTCCAAGCGGCTTCGACGGGCAAGAAGTTCCCAGAAGTTTTCCGGCTCTACGGAGAACAAACATCCCGGCAGTTGATCTGCGGTAGCATGTCCGTACTCGATCAAATAATCGCAAAGTCGCGAGAGGGCTTTAAGCGGAATGTACTTCACTTCGTTCTTTAACAAAGCAGCGACCTGATGCCGGTCCAAGCCGGTGTACTCAACGATCGACTTAATGGTACCAGGCCGTTTCCTAGGGTCCGGAATGTGACCTAAAATTTCGGCAAGTCGAAAACTGTACTGCATGATTGATCCAGTGTTAAAACGTTACGTGAAACTAAATCCACTTAGACCAAATATACATGGTACAAAGTTGAAATCAACTCCGTTGTTTTTGGGCAGCTCAAACAATTGGCACTTCGGTACTGTCGTTGCACGATTAATTAGCACGGTTTCTCTCTATGACGGTTGTTCGCATTTTGATAATGTCCGCGCCGAATGAAGAACAATTCAATTTGGAGTGGAAAAATGAAGCCTGAACGACTGATCGCCTGTGCATTGTTCCTTTTTGCATGGCCCCTAACTAGCCAAGTCGATGCTCAGAATTTTCGACAGGTGGATGCTCAAGAATCGTTCGTTTTGACTGAATCAAGTGGTCCTTGGTTAATTATGTGCGCTTCGTTTGTCGGTGAAGAGGCCGAGTTGCAAGCAACCCAGTTGGCACAAGAGCTTCGCGAAACCTTTCGTCGAGATCCTGAAGTAGATGCGTTTATCTATCGACAGAGTTTTGATTTTTCCGACTCCATCGAGGGGCTCGGCTATGACGAATCAGAGGGAACTCGGGTTGGTGAGGTGACTGTCGCCAAACCTAAAAGGATGAAAGCAAACAACGCGGAATCGTTCGAGGAGATTGCTGTGTTGGTGGGAGCATTTCCGACTGTTGATGATGCTCGCGCGCAAAATACTCTGCAGCATATCAAGTACATGATGCCGCAGTCGCTGGGTAAAGTGAATGCCGTGGTCACCGAGACCGGCAATAACTACTACCTTCCCCCAGAGCAGTCAGACAACCAGCGAATGCGCGTATGGCGTTCGATCAACAGAACGGTTAACAAGAATGCCGACAAGCGAAAAGGGCCGATGGGCGCAGCGTTTTTGCTTGCCAATCCCCTTCTACCCGACGAGTACTTTGCGGCTCATCAGGTCGACCGGTTTGTGTTGAAGTTGAACAAAGGGTACAAGCACAGCTTGCTGGATAACCCCAGCCCCTATTCTGTCCGCGTTGCTACCTTTGCTGGCGATAGCACGTTTGAGACGAATAAGATCAGCGAAGCGCAGAACGAGCAAACTTGGCGTTTGAGAAACGGAAAGTCGATTCAGGAGAGCAAGCTGGCTATAGCCCTTGCAAAAGCGCACCGTTTAACCATTGAGTTGCAAAGGCTGGGTATCCCTGCCTACGAATTTCACGACCGGGCCGAGAGCTATGTTTGCGTGGGTGGGTTTGATTGGCTCAAGCGAACAAACAGCTATGGAGAAGAGGTTCAGAATCCGGAAATAGTAAATGTCATTGAGTTATTCAAAGGTAGCGTGGAAAACTTTCCTGGAGTTCAAGGAGCTGTCCGCCCAAAATCACTTTCTGACGTTGCCAGGTTGTATGGAGCAGAGCGACGAGCCCCCAAGTTGCACAAACTGGGAATCGTTTTCGATGTCCAGCCCTTGCCAGTAATGGTTCCGCGAGCTCGGTAGTGGTAGTTATCCGCACGGGCCCCGTCCCGTGGCCGAAGTTGCTATCTTTGACTTAGCATTCAATACGGTGTCCGGTCGCTAACCTCTTGTCCGGTCTGCGATTCTGGCATTTCGCTCACCAATCACTCAATTCGCAGAATTCGTACCAAATTGCGTTGTTTTCTCGACTTTTCATTGTGGAAAAGTTCGATAGAGCTTTCTAGGGCTGAGACGGGTAAGGGCCGAGACTCCATATTGCTTTTCTTTTCCCTACAGATTTCTATCCTTTAAAGGATATTGATATTTGAAAGAGGAACGCTTCCATGACCAACCAATCTGACACCCCTGCTTTTGCCTCAGGCGAGTGGAACGGTTTTTACATTGAAAAACACAATTCGAATCGAGGCTGGATGCATCTCTACCTCGAAATCGAGGACCAAAAGATCAAAGGCGAAGGTACCGACTACGTGGGACCGTGGAATTTGGAAGGCTCTTACAACGAAACGACTTCCGAGTGCACTTGGGTCAAGCAATACATGGGCAAACACACTGTGACGTATGTGGGAAAACTTGGCCCCAATGGGATAACTGGCAGTTGGACGATCGGGGGCCTGCTAAACGGTCCTTTTCATATTTGGCCAAAGCATATGACTCATTTTAACGAACTCTATATGACCGAGGATTTGGAAAGACAGGCGTCACAGCAGCAAAACGATAATTCCAATCCTTTTGGTCCGTCGATGATCTTGGGTACGGTGCCCGATCAGGACTACGTCTGAGGGGCCGATTGGGCTGCAAAAACGCCCCAGTTCGTGACTGGATCGAACCAAGGGGCTAAAACTCCTGGAAACAGGCGGAATCCCGGACGATTCGCCAGTTAATCTGGACAAAAGCCCTTTAAGTCTGGACGGCAACACTTTACAATCCGCGACTAAACAAATTTTCCAGCGAAAGCGATTTTTGGTAAACCGATGAATAAGATGAAGACCCACAAGGGTACAAAAAAGCGATTTCGGCTGACTGGCACTGGAAAAGCCAAGCACCGAAACGCAGGAAAGAGTCACCGCAACGTGCGTATGAGTTCCAAGCGAACTCGTAACCTTCGCGGCGGAGATATCCTTCACGTTTCCATGGAGCCGACCGTTCGTCGTTCTTTGGGCAAATACAGTTACTAGTAAGTAATAAAAAGCTGCCAAACGCTTGGCGGCTTTTTAGATCTCTTTTCCAGAGATCAAAACATTCTGCACATTGGCAGTCAAACGTCGATCTATTGGTCGAGGCCTCGTGTGTTGAAAAAGGAAATAAAGAAATGCGTACTTCAAAAGGTGCGGCTCGCACCCAGGCCAAAAAGCGTCTGTTCAAACGAGCCAAAGGTTTCCGAGGTGGTCGCCGCAATATGTTGCGGACGGTAAAAGAGAACCTCATCCGCGCGGGTGCTTTTGCCTATCGCGATCGTAAAGTCCGTAAGCGTCAGTTTCGCCGCTTGTGGATTATCCGCATCAACGCAGCTTGCCGAGCTCGTGGAATGCGTTACAGCCAGTTGATCAACGGGCTGAAAAAGTCAAATGTATCGCTGGACCGCAAGTCTTTGTCAGAAATCGCCATTTGTGATCCAAGCGGCTTTGATAAAATTGTTGAAACGGCCAAAGCAGCTTTGTAAGTTCCAGGCGAACAGCATTTGAAACATACACGGGAAAGAATTGGCCACAGGCTGACTCTTTCCCTTTTTTATTAACCACGTATGTGAACTACTCATGTCATCAACCGCGATTCCGATCGAAAATTTCGTTTCCCAGCTCGATGAACTTCTTGCAGCGGCAACCAGTTCGTTTGCAGCGGCCGGTGGTAAAGACGACCTCGAAGCCGCACGTGTTGAGTTCATGGGCGCAAAGAAGGGCAAGCTGAAGCCGATCCAGCAACAAATGGGCGGTATCGACAAAGCGGACAAAGCCACTGCGGGCCAGAAGCTGAACGAAGTCAAAAAGCAGATTCAAGCCGCCTTTGACGACGCACAGAAACGGATCACCGGCGGCGGTTCCGGTGCGGCCGAGCGAGATCCCACGATCGATTCGACTTTGCCTGGCCAACCGTTTCGACTTGGACGGTTGCACCCGATTACGCAAACGATCGAAGAGCTTAAAGATATCATGGGACGATTGGGCTTTACCCCTGCACTTGGCCCTGAGATCGAAGACGACTGGCACAACTTTCAAGCACTGAATATCCCCGAGGTTCATCCGGCTCGTGACCCGCTGGATAACTTTTACCTGTCCGTAGCTGGCTCGCAACATGAAAATCCGTTGTTGATGCGTAGTCAAACCAGCACGGTGCAGATTCGTGTTATGGAAACCGAAAAGCCGCCGATTCGCATCATTTCCCTGGGGCGTGTCTACCGTCCCGATACGGCTGATGAAACGCATTACCCAATGTTCCATCAGATGGAAGGTTTGATGGTTGACGAGAACGTTACGCTTTCCGATCTGAAAACCGTCCTCAAGCTTTTCGCCTCGAACTATCTGGGCGACGACGTTCCGATTCGCATTCGCCCGTCGTTTTTCCCGTTTACAGAACCTAGCGTCGAAGCTGATTATTTCTGGAATGGAAAATGGGTTGAATTCGGTGGGGCGGGTATCGTCGACCCGAACGTTTTCAAAGCGGTCGGTATTGATTCAGAGAAGTACACCGGCTTTGCGTTCGGACTGGGCGTCGAGCGATTGTGCATGATCCGACACCAGATCACTGACATTCGTTATCTGTTCACAAACGAAGTGCGTTTCCTGCGCCAGTTTAACTAGTAATGAGCGACAGGGCTCTAGCCGTCGGTGCCGCACACAACCGCTATGGAACCGGCGGCTAGCGCCTTGCCGCTCACAGGTCTGCCAACCAGCATCCAAAACTTTTAACACAACCCCAAACACCTGAAAACTTACCCATGATCGTTTCTCATGAATGGCTGCAAGAGTACGTTGAGATCAACGTCGACCACGACGACTTAGTTGATCGGCTCACGATGTCCGGCCTAAACCACGAAGAGACCGTACAAATCGGCGATGACCAAGCGATCGATCTGGAAGTCACCAGTAACCGCGCGGACTGTTTGGGGCACATCGGCGTTGCTCGCGAAATCGCGGCGCTTTACGGTTCTGAATTGAAAATCCCTGCTCCGAATCCGGTTGAGTCATCACAGCCTGTTTCCGATCAATGCTCGGTCGAAATTCAATGCCCTGAACTTTGTTACCGATACACAGCACGTTTGATTCGTGGAGTCAAAATTGGCCCCAGCCCCGATTGGTTGGTCAAGCGGTTACAGTCGGCGATCTTCACTCGCAAAGAAGACGGCACCATCACGCCCTATCAACCGATCAATAACATTGTCGACATCACCAACTACGTGATGTTCGAATGCGGGCAGCCTTTGCACGCGTTCGACTTTGGCAAACTGGCCGGTGGCAAGATCATCGTGCGCGAGCCGAAACCGAACGAAGAGATGGTCGCCATTGATCATAAGACTTATCAGTTGAGCGCGGGGACTTGTGTTATCGCCGACGCCGAGAACGCGGTCTGCATCGGCGGAGTGATGGGCGGAGCCGATTCGGAAGTCAGCGACTCGACCACCGACGTCCTGATCGAAGCGGCCTACTTCAGCCCGCTGGACGTGCGCAAAACAGCCCGCAGTTTGAAATTGCACAGCCCCTCTTCGTTCCGGTTCGAACGGGATATCGACTCGCACCAATTGGATTGGGCAAGTCGCCGTTGTTGCGAACTGATTCTGAAGCTCGCCGGCGGGGAACTTTGTGAGGGGGTTATCGACGAAGGACAACAACCCACCGCCGCCGAAAAAGTTCAGCTTCGCTACGAGCGCCTGAATCGGATCCTCGGAATCGAAATTCCGCCCGAGGAAGTCCCTCCCATCCTGGAATCATTGGGGCTCACCGTTACGGAAAACAACGCCAAGACGATTACCATATCTCCGCCAACCTGGCGCAAGGATATCACGCGCGAAGTCGATTTGATCGAGGAAGTCGGTCGGATCTACGGATACGACAAAGTTCCTGACACCGCTGCGGTTCCCATGGTGTCGTCTCATCGTCCGAACTCAGATCGAGTTATGGACAAGGTTCGCATGGTGATGACGGGTGCTGGTTTTGATGAAGCAATGACTGCAACGTTGGTGCCGCAAGTCTGGGTCGAGGCTTTTTCGCCTTGGACGACTGCCGAGCCGATTCTGGTCAGCCAACCGATGTTAGGGGTGCTGGAAAAAGGCTCACAAAATATCGGCGCGGTAAACATTGTCCGACAAAGTCTGGTCCCCAGCCTTCTGGAAGTAAAACGAATCAACGACTTCCGCTCGAACTCAGACGTAGAATTATTTGAGACGGCGAAAGTTTATCTGGCCGAATCCAAAACAGAATTGCCTCGCGAGCCGTTGATGCTGGGAATCGTAAGCAGCCGATGCTATTCGACGGTCAAAGGTGTTATCGAATCCTTGGTCAGCCGAATTAATCCGGCCTGTCGTTTGGAAGTCGAACCGATGGAGCACCCTCTGTTAGACGTTAACTATGCTTGTCAGCTGAAAGTCGACGGACACCTACTTGGGTATTTGGGGCAAGTCTCCAAAGCGGGCAAAAAGCAGTTCAAGATCCGAGCCGGCGACGCGGTGGTCGCAGAGATCGATACCACCGTTTTGGAGCAGTTAGCCGTGCACATTACGATCCACAAAAACCAAAGCGTGTACCAGGCAATCTCGCGCGATTTTAACTTTATCGTTGATAACTCGGTCCACTGGCAAGATCTTGAGTCTACCGTGCGAACCGCCAGCGGTGCACTTTGCGAAGCGATTCATTATCGAGAAACGTTTCGTGACGAGAAGAAAGACGGCGCGGGCAAAAAGCGATTGTTGATGTCAGTGAGTTTGCGTTCGGCAACGGAAACGTTGTCCAGTGAAAAGGCAGACGCCACCAGCCAGAGTATCATAGAGGCGTGTAAAAAAACACACGCGGCAGAACTCAGTTAGTGTCATTTCGCGATCCACTGTGAGCGGCAAGGCGCTAGCCGCCGGTTCGTCGCCTCGGGGAAACCGAGGGCCATCGCCCAGTCGCTCACAAGGTAGAATCAAACTCAATGACCAAGCCAAATGCCAAGATCGTTTACCTAACCGCAGGCGCGGGGGGAATGTTCTGCGGGAGCTGTCTGCACGATAACGCTTTGGCCAAGGCACTTCACACTGACGGCTGGGACGTAATGTTGGTTCCGTTCTACACACCGATTCGGACCGATGAACAGGACGTGAGTGTCGATCAAGTTTTCTTTGGTGGCATTAACGTTTACTTGCAGCAAAAGATCCCACTGTTTCGCTACCTCCCTTCGTTGTTCGATCGTGTGTTGGACAATCCAAAACTGATTCGTCGTGTGACGAAGAATGCGATCGAAACCGATACGAAAATGTTAGGATCGCTTGCGCTATCGATGTTAAAAGGCGCGAAGGGGAATCAACGCAAGGAAGTTCAGCGGGTTGTTAAGTGGCTGGTCGGAGAGCAACCCAACTTGGTCGTAATCAGCAACATTCTGGTTGCCGGATTCGTTCCGGCTCTCAAAAAACAATTGGATGTTCCTGTGCTGGTTACCTTGCAAGGGGACGACGTTTTTCTGGATGGGCTTTCGGACGAATACCGATCGAAATGTATCGCTGAAATTAAGCAGATTGCGACCGATATCGACGGCTTTGTTGTGCACAGTAACTTTTTCGCTCAATACATGAGTGAATATTTCGACTTGGACCGAGATCGAATTTACGTAACGCCGTTGGGTTTGGACGTCACCGACTTTCAAACGTTTTTACAGCGTCACGACTCCATTGACGATCAGCGGGAGGCTACGCGAACGATTGGATATTTGGCCAGGCTTGCACCTGAGAAGGGGCTGCACAATTTGGTGGAGGCTTTTGTGTGGCTCAAGCAACAACCGAATACACAGCACATCAAATTGCGGATTGCCGGTTGGCTCGGCAAGCAAAACGAAGCTTACGCTCAGCAGCAGTGGAAGACGCTGAACGATGCGGGGTTGGGCGAAGAGTTTGAGTACCTCGGCTCGCTGGACCGCGCCGAAAAACTGAAGATGTTGGGCGAGATCGACGTGTTGAGTGTTCCGACCGACCAGAAAGAGCCAAAGGGTTTGTTCGTTTTGGAGGCGATGGCCGCAGGCGTTCCGGTTGTTCAACCCGACCACGGCAGCTTTCCAGAAATGGTCGAGCATACACAGGGCGGCATAGTTTATCCTGCCGGAGACAACCAGCAGTTGGCTCGGTCGTTGCTGCAGCTGTTGAATGACGATCGCTTGCGAATCGAACTTGCAACGCATGGACAACGCTCCATCCACGAAACAAGATCCGAGCGAACAATGGCGAAAACCACCGGTGAGGTTTTCTCTCAAATGCTCAGTTGAGCACCGATTTGTTCCGGCCGCCAAGCGTAGGGCATGCTGTGCATGTCGATCCTGTTCATTTCGTCAGGCACAGCCTGACCTACACCAGATCGCCAATGCTAAAACTACTCAGTTTGAGTAGCTAGTGTGTTTTTCTTCTATCTAGGAATCCGCTAGGATCGATTACGTTTCCAAACTGCAAACTGAAACTTCAAATGAGGGAGAGAGTATGAACACTCAGCAAGTCGCCGAGAAACTGGTTGCGATGTGTCGAGAAGGTAAGAACAGAGAAGCGCTCGAAGAGCTTTACGCGGACAACTGCACCAGCCGCGAGATGCCTGGCATGCCCAATGATTTTGTAGAAGGCAAATCGGCAATTACCAAAAAGTCCGAGGACTGGCATGCGACGGTCGAAGAGTTTCACAGTGGCGAAATCAGCGATCCACTGGTCGGCGGAGATTACTTTAGCTGTACCATGAAATTCGATATCACCTTCAAAGACAGAGGCCGCTCCCAGATGGAAGAGCTTTGCGTGTATAGCGTGCGCAACGGTAAAATCTCATCAGAGCAGTTCTTTTACACGATGGGCGAATAAGCAAAATTCGTAAGGATCTTCATTCGGAATTTGCCAATATTGGGAAGTTGGCAGCGAATGGGGAGTGTGCGGAAAAACTGTCTAATTCAAATGGGACTTTTAAACCCTTTGAAAAACTCGGCATAAACCGCTCTAATTCGCTACAGCAAGTTCGGTAGGTGACATAGTGACCTGCACGGGTAAACTTGCTTTGAAATTAAAACTTCTTATGCCGTCGTCTTCGCTCGTTCTGTTTCGGGCAGATCCACGGTCAGAAACAACTTCCAACACTCGGTACGAGGAGTATCTAAATGACACGTTTACTATCAGTATTGGCACTTGCTGCCACCATCGCCGTCGTCGGCATCGTAGCCAGCGGAGGCTGCGGAGCGCGTATCAAAGTCTTTGGCAAATCGGTCGTTGATAAGGTCGACAAGGCTCTCGGTGAATTGAAAGTCAAAATGCAACAGATCGAGGATGAAAAAGCCAAGATCGAAGTGGATCTGAAAAAAGTCCGTAAAAGCCTTTACACTTCCGAAGCTAAGCTTGAATTGCTAACGAAAAAGAAGAAAGCGGCCGAAACAAAAATCGCTGACATCAAAGGGCGTGTCAAAAAATTGTCTGAGTTCATTAGCGAAGCTCAATCTTCAGAGAGTGGCTCAGTTGACGTTAAGGGTAAAACATATACGAAAAAGGATCTTCAGGCCGAAGCTGAGCGAATCACTTCTCAATTCGAAAATGCTAGTATCGAACTTGAAGGGTACCAACAACGGATGGATATCTATACCAAGTCGATTGCATTTTTAACAAAGCAAGAAAGTGCGGCGACAGATATGTTGGCTAAGCTGGATACTAAAATCAAAACTATTCGAACAAAGCGTGAGACGATCGAATCGGTTCAGAGTGATGCTATCTTGAATGCAGACAATACCTCATTAACCGAAAGGTTGGCTAAGCTGGCAGACGAAGTTGATGAAATGGATATCCTGTCCGATGTTGAATTTAAGATCGCACAGGACGACTTGGACAAGGTCGACATGGAGAATAACGAAGCGGACTCGATCTTTGCGGAAACGCCTAGTCTTGATGCAGCTCAGAGTAGCCTGCTAGACATTCTCGGTGAATAAGAGTTAGAGCTGAGAACTTAATGATCAACGGCTAGCTGGAGGTGAACTTTGGCTGGCCGTTTTTTTGTTTGCTCTCATCTTTGTGATGGGGCTAAACTTGAAACGCAAAGGCGCGAGGGCGCAGAGGAAATACTGCCAATCCAGTTAAAAGGGAATTCGAGTCATGAAGAATTTTGCACTTATCATCTCTTCCGCCGCTCTGACTGGCTTGGTTGTCTGGATCGTTATGGGGGGATTGAACGCAGATCGTCAGGGCACCAAAGATGATAGTGGCCCGGGCGAAAAAGCCTCGGTCAGCGAAGTCGAGTTTCGCAAGGAAATGGCAGAGGTTAAGAAAAGCCTGGGCGATCTGGCAGACAGAGTTTCGGAAATGGAGAAAGAACAGGAGGCACTGCGGTTGGCGAAAGGTGAGCAACCGGCAACTCAAAAAGAGGAAGATGCACGGGTAGCCATTCTTCCTAGACGAGTCGTTGAAAAGGTTGACAAAGCGTTGTCTGAACTCAACGCAAAAGCGAAGAAAGTTGAGGATAGGTTAACTCAAGTCGCAGCCGATTTATCGCCCATCCGAAGAAGCCTCTATGAATCGCAAGCGAAGGCCGATTTGTTGAATGGCAAAAGAGTTGCCACCGAATCAGCAATCGCCAACATTCGGGACCAACAGGAAGAGTTGACCGAATTCGTCAATGAAGCCAGGGATTCGGAAGATGGCGCCGTCGATATCAATGGTAGTTCGTTTAATGTTAAAGATCTCGAGTCAATGGCCGAGCAGCTAAGTAGAAAGTTCAATCAGTTTACGGGGCGTTTGCGGACTTATCAGGAAAAGGAAGTTGCGTACACGAATGCAATATCAGTGCTCGAATCAAAGGAACAAAACGCTCGTGATTTTTTGGAAGAACTCGAAACACAGAAAAAGGTAATACAAACTAAACGTGAATCGCTTGAGGCGATAAAAGCGCATTTGATATTGAACGCCTCCGACTCGGCGCTAATCGAGAGGATTTCGAAGATGGCCGATTCGGTTGAGGGATTGCATTTCTTGTCAAATGAAGAGTTTGAATTGAGGCGTGCCGAAATTAACACAAGTGTCGAAATAAATTCTGAAGATGTCGACAGCTTGTTTTCGGAGTCGAATGATCTTGAATCGACCGAAGAATTGCTCAATGACCTTTTAAACGAAAAATAGTCAAACCAGATGGTTCATAGTTGGATTCGCCAGAATTCTCTTTGGCAATGAGATGAATCGGACTTCCGCAACGACCGGTTTGAAATTGCCCTCTAGTGATTTTTGTAGGCTACGAAGCTAAGATGGAAATCGGTGGCGGGCAGGAGGTAGGCAGGTCAACTGGCGGTTGTTTCAGTGACCTAAATTTGAACGCAAAGGCCCAAAGGGCACGGAAGAAATGCTCCTGACCCTGTTAAAAAGGAATTCGAGTTATGAAAAACGTTTTACTTATCATTTTTTTTGCTGCCGTGACCGGCGTGATTGTTTGGATCGCGATGGGCGGTTTGAAATCGCAACTGGAAGTCGCCAAAGATAAATTGACTAGTGACAGCCCGCTGGTCAAAGAGGAAGATCTTCGAAATCAACTTACGGCGATTCAAATGCGGCGACAAAAAATCGCCGAAAAGATCGAATACATGGAAAAGAATCGGGATTCAACGCTTCAGGCTTTGCGTGACAAAGGGGTCCGAACAAAGGCTGATGCTGAGGGCGATCCAGAGGCACTAATGGCGCTACAAAGTCTCAAGGGTTGGATGAGTGGGATCAAAGAGTTTCAGGTCCACTTGGAAAACTGTGACAAGGCGATCCCGCGTCTCAAAGCGGTCTTGGAGAAAATGAGCCAAGAGCGTTTGACTGAATCGCTTGGCTTGACTGAAGAAGAGCAAGTCGGGCTTCGCGCGATCGAGATGGAGCTGGATGACCGGCTCGGAATCGACGACAACGACATCTTTGGCGATCAGGAGATCGACGATTTGCTCAAACAGGCAAACGAAGAAAGTGGAGTCGAGTTGGAGCTCAATTGAATTGGGGTGATCTAGTTGCCCGTCCAATTTGAGTTGACTGGTTGTAGTGCGGGCTTCAGCCTGCATTCCGCCTGCTGATCCGCTTATACCTCAGTCACTGTCACTTTGGTCTTTACTTTGTCTTTGCTCAGCAATGCGGGCCAGTAGCTGATGATCTCGGAAGCTTTTGGGCGACCACCTGCGAAACCGGTTACGCCGGGAGGGCCACTGGTGACCAAAGGCACGATCTCCATCCCCAAGCGATCCAGTTTTGCTTTTTCATTGCTACGCGCGCCGATCCGCAGGATCACCTCGGCAGGGTCGCTAGGGGCGGGGGTGATTCCGGCGTGGCAAACGTTGGTGCCCACAATCTCAACGAATTTCTCGTCATCGGTAAACGTAACGCCGTCCAATGCGACTCGATCGAAAACGATGTCGGCACATAATTTGGCTTTGTCTACCGCGTCGGGTCCGGCAACGGTCAATTGGCTGATCACTTTGTATCCCTCATGGAACGCGATCGAGACCTTGTAAGTGTCCGTTGCGGGTTTGCCTTTGATACCGGAAACGTGAACTCGATCTTCTCCAATCTGCTTTAATTGAATCGAGGTAAAATCGGCGACGCAATCGGGCGTGATGTAGGAGGCGGGATTGCTCATCTCGTAAACCAATTGCGAAGTCACCGTTTCGATCGAAACTTTGCCACCGGTTCCTTCGTGTTTAGTAACGACAAAAGTGCCATCCGGCGAGGCCTCGATAATCGGGTAGCCGATCCGAGCCATATCCGGGATCTCGCGCCAATGTACAAAGTTCCCGCCCGTGCATTGGGCTCCACACTCAACGATATGCCCAGCGATCGTTCCCGCCGCCAGTAAATCGTTGTTGCTCATGTCCCAACCAAATTCATACATCATTGGAGCCAACACTACCGAGGGATCGGTCGCGCGGCCGGTGATCACGATGTCAGCACCTTGTTTGAGCG
>CAZDBA010000028.1:0-21597 GCA_964503615.1 uncultured Pirellulaceae bacterium
AACCAGATTCAGAACGAATTCGCATTTGGTAAGGGCGACATTCCGACATTCCCTATTTGCGAATAGCATTGCAAGCTAATTTCAATTGGTGGGACAATCTATTCACTGCTCTCTAATCCTCTAATCGAATCCGATGTGTTTCGGCACATTAGCTTTTTAGTGGCACCGGTTTAAGAACGCAAAAGGCATAAATTCCAACGAGGACAAAACCGAAATAAAGAGCGATTTCGAGGGTGAATAACATTTTTGATTCCTTGCTTTGGTCGTGGCGATTTAAACAGGCAGTCTCTTTGCCACTAGTCTTTTCGCGGAATCATTGACACGTCTGGTCAGTCCACAACGAGTAAATTTCCAAAGTCGGGTTAGGTAATTTGCGATAGAGTTGCAAACGGAATAGAACTTCTATTTTTCAACTGCGACTCCGCCGGAGCGTCGGTCTCCTGGCCAAATCGAATCTTGGGGTGCGAGCTCAGCAACGACTTCTGCTATTAAACGAGTCTGTCGGAGAGCATTTTCCAAAGCGTCTGACCAAGGGCCTGTTGTGGCCCGTTCAAAAGCAGTTTGGGCGAGCACAATGGCGGGGTCGCTTGTCCCGGACAGTGGATTTTCTCCGATTTTGTCAAAGTAGGTTCGAAAGTCAGTCGTTGCGGCAAAGAACTCTCTTAGGCCATGTCGATCAGACAAGGCGGATTGAAGTCGCAAACAGGCGTGTTCGTGAACGGCGCCGACTTCCACATCAGGATGCAACCCCCAATCCTCTTGGTCGAATGCGTCAGGGCCTTCGACCAGTGCGTGGCATATTTCATGGAAAACCATTTGAGCCAGCGAGTCATCGGCATCCAGCGTTTCAGCAGCGCCGATTCGCAAAGTACCAGCTCCATCCCATGAGGCGAAAACTTCGGGGTCACGAACAACATGCATTCCCATTTGCCTAGCTGCATGAATCCAAACCAGGTCAAGTGGGTCAGAATAGTGTTTTGTTATCGTTCGCATGTCCGGGTAGTTGGAGTGACTCAAAATTCAATAGGTGATAATTGTTTTACAAGCTATGTGCATTTCAAGTAGCCTAGCCGCGCCGTTCCGATTTGAATCTTATTCTTTGGAACCAAGTTTGACCAATGCGGCGGCTTGGTTCAAAAGATCTTCGTCTCCATCACGAGAGTAGTCGATGATTTGTTGGCCGATGACCGACAGACGCTGAGCAAGCGGAAAAGGTTGACAAAAATCCAGCGGCGGAGGAACGAAACACTCGGCTTCTGAGCGTTGTACGAAAAAGCCAACGCTCTTTCTGGGCGTTCCCTGACTCGCTTGTTTTGTACCCCAATGAGCCAAACAGACCGTCCAACAAAACACAGAGCCTTTTGACGCTTGTAAGCATCGAACGTCTTGCAAGTTCTCGACGGTGACTCGGCTGGTTCCTTCCTCGTAGTCTGGATCCAGCGAGGCGGGCAGAACACAAATACAGGAACTCAGATGATCCAAATCGGTTAAAGGGATCCAAATTGTCAGGTAGTCCAAATGGTCTTCGTCATCAACCGAAGTCTCGCGGACTTGGTCGCGGTGAGGTGAGAACCCCGTTTGATTGTCGAACTTTACGAACCATGCCCAGACTGCAGGCAACAATGCGTGCTCGCCGATCAAATCGGAAAACAAGGGTTGCAAGTGAATCAGCAGTTCCCAAAACTCGTCGTAGACAAAACAGAATGCCGGCAAAATTTCTGCTGCGGCAAGACGGTCGAAGCAGTCAGAAAGCCGGTTGATTAGTTCAGGCGAAAAAAACGAATCGTAGACGAAATACCCGTCTTCGTTGATTAGCTCCTTGCATTGCTCCCAAGCCTCGTTTGATTCGGCTTGCGCGACCGGAGTCTCTTTTGAGTGGTTTAGCTTTTCCAGAATCGATTCGTTCGTCAGCGTAAGCTCGGGGCAGAGCGCGAGCCAAAATTTGGGGTCCTGAAACTCCTTTTTAAACTCCACCAGCAATACGCCCTTTTAGAAAACAAGATGCATTAACTATATCAAACATGCTGGTCGAGCTGAAAGGCATCAAACGATTCTTTCCGGTGTTGATTAACGGCCAAATTCAACTTCTTCGTGGGGAAACGAGGTTAGGTTTTAAAGGCCAGTGCGGTTAAACAGTCATCGAATCAGTCATCGAATCAACCAGCAAAATCCAAAATCCCAATGAGCAATAAAAAATCGGTTGTCATCGCAGGAGGAAGCGGCTTTCTCGGTTGCTCTCTTGCCTTTCATCTTTTGGACATTGGCTGCAAAGTCACGATCGTCTCACGAAACCCACCGAAACCGGTCGGAGACTGGGAATTTGTCAAATGGGATGCTCGTTCGCTCACGGGTTGGGAGTCGGTTTTAGACGGTGCCGATGCGGTTGTGAATTTGACCGGTCGCACCGTAGATTGCATCAAGACACCGGATCATTGTGACGAGATTTTACGTTCGCGTGTTGAGTCGACACGTGTGATTGGCGAGGCGATTCGTAAAGTGAATAATCCGCCGCCGGTTTGGGTCCAGATGAGTACGGCACACATTTACGGTGATCCGCCTTCTTTGGTCTGTTCTGAGGATTCACCGTTTGGTTACGGGCTTGCACCCGACGTTGCTCAAGCTTGGGAAGCTCAGTTTAGACAGTCAGTCCTACCCACTCAACGGTCGGTTGTTTTGAGGACGAGTTTCGTTGTTGGACAAGATCGTGGCGCGGGAGGCGGAGCGCTCGCGCGTCTTCGATTTGTGACTCGGTTAGGATTGGGCGGAAGGATCGGCAAGGGCCAACAGGGAATGAGCTGGATTCATGAAAAAGATATGAATCGAATTTTCGAGCGAGGGATCTTTGATTCTTCGATGCAAGGTGTTTACATTGCGACCGCGCCCAATCCAGAGTCTCAAGCCGATTTTATGCGACATTTACGGAAAGCGCTTCGTTTCCCATTTGGCTTGCCTGCAACCGAAATGATGACCCGTTGGGGAGCTCGTTGGATAATGAAAACCGATCCCGAACTAGCACTTTACGGTCGTTACGTAATTCCGAAGCGTTTGACTGAATCAGGGTTTGCTTTTGAATTCCCGGAATTGGGTGCAGCATTGAAGGATTTAAACTAAGCTGCCCGTTTAACGACCCTGAGAGTCGTTAAACGTAACCAACCGTCTCTCCGATTCGGGTCTCAAACCCTAGTTTTTCGAAAGCTGTATTATTTCTAGATTTCCAAGTTTTTTTTGAAATCTGAAGCAACGCCTACAGTACTTACAGGCAATGCGATGCCTCGATTTTCGGAATTAGATACGTCGTTTGGTGCCAATAGAATGCTTACAGGAGATATACGAGTGATTTTTCGAACGTTGATTGTTGCAGTTGCCTTGATGATTTCATTAGGGGCATTAGAGCTCAACGCTCAAGTTGGATACTATTTGCATCCGACCTTGGAGGCGAAAGTTCTAAATTCTGAGATTGTCCTACTCGCGAGAATCACGGCTATCGCTGAGGCGGCCGATCAAGAGGGCTACGAAATCACCTGCGAGCCGATAAAGGTGTTCAAGGGAGCGGGCGGAGCAATAAGCATTGGCATGCATAGCCATCTCCCAAATAAAGCCGGCGAGGTCAATTCGTTTAAACTTCGCGAGAGCGATTTTCGGGTCCCCTTAGCCACAATAACCAGCCGAGAGCAAATCGTAAATTGGATCAATTCTCAAGCACGCATCGTGGTTTGCTTCCCAACCAATTCCATTCAAAATTTTGAGAAACCGAACCGATTAAAAGCCGAAGCTCTCATCAACCTTTCGCAAGAGAACCTGCAATATGTTTCGATGGCGGAGGACGGACAGCTACGGGTACTTTCCGATGACCATGCGATTCTTGCTGCGATCAAACACAGCGCAGAAAAGCTTCCTGGAGTGTCATGCGTACGCACTACGTCGATACCTGTTGACAATGCCTTGGTAAGAGAGGCGAATCTGACCGTTAATGACCAAGCCCGCGCTGTTGTGCCCGTCGACAAGTCCCTGGAGCTTTGGGCCAAACGAAAAATTTCTTCTAACAATCAGGAAATTGCAACTCGCGAAGTGATATTAGCCTTGTCGTATTTTCCCACCGAGTCCAACGCTGACTGGTTGCGACAAGAGATCGCCAAACGCGAATCCAGCCCCACACAGGACGCTCTCAAGGAGCTCCTCGCAACTTGGGAATAAGAACTCCCAGTCTCACAACTTCTTCGAAGCGGCAGAAACCCTCGTCAATCGTTCGTTGCGCCTTCGTCAATTCTGGTGGAAAGATATTGAAACGTTTAGGCGCTGAGAACGCAGAGAAATAGTCATGATGAAAACTCAGCGCCTAACGTTTCGTTTTTGAAGAACATCCCGGCCGTAGCCACACATTGCTGTGCCGACTGGTGCTGTTGATCTTTGGAGGGGTTATTTTTTTAGCTTCAAAACAACGCCTGACAATGGAGGCAGGGTTAAGCAGATCGAATTGGGGCGACCGTGCGATTCCTGCTCGTCGGAATGGATCTCCGAGCCATTGCCTACATTGGAGCCGGCGTAAAACTTCGAATCGCTATTGAGAATCTCCTGATAGGTACCTGCTGCTGGGACCCCGATTCGGTAGTTTTGGCGAATGATCGGCGTAAAGTTGCAGATGGTCATCACGAACTCTTCGGGATCTTTTCCTTTTCGCACAAATCCGATAACGCTATCTTCGCGAGCTCCGACTTCGATCCACTCAAAACCGTCTTCGGAAAAATCGTTTTCATAAAGCGCGGGTTCATTTCGATAGATTCGATTTAAATCGGTGAGCAACTGTTTGATTCCACCGTGAGTATCAAATCCTAACAAGTCCCATTGCAACTCAGAGTTGCAATCCCATTCCTTCCACTGAGCCAATTCGCTACCCATAAACACGAGCTTTTTGCCAGGGTGCGTCCACATGTAAGTGTATAGCAATCGCAAGTTCGCAAATTTCTGCCACGTGTCACCTGGCATCTGGTCGATCAAGGAGCCCTTTCCATGGACAACTTCGTCGTGAGACAGTGGAAGTGCAAAGTTCTCGGTGAACGCGTAGATCAAGCTGAACGTCAACTCGTCATGGTGATACTTGCGATGGATCGGATCATGCTTGAAGTACCTGAGCGTATCGTTCATCCAGCCCATGTTCCACTTGATACTGAACCCTAAACCGCCTGCGTAGGTGGGGCGAGACACTCCACCCCAGGATGTTGATTCTTCGGCGATTGTCAGTACACCTGGAAAGCGGGCATGACTTTGTTCGTTGAACTGTTTGAGAAATTCGATCGCGTCGAGGTTCTCTCGGCCTCCATATTTGTTGGGCACCCATTCGCCATCTTTTCGCGAATAGTCCAAGTACAACATCGATGCAACTGCGTCGACTCGCAGACCATCGATATGGAACTTGTCCATCCAAAACAGTGCGTTGGCGACCAGGAAGTTGCGGACTTCGTTGCGCCCATAGTTAAAGATGTATGTGTCCCAGTCAGGGTGATGACCCTGCAGCGGATCGGCGTGCTCAAACAAAGCGCTGCCGTCAAAACGGGCCAGACCATGGGCGTCTTTTGGAAAGTGAGCAGGGACCCAGTCCAGCAAAACTCCGATCCCATTCTGGTGGCAAAGATCGATCAAGTGCATCAAATCCTGCGGGTCGCCATATCGACTGGTTGCCGCATAATAGCCCACGGTTTGGTAGCCCCAGCTACCTGTAAACGGGTGTTCGGTTACCGGCATCAGTTCGATGTGTGTGAACCCCATTTCGGAACAGTAATCGACAATCTGCTGTGCCAACTCACGATAGCCGATCCAGCCATTTTCGCGATCATGATCGTGTCGCCAGCTGCCCAGGTGAATTTCGTAGACCGAAATCGGCTTTTCCAGTTGGTTCTCTTCGGCGCGAGATTTCATCCAATCGGAATCTTGCCATTGATAGGTATCAAGGTTTGCAACTTTCGAAGCCGTTCTTGGAGGGACTTCGGCAAAAAAGCCGAACGGATCGCATTTGTCGAGTACCTCTCCGTTTTCGAGTGTAACGCGAAACTTGTACGATTCACCATCGCCGAGTTCTGGAATAAAGATTTCCCAAATGCCACTGGGAATTCGTTTTTGCATTGGGTGGCGTCGGCCATCCCAGTCATTAAAGTCACCAACCAGCGCGATCCCCTGCGCGTTGGGAGCCCACACGGCAAAGTTAACACCGGAGACGCCGTTGACCGTTCGTATTTGAGCGCCCAGATAATTGTAGATCTCAAAGTGGTTGCCTTCACCAAACAAGTGAAAGTCCATATCGGAGAAGATGGATTCAGAGGCGTAAGGATCGCTAAGTGTCATGATTTCGTCGTCAACAGATAATCGCAGTTTGTAGTTTCCCTGAGCTGCATCAAAAAGGCTTGGTTCAAAAATGACTTCGAACAACCCCTCATCATGCACTTTTCTCATCGATTGTATGATCGTTCCCGATGCATCCTCAATCCAAATCGCACTTGCATGGGGAGCAAATGTGCGAACCAAGGATGCCGGTTTACCATTTTGAACGATCGAGTGATAGCCGAGGATCCCACGAGGATTTAAGCAGCGGCCTTGGAGAATCGAATCAAAGTGACCTTGATCAAAACCAGTATAATCATTCTCGAATACGGCTTGAGGAGCACTCTGCCTTTTATTCGCTATATTTTTGACTGCGAAACTTGCTTCTGGACTGAATGCAGACGGATAATTCATGAATAGAGCTTTACTATTTTCTTAAAGGTTGATTGGTGAATGGCTGGACTTGTAAGCCGTTTTGCGCGTTCGCTGACTGGCCTGTATCCGTATCGTTTCAAGGTCGACTAATTAAACTTCGCTTTAACTAGCGGCTGGACTGGGGACGTCTGGTGTGGGAACGGGCGCGAGAGGTAGAGTCGTCGTGTGGGCAGACTCTGGTCGGATGGTCGTCGGGCGAATAACTGGCCCTCTTTGGGTCGAGTTGTCCGCCTCGGGCTGTTTGGCAGATTCGAAGCTCCAAACACGGCATTCTACGTCGTGGTGTTGGAGGGCCCGTTCAATACGCTGCCAAAGAAATTTGTGCTTGATCGGGCGCATTACGCCAAAGTGTTCCCATTGCCAGTCGTTGTCTTTCCAGACTTGCAAGCTATGTCGGATACCGCGTCCGACATAGCGGCTGCCGGTAATTAGAGAAACTTTTGACGGCTGTTCAAGCGATTCGAGTCCACGAATGACTGACAGAAGGTGAAGCCGTTGTCCAGCGAGCCCGGGTTCCTGCTCGGAAACATCGATTCGCAGGTCGCCGTTAAGCTGTTGGCACATGAACTTCCAAGTGCCAGGGGTTTCCAGACCAGTTGGTTCACTGGCCTCGCAAAGTATCAAAAAATGAGGAATCACAACCACACCAAAAAATTGATTTGTATGTCGTGACGATCCGTTGTCATAAAGTGCCATCCATTGGCGTGCTCGGCAGACCGAACTCAAAAGTTATCGGCAAGGTTTGACTGAGTAGAAAAGTCTATCTTGTCCAAACTGCAGGAAATGTTTACCCCGCTTTCAGCTTGATTGTGATAACTGTTACGACCGTCCGGCTGGTAGTGGAATGCGAGTAAAAGGACCTTCCATTTGGGCATTGGATCGAAATAGAAAAACCGCACCTTGGAACAAAGCGTTGGTATACGTTCACTCCAAGCATAGTAACGGATGCTGGGGCGTATCATCGTTTTCAGGCTTTTCCGCTGGGCAGTCGTTTTCCCGTCGGGAGAAATCAAAAAGTCGAAAACGTTTACGGGCAACTATCTTGATCAGCCGATCGAATTGACCTTTTAGAGCGTCGTTGAATGCTGGTTCAACGAACCGCAGTAAATTTTCGGCTTATTCATTGATTGGCAATTTAAGCTTCATGCCGGCTGGAAGCTCTGTTAGATGGTGAGCGTCCAAATTCAGCTTGGAACGATTTAGTTCCAAAAGCTCGTCGAATCGTGAAGCTTGTCCCAGTCGAATGCGTGCGATATGAAACAGCGTGTCACCTTGCTTTGTGATGTAAGTATCAGAAGCCGGCTGAGGATCGCGAAGGTCGACCGGAACACTGTCATGCCAGTTCGAAACCAGTTCGTTTAGCGGTGGAGTCAGAATCTCCAGACCGTCTGGCAACATGTTTGGGTCGTCGATTTGATGTCGATTGACTTCGTAAAGAGCACGAAACAATCGCCCATCTTCATAGACGACCTGAGCAACCGACCACAGCGTTTCATTCTCGGAAACGAGATAACTACCACGACGGATCGCGTTTTCTCGCCGAACCTCGAGCGTTTTTGGGAGCGTTGGTTGCGCGTCTTCTTGGCTGACTTCAACTCCGAACACTTCTTCGGGTTGGTCGATCGAATTTGATTTTGGGGTCGCAAAATCAACGCCGAAAGGTGCTGTAGGTTTAAAGTCGCCAGGGGTCGCCTCAGTACTTTGTGGCGAAAATTCGGTAGGCGATGGAATCGGTTTGTGTGTAAACTTTTCCGCCTGATTCTCGGGTTGCAGACTCGTTGGCGAAGTGGGCATCGCGTTCAGAAAGCCATCTGGATCACGTGCAGGGTCCAATCGAAGTGGTTGCTCCCGGTTAGAAACTTCGGGCAAGGTGACCTCTACAGCAAATTCATTTGCATCGTTGTCCGACGGCAAGGGATCCAATTGCGGCGAAGGAGCCAACGCTGGTGTTGAAATTGATTTAAACGGAGTAAGTGGCTTGAACGTCGACGGAGCAGACGATGATGTTTCAAGTTGCTGTTTCAATTCCTGCTTTTCGTCTGGCGATGTTTTTTGGGCGACCGGTTCCGCGGATTCAGCAGGTTCGACTTGGACTTGAAATGTTGACTTGGCTGAAATCATCGAGTTGGAAGAGGTGGACAGTGGGACCAAGTCTGGTTCTGCTTTCGAAGGCTCGAAGGAACTGAAATCGTTCGATTCTGGAGCCTGCTCAGGAGGAGCTTCTATGATCTTAAAATCGTTTGTCGTTGGAGCCAACTCAGGTGGGTTCTGTTTTGTTGGCTCCGAAAAGTTGGGTTCCTCAATATTGAATACATGACGTTTCGATTCGGCTCGAGGCAAAAACGGGTTGTTGTCTGAAACCGTATTCGGCTTGAGGCTACTTGGCTTCGTTTCTGTCGCATCGGATGGAAGTGGTCGAAACGAACCATCCTCTTCCGATTCGAATTTTACCGGTTTGATTTTGAAGTTTGATTTAGGAGCTTTAGGTTTAGCGTTGCCCCGAAGGTCGTTAAACGTGATCGGTTGATCGTGTTGGGGAACGGTTTTAGCAACGATCGTTTTTGTGTCCTGCGACTCCCCTGATGTTGTGCTTGTTGTCGAAAAGTTGTTTCTTTGCGCGTATTCTTTCAGGCGTTCCGCCTTGTAGAATTTTGCCATATCCTGAGCGACGGGAGCATTTTTGACATGTTCTGGCAATGGCTCCCAATTGCCATAAATTCGATTCCAGGCGACATAGAAAAATACGCCAGCCAGCAACACACAGATCGTAAGCCCAATTTTGGCTTCCCGAACCAGCTGTTTGTTTCTTGGATTAAAAGGAGCGTCCACAGGACTGTTCTCAATTTATTTCGTTGCAAAAATTTCGCTGTCCTCAGCGGTTTTCGAGTCGAAGCATAGCGAACTCTTGAAACAGGAAAAAGCTGTTTTTTGAAAGTTGCGTTTGCTGGATATTTAAACGGGTGCGAAACAGCAGTATGAAGCATTCAGCGGCAAGCTGAAAGTGATAGCACTTTAGAATTGCCGATGGAAAAATCGGCCTCACGACAGATGTAAGAAAAAGGCCTAAGAGGTTTGATAAGAGCCGTGATGGGGGAGTGAAATCGAGCCAGGTTGTTCTGGATCTAGCTTTCTCTTTCGATCCGTTTCAGCTTTTTAGCGACGTGTCGTTCGAACTTCTTCAAGATTTTTGCAGGTTCGAATTGGTAGGAGTAGTTTTTAAATTCCTCGCGGAACTCTTCCAGGAATGTGAAGGGTTGGTCGATCTTGGACATTCCAATGCGGACACGGCGGTTATCAATGTTGAAACGGCCGACCGATCCTACGGGGACCTTGCCTCGCCACTCGACGATTTCTGTTGTGGCCGAAGATCCAGTGGCATCAAAAACTAAAAGCGGCGAGTCGGGGTTGAAAACGAGAGTTTCGGCGCGAGCGTTTATCTCTACATCTTTTCCGGTAATCTCTGCGGTCTTTTTATGAGTTAACATCGTGTTGACACCGAACCGAAAATCATCCAAACGATTTGCATAAAAATACCGAATTCGCGTCCAGCGATCTTCCGCAAATTTTTGAGCTTCCTGAAGAGTACCGATCGTGTAAAAACGTCGGGACGAATCCAACATGTGCATTGAGCTACCAAACCTCAACGCGCCATCTTTATGACTGAGGAAAACTGCGTCGGCTGTAGCGATGGTGTTTTTAAGTTGGTCCAGCCATTGAAAGTCAACATCTAACCCTGCTTCAGGCGGCTTGATCTCGATTGGCTGCTGACTGGGAACAACTTTGATACGCATAACGGGCGTATCGTTTTTTTTGATGTTCTTGAAAACCCAAGCGTTCTCTTTCTCCAGAAACTGGATTCGCCCATTGGATCGCACTGTACCAAGTAAAAGTGCCATAAAATAGTTTGCCCCGAATCTCTTTCCCGACATCCTTTGGCGTAATCACAAAGGAAGTTTGTTTTGTACCACTAACACAATTGGCAAGTAGTCCTGTAACCTATCCATCTTCACGATCTTTTCGACGTGACCCATAGTATCGTTCAGCGAGCGAGCCAAGGCAACCTGTTCCCATTCGAAATCTTAAATACACTACAGTTAAGTTTTTAAGGCGCGCCTTAGCACATTGGTCGATGAGCGCGAAATTTACCGAAGCTTAACTTTTTTGTTGTAATCAAATAAGGGTTTTGAGGTAAAGCGACTAAGATGCCTTACACATCGAGTTTTTTACGCAGCTCAAATTGACCAAACTGCGATATAGCTCAACATAGGCTCGGGTTTGCCTGGTCACCTCAAACTCTTTTTCCATTTTTTCTCGCGCCTGTCTCCCGAAATCGCAGACGGCCTGTGGGTTGTCGACCATCCAGCGAATTGCGGCTGACAAAGCATCTGTGTCGCGCGCTGGAGCCAATCGTCCTGTTTCGCCATCGATAGTGTATTCGGGAATGCCTCCCGCATCAAATCCGACAACCGGTCGGCCACAAGCCATCGCCTCCAATCCGACCTGAGGTTGATTATCTTGCAAGGAAGGTACCACCACCATATCACAACAAGCGTAGACATCAGCCAACCGGCTTGGCTCACGAACATAGCCAAAAGAGTGGGTTTGAAACTGGTCCTGCAAATCGTCCGGGATTTCACCTTCACCAAAAACGACCAGTTCAATAGGCAATTGACCAGGCGTGTTGCCTGTCAGTTGTTTGAGCGCATCGCAAAGAAAGCCGAACCCTTTGCGGCGGTTACTTAAATCGTCGGCGCCGAAACCGATTACCGTTTTTTTGGTTTCAATTCCAAGTCGTTGACGAACGGCCGTCTGATCCTGCGGCTGAAACAGTTCCAAGTCCAAGCCATAGTGAAGCACCGAAAAGGTCGTTTCTGCCGGCCAGACAACGCTGCGTTTGGCGAGCTCTATCAGCCACTTGCTGGGCGCTACGATGTGTAGTTTTTTACCATGCAACGATTTTTGTTTAGCCTGCATCGAGTCATAAGATACGTCTCTGGCATTTGAGTTGGCGACTTGGGGACAGTTTCCACACCCCGATTCAAACGCCATGCAGTCGTCTGAATAATGGCAGCCGCCTGTAATCGCTCCCATGTCGTGCATGGTCCATACGATGGGAACTTCGTTCGGAATAGAATCAAAGAACGAAGTAAAATCGACCATGTGGGCCAACCAGTGCAAGTGAACAATGTCACTTTTGTGTTTCCCAACCCAATCCAGTTGTGTCGTCTCGGGCAGTCTGGCCATCGAGTAGACTTCGTGTTCGCTGTTAGTCCGAGGGCGGATATGAAAATCGTAGAGTCGATGGATCTGCTGGACTCGCTTTTTTTCGGCTCGCTTTCGGATCGGACCAAGCAAATCAAACCCTCTTGTTTTAGCTTGGGCTTGAGTCTGATATTGAATCTGAAACAGTCGCGGATCGTTCAGAACTTCGTTCGTTTGGCGATTATCGATTCGATAGTAGAAACTGGAATCCTGACCTTGCTCGCAAAGTCCGTCGTGGATCCGCTTGGCAGCATTGGCCGCGCCGCCGTAGGGGTAGGTGTTGTAGTGATTGATTTTCACAACAAACTCACGCAGCTTTTTTGGACGATTTCAAATCGTGTTGGGCCAACAACATGTTCTCCAGCATCGCCTGATGACCACGTCGCACAAAACGAACTTTGATTCACGTTGAAGCAATTCCAGCTGATCACGTACTGGAATCAAAGAAGCTGATTTGCGCTCCCACTCCGTAATTGGCTTGATGCACTCCGCGATGAATTGATTCTTGTCTTGCATGAATCCGTGAAGCAAGCATTTCTCCTGATCCATTAGATCCCGACGGACGCGGCCCAATGTTGAAAATGAAATCTGCCCCGTCGTTTTGACGCCGCCGATTTGTTTGCCATACTTGTAGACTGCCATGTCAAAGCAGCCTTCACGAGCCGCGGTGGGCATACGTTTGGCAAAATCCAAGGCGTAGCAAGCTCCACCGTTGATGTGATCGTCCAGCAATAATTTTGGCTTGCGAAAGAACCGGCGCTTGTAAACTTCGGGTACATAACAACCCATCATAAGTGGCGGAGTGTCATTGTCAGACATCCACTCTCGGGCCAATCGCGGAAGCCAGTCCGGTTGAGTGAACGCCATATCTGATTCCAGCCACAAACTGAATCCAGGATGGTCTCCATACTCTTTCGCAATGAAATCCATTGCATCCCAGAACATCGCAGTCGGTCCCTCGGGGTAGCCGAAAATCTGCGTGGGGCACTGAAAAGCAGTACACTGGCCCAGGTCAGAGAACGCATCGTAAAGCTGTTGACTGTGTTCTGCTCGCGGACTGGCAGCTAGCAAGAAATGGCAAGGCAATGGGTGCCGACAATTTTCTCGCAGCCAACTTGCAATCAAAACGTAGCGGTCGACTTCTTCCTGGCAGTAATAGGGTAGGACGATAACGTATTTTGCTTGCTTTGCCATGTTCCATTCCATCGGTCAGTGCAAATCTATTTCCAATCTCTTTTTTATTGCGATTTAAAAGACGGGTCAATTCCAATAACAGGACCACACAAAACGCTTCGCTAACTGTTAAGGTTGAGATTGACGGAATTGAACTCGAATTAGTACCATCCGACTGGCGATAGGATGTCGCCATAAGTTCTTCCGAAAGGCCGCAAATCGTTCTTTCGGATCGCCGTATATGGCAACCTGATACTGAGCCAAAGCTGGGACACCACAAAGACGGCCCGGCCTCTTGTATAAAAAGTGGAGCCAAGGATTGGCTAGTTTCTTTCTCATCGACCATTCACTTCGAAACACAGAAGGGCATCATTTCGATTATGTCCAAAGTGTGTCTCGCGCTGCGTCGAAAACTGGCTTGAAGACTTTTGTTGGGACTCACCGTGACTTTGATTCCAATCTTTTGGATGATGTTGCGCCGGTATTTCGAGAAACGACCTATCAATCATCCAGCTATCTGGCCGGTTTGCGGCATTTGAAGCGGCAAAAATTCAATTTTGCCAACCCGCTTGAATCCAATGGAGGGGTGCTGAAGCGTTTTACGTTTTATCGCAGTTTCAAACAGCACAAACGTAAGCGAGCTCAGTTCATTCGCCAATTCGCAGAAGACTGTGAAAGGTTTTTCGAAGCTCATAAGATTCGCAGCGGTGATCATGCTTTTTTTACTACCGTTTCGGAACTTGAACTGACAGGGCTGGCAACGTTTCTATCTCGCAACCCTCAGACGCTCAAAGCGAACTGGCATTTGCAATTCCATTTCAATTTGTACGAAGGTCGCACGCCAGAATACGAACGGCAAATCGCGACGACTCGCCAGCTTCGCAACTGTTTCGCGCTTGCCAAAGCGGTTGCCCCCTACCACCGCGTTCACTTTTATACCACCAGCCGAATTCTTGCCGACCAATACAACCTTCTGAATGTAGGACAGTTTCAAGTCCTTCCCTATCCGATCGCTGATTGCTTTCGGCCTGCAAGTGAAGAGAGAAAGCAAGCCTATCGTTCACCAGACGTGGTTGAAACTCGATCAAGAGATACAGCCCCGGTTCGTTTTACTTGCCCTGGCGGAATTCGACGTGAAAAAGGGCACGCTAGATACTTGCAAGGGTTGGTCAACAAAATCTACCAACCGCATTTGCGAAGCGGAAAAGCTCAATTGGTGCTGCAACGTCCTCCCCCCAAAAAGTTATTCGGTGAAAAGATCGAATTAAAGATGCCAACACAAACTGCGACAGATTCAGCCGAACCGTTGTCACCGACGGGTGCAAGCTTGGTCGAGTACCACAGGCATCCTCTTTCTTCGGACGATTATGAGCGATTGATCAAATCGACTGACTGTGGGTTGCTGTTTTACGACAGTCGTCACTATTTCAGTCGACGCGCTGGGGTGCTGGGTGAGCTGCTTAGTTGCGGCCGGCCGGTAATCGTTCCCGCAGGCAGTTGGCTTTCTGAACAGATCAAAGAAATCAATTTCGATTACGCCGATTCACTTACTCAATCCAACTTGGCCAAGCGAACGATTCCACTTGCCGAATTGGCATGGGACAAATCGAACGTGCCACTGCCCGGAGGCATCGTATCGTTTAACCAGTCTCGCACACCGTTCGAGGCTAGTTTCGAAATGAAAGAGGACGAGCTGGCATTTGTCGTCAGTTGGAAATGGCATTGGCCGCAGGACACCGGAGTCTACGCGCAGATTGAACTGCTTAAAGATACCCAAAATGGCCTGACGATCACAACTCAAACTGTCGGCAATCGGACAGACGGGTATGCGAGCGCAGTTTTTCGCAGACCAGACAACTACGAAGGCAACCCAATTCGTCTTCGATTTCAAAACGCATTTCATGACTCGATGGCGAGCATCAAAGATTTGCAGGTCACGACAATCGGTGGTGACGCATCAATCCCTTTGGGTGTTGTGGGCATCGCTGCTGCAAACGAAACCAATTTAGCTGGCTGTATCGAGGAAATGATCCAGCACTATATTCACTATCGTAAGTCTGCCAAAGATTTCGCTGAGGTCTGGCACGCGCAGCACGAGCCCAAGCTAACGATCGCACACCTGCTTTCGGTCGAGCAATTACAACTTGATGCGGCTTGAATTTTTGGCTGCTAAATTTTCAACCCTCCTTATTTAACTTCCCTGAATTTCACCCTTCTTTTCATCTCAAATCTAATTGGAATTAACTATGAACGTCCTCGTCGTTGGTGGAGCGGGCTATATCGGTTCACACATGGTTCGCCTGCTAGACAACAGCGGACACAACGTGATCGTGCTTGACAATCTTTCAACCGGATTCGCACCCGCGGTCACTGCAGGAGAGTTAATCGTTGGTGACATGGCTGACCGCGCGTTGACGGAGCAAGTTCTTGGTGACCACAATATTGACGCGGTCATGCACTTTGCTGCGTGTGCTTTGGTGGGAGAATCGGTCTGCAATCCGGCCAAGTATTATGAGAACAACGTCGTTGCTACGGTTCAATTACTGGAAGCGATGCGAAAAACAAACGTCGGTCGAATTGTGTTTTCAAGCACTTGTGCGACTTACGGTATTCCCGACGTGGTTCCCATTTCCGAAGATCAGAAACAAGCCCCTGTGAATCCATACGGTTTTACCAAGCTGGTTATCGAACGAGCTTTGGAAGATTATGCACATGCGTACAACCTGGGATATGCTGCTTTGCGTTATTTTAATGCTGCGGGTGCCTCGCCTCGGGGTGATATCGGCGAAGACCATGATCCTGAATCCCATTTGATTCCGTTGGTGTTGCAAGTCGCACTAGGGCAGCGTGAACAGATCACGATTTTTGGTGAAGACTGGCCAACACCGGACAAAACTTGTATTCGAGACTATATCCACGTCGATGATCTTGGCTCGGCTCATCTTACTGCTTTGGAACGAATCAAACCGGGCGAGGGGCTGAAAGTTAATCTTGGAACGGGACGAGGTTTTAGCGTCAAAGAAATTATTGATACTTGCCGCGAGGTGACTGGGCACGAAATCCCCGCTATTGTTGGTGAGCGCCGCCCGGGAGATCCTCCTGAGTTGGTCGCCAACGCCAAAAAGGCAAAAGAGGTCTTGGGATGGGAACCGCACTACCCTGATCCACGCCCGATTATCGAGACCGCCTGGAAATGGCATCAGGCCAATCCGACCGGTTATGAAAAAGCTCTGTCCTTTTCAAGACACATAAAAAAAGCGGCATAAAGTATGTTGAACAAACAGCGAAAATCGAGTTTCCAACCCTTTGATTCTGCTTTCACTTTAAACTGACTTTAGCGCTGGAATAGGCGTTTCGGCTTCTTTTAGAAACTCGAACGGGCACGCCAGAAACCTGTCGATAGCATCAATGGAAAATAGACAACTTTGAAGATACTTGCATTGACACTTTCAGGGGCATTCTACTAATGTCCCATTCTCGAAACTTTCAAGCGAAAGCACTGGACCGCTACCACAATGAAACAGCCGCTAACTGTGATTGTTCCGTGCAAGAATGAGCGCCTCAACATACGAGAGTGCATTGAAAGCTTTTACGCAATCGCCGACGAAGTATTGATCGCTGACTCGGGAAGCACCGATGAGACGATTGCGATCGCGAAAGAGTTCGAGAAAGTTCGCGTTATCTCTCGCGACTATCGAACCAGCGGTGACTTCAAAAACTGGGCCATCCCACAAGCCGCAAACGAGTTCGTTCTCATTGTCGACGCCGACGAACGAATCACTTCTGCTCTGGCAGAAGAAATCGTTCTGGAATTGGGCCGTGGTCCGATCTTTGATGGGTTCTGGATCAAACGCAAAAACCATTTTATGGGCCATCCGCAAAAACATGGTGATGCTAGAACCGATCGCGTGTTGCGATTGTTCCATCGTGACCGAGGACGCTACGAGGGCCCCAGTGACCATGGCGAGGTCGTTGTGTCGACAGGCCGGGTTGGCGTGCTGAAGAACAAAATGGAGCACTACTCAGTGTGGGGCTACGACATGTTCTTTCAGAAATTCCATCGGTACACCTCTTTGCAGGCTGAGCAGTGGCAGGAGATGGGGCGTGACACGTCTTATTTCAAGCTTTTAATCCGCCCCATGTTTCGCTTCTTTCGCGAATACATCCTGCAAGGCGGTATTTTCGATGGCAAGGTTGGTCTGCAACAGGCCTGGATTTCAGCCTTCTACTCTTTCATGAAGCAAGCTCGACTCTGGGAGCTGAATCACGCTAAGCAACAGCCAGATCCCGAGGCGGAGCGTTTCTCCTACAAGAGTTACAACGACAGAAAAGCGGCCTAAGGAATTCTGGCGAATCCCGCTACGAATAACCAATGAACTTGGGCTTGTAACCTGTCAGTTCAACTCGTCTACGAATTTCTCGGCCCGTCCAATGTAACTGGCAGGTGTCATCTGTTTCAGACTTTGTTTGGCCTCTTCAGGTAGTTCAAGTCCGTCAATAAACACAGAGATGTCGTCTGCGTTGATTCGCTTTCCCCGTGTCAGCTCTTTTAGTTTTTCGTACGGTTTCTCGATTCCGTAACGGCGCATCACCGTTTGGATCGGCTCTGCAAGGACCTCCCAGTTGCTATTCAGTTCCGCAGCCAAACTCGCTTGGTTGACTTCCAGCTTGCCAATCCCTTTTAAAGTGCTTTGGTAGGCGATTAAAGCATGTGCCATACCGACCCCAAGATTTCGCAACACGGTCGAGTCAGTCAGATCGCGCTGCCATCTCGATATCGGCAGTTTCCTTGAAAGGTGGTCCATGATCGCATTGGCGATGCCCAAATTGCCCTCGGAGTTTTCAAAGTCGATCGGGTTCACTTTGTGTGGCATCGTAGAGCTGCCAATTTCACCGGCGATCGTTTTTTGCTTGAAATGCCCCATCGCGATGTAGCCCCAAACATCTCGATCAAAATCGATCAAAATCGTATTGAACCTCGCGATCGAATCAAACAACTCGGCGATATAGTCGTGAGGTTCGATCTGAGTCGTGTAGGGATTCCAGGCAAGCCCCAGTTGGGTTACGAAATCCTGCGAGAACTTGTGCCAGTCGACATCGGGATAAGCGCTAAGATGGGCATTGTAGTTTCCTACTGCACCATTGATCTTGCCGAGCACGGGTGTCGCTTCGATTTGAGCGATCTGCCGCTGAAGCCGGCTGTAGACGTTGGCCATCTCTTTACCCAGCGTGGTAGGCGAAGCAGGCTGACCGTGCGTTCGTGACATCATTGGAACGGACCGATTATCGGTCGCCAGTTGTTTAATCGCCTCTGCCACCTCAGCCAACTTGGGCAGCAATACTTTTGAGCGAGCTGTCTGCAACATCAACCCATGCGACAGATTGTTGATGTCTTCGGAGGTACAGGCAAAATGCCAGAACTCGGCGACCGATTGCAGCTGTTGATTACCATCCGATTTCTCTTTCAGGAAATACTCTACCGCTTTCACATCATGGTTGGTTGTCGCTTCGATCGTTTTCACGCGCTGGGCGTCTTCTTCTGAAAACGTCTCGATGACTTGCTCCAGTAACTCATTGGTCTCAGTCGTAAACGGGCCGCATTCCTGAATGCCCGGATGAGCTGCAAGGGCTTGTAACCAGCGGACTTCGACGATAACTCGAAATCGAATTAGACCGAACTCGCTAAAAAGAGGGCGCAGTTGGGAAACTTTGTTTTGATAGCGTCCGTCAACAGGTGAAATAGCGGTCAGGGGCGTAAGTTGCATTTTGGGCCTTGGATTGAAAAACGATAGATAAAGCGGCCGAATGGGCCTTGTTCATTCCGTCGAAAATGTTGACTGTGATCGGAGTTACAGACTCAGTTAGGTGTTAGCAAACAAATTTGCTGGTTCCTAGTTGGTGACTTTACGCAGAAATTCGGCATTCGTCCCTTCTGGCTAGGCCCGAATTTCAAGGTTTAAGGAACCAACTGACAAAATCCGCATATATCTTTGTTTACGAACGATTCTCTCATCCGCTAGGATACTCAACAGAGAGCGAGGAGATGTTAATCTGCGCCAGTCAGCTGAACTGAGTTGTTTGACGGTCTGAATGCTGTCGATAACTAAAAAGTTATTTTGCGCAAGATCGGTTGGTACACAATCCGTCTTGCCAAAACACGAACGGAATATGGGGGTTTACGTGGTTAAGAAGCCATTTGTTTTCTTGTTGTGCTTGGTAGTTTCAGTGCTAAGCAATCGGCTTTCCGCTCAAGGTGTCGCTACACCAGAAGTTAAAGGTGCGCAAGCCGTTGAGATCCAGGACCTCAAGGAAACTTTGCAAGTTCCGCAAGTTTCGGGAGTCCCAACACTCCCTGACGAGGAAAAGCCCCTTGCTCAAGAAACGGACCGAGTGCCAAGTGAAAGCCTCTTGCCCGCTTCGACAACTGCTTGGGTTAGTATTCCTGACGTAAAAACGATGGCTGAGCAATTTCGTCAGACCAACATTGGCCGTTTGTCAAAAGACCCTGACATGAAGCCATTCATTGATAGTCTGACCGAGCAATTCCGCAATTGGGCAAACAAAAAGAATTTACGTTTAGGCCTGACGATCGATGATATCAGCGAATTGAACCCAGGTGAGATCGCAGTCGCGGGTATTTTGCCTCCTGATGGAGGAGACGAAGGGGAGCCCCTTGGCCGACGTTCGCATGGAATCGTCATTCTGGTCGATGTTGACCGTTCGACTGAAAAGGCTCAGGAGTTGGTCAATTCAGTTAACCAGAAAATGAAAAATGCGGGAGCTAAACAAGTCGAAATCGTTCCGATCAAAGATGTAGAAGTTTCCAAATGGTCCTGGAAGCACGTTGACAAGAAAAATATTGCGCGTCATCACACTACTTTGCAAGCCATTGTTGATGGCTGGTTGGTCGCTTCGGACAACGAAACGATTTTTCGCGACGTGGTTCGTCGAATCAAAAACGGCGAGGCAGTTGCGGGCTTGGATCGACTTTCCAATCATCCTCAGTTTATGCGTATTGCCGAAGAAACACGTGTCGAAGGTTGCGAGTCTCATTTTCGCTGGTTCGTTGATCCGTTTGGCTATCTGAAACTTGCCAAGGCGATTGCTGCTGAGGATCAGGTCTTCAAACAACGTGAGGACAGTATTGCAGACATATTAGAGCAACAAGGATTTGATGCGATCAAAGGAATCGGCGGCACTGTCAGTTTTCCCAATGGAGAACGTGACCTTGTGCACCGAACGTTTGCTCACATGCCACGCCAAAATGGTGAAGCACAGAAACGGGCTCGTGGAATTTTGGATTTTCAAAACCAGTGGAAACACGACCTTGCTCCAGAGCCTTGGGCAATCGGTAACAGTTCTTCGTATATGACATTTACTTGGAACGTAGAGGCTGCCTTCCAGAACATAGGCAAAGTTTTTGATGCGTTTATCCACCCCGAAGAGCCGGGTGATTGGGATCAGTTCGTGGAAGGCTTTAAAAGGGATCTCCAAGTCGACTTGCGCGACTTGGTAACCAAGGTCGACAATCGGTTTTCGATGATGTCTGCTTCGCAACCTCCAATTTCAGAGGATTGTGAAAGAATTATCGTAGGTATTCGCGTCAAAGAGGAGCTCGAATCCGTTTTCGGGATGGTTGAGAGAATGATCGGCCCTGACGGCGAGATTCAAATGATCGGCGGGCGCAAAGTGATTGTTGTGGACACGCCAGACTCAGAGGATGAAACGGAAGGTCCGCTATTCCAAATCCCCGATGATCCTGTGTTTGGAGGAGGAGAAGAGCAAGAGCAAGATCAAGAAGATGAGCCCGAATTCAACTTGTTCGCCAAACGTTACTTCGTAGCGGTTCCTGCTCCCAACGGAGCGCCTGGTGGATACATCTTGCTTTGCAACAACGCGGAGTATCTAACCGAAGTCCTTGATGATACGGCAAAGTTGGTTGAAAGCGAATTGAATCAGGCCCCGGACTATAAACGGGTGCAGAAAGCTCTGAGCACCATGGTGGACCCGCAGAGAATCGGAGTCCAGCAATTTGGTCGAATCGACAAGATCCTCCAGACCAACTACGAAATGTTG
The DNA here is from genome assembly GCA_964503615.1 of uncultured Pirellulaceae bacterium. Lineage (GTDB taxonomy): Bacteria > Planctomycetota > Planctomycetia > Pirellulales > Pirellulaceae > CAZDBA01. The sequence continues at coordinate 21,259 of CAZDBA010000028.1, forward strand.
CGTCAAGGAAAAATGGCTCAATCGCAAACCGTACTTGCCAGAGTCCTCAACGAAATGTTTAAAGAGGGTGACGACGAAGTCCGCGAGCAAAAGATCGACGGCAATAAAATGCCTCAGAACTACGCTAAGGATGTAGCACCGTATTTGGGACCCTCTGGATGGGCGATGGAATCTTACACTGACGGTTGGCGAATCTCTGGTTTAATTCTAAAAAAAAACGGGGTCAGTGAAGTAGTTCAAAAGCAAGAAGACGAAAAAAAGGCTCGCCGATAAAACGGTCTCTTCTATCTTAGTTCTAAACCGAAACTCACGATGCAAAGTAGCATGGGCTAGACTTCC
>CAZDBA010000028.1:21697-36521 GCA_964503615.1 uncultured Pirellulaceae bacterium
TATGCTTCGGGTTACCTACCGTTCATTTCAGTGGGTTCAATTTAAATCGATCTTTGCCCAGAAGGGGCGTTTTCGATCGGCTCGTTTGCGAACATCTTCCAACAGAATCTCACGACTCGGTTTCACGAAGTCTTTGAAACCGCCACCACGAGGCGCTACAGAAACCTTCTTGGTGAAATCGATATACTCCGGAGCCAGCCAGATCGTGATGCCCCCTCCTGCTTTGGCAGGTTTCACATTTAAAAAAGTGTTGTCGCGAGGCATCTTGGCGCTGATGTTAATCGAGTTAAACCCACGACCGTTTGCCGGCCAAGCTGCTGGAAGCACCTGGTTCTGGAGCGGCAAACCATGATACTCAATAAACCAATAGTAGTTGTCCCATGGCCTTAGTAACTCACAATCAATGGAAACGGGTTCGCCAAAAGCTGGCCATTTCCGACGTTGTAAATCACACCAGTTAAGAATGTTGCCAAACTCTTCGCGAAACGATTCGGTCAAACGTCCTTGATATTCAACCACCATGCATCGGTTAAAAAGTCTCCCGTTCAACCATTTATTCCAGCAGTTCGCGCTGGCCGAGATCGACAAAAGATCTTTCTCGCCTACTACGCTGTAAACATTCAATCCAAGATGTTGGTTATCGAAGTACTGATTGGGGTATTTTCCGATCTTACCCGCGATACCGACGACACCGGCAAACTGATCAGGGTGCGAGATCGCGACATCATAAGCCGCTTCGGCTCCAAAGCCGTGGCCTGTCAGAAAAACGCGATCAGAATCGATTGAGAACTTTCTCAACATCGCTCGCATACAGCTAAGAATTGCTTTGTGCTCACGAGCCGAATACTCGTAAATGGATTGTCCTTCTTGTTTCCAGTCAAGTGAGGCGACGATGTAACCGTGTCGCATGGCCGGGCCGTTGCGAATGCCTCGCAAACCGAGCTTGGGATTGTATTGGCCCGCCCAGCGTTCCAGCTGTTCCTCAACCGAATTGCCACTTCGTAGCGTCAGAAGCAAAGGGTACTTGCGATACGGATCGTACTGTGGCGGCAAATGGACAAGGTAATTGAACTTTATCGGTTTTCCACCGTGAGCCTTGGGGCCTTTAACCGTCACTTCAAATTCTAAAGGATGTTCGCCGGTGTATTTCACGTCCCCTGGTTTGTACAAATCTCCCAACTCCGGAGCCTGAGGGGGGAGCAAGTTGAACAGAATGGCGCTCAAGTGAACGGGCTGGCTCAATTCGTACTTTTCCAGTTCTTTGAGGATCTGAACTCGACGGGCGGACGGGGCCGGCGCAAGGTATTCGGAAACCAAGTTGCGGACGAGAAACAGTGATTCCGATTCGGCAAAGTTCTCGGTGACATTACTGCTGCCCATGATCCAACCGCTCAAAGCAAGGGAAAGCAGCTGGCCTTCGGTCTTGGTATTGTCATTGATCAAACGAGCGTAGCTGGAAAGTCTGTTCAGATTGGTAGGACGCAGGTCGCTGCCAACCTCTTCGATCAGTTGTTGCAAAGCGTCTTGTTGTGCAGGTTGGTCGTCATGGGCAGCGATGTATTTTTGACATCGGCCAATGAGCTCTTTTTTTGCGTTCTCGATCCGTTTTTCCGTTGCTATGCTTTGCTGTTGGAAATCCAGGAAATCGGCTTGTAGTTGGCCTGCCATATCCGCGACATCAATCGCACCTGCCATCGCCCGCGCTAATTCGCGCTGTCCAACCGAATCGCGAAACCTGATTTCGTCCAAAACGTTCCGTCCATACTGTTGCCTTAATCGCTGACGATCCTGTTTGAAGTTATCACGAGCGTCAGGGAGGTCCCGTTCAATTTGAGTTAATTCTTCGATCGCGCGTCGATACTGTTCCGCTTCGACGTAAAACTCAACGACCTCCATTCGTTGAACGGCGTTTTTGGGATCGTTTATGGTGCGATGCAGCATGTTGCGCAGTACGTTGGGTGGCAAGCTACTTGTAGCCAATCGCATGGTCCAATTACGATTGCCGCCGTTGGGATTGACCAAGGCCTCGACCTCAACCCATTTCGGATTCAGTTTCGTGATACCTTGTACTATGGGAACCCGGCGATTGGTGGTGTCTCGAACCCAAATCGTTCGATGGCCATGTTCATCAAAAGGTCCGATGTCAAGAAGGATGCCATGCCCTTTTTGACCGCCTGCCGTTCGCTGCCAGATATCTAATTCAGTACTTGAAAGTGACGAATCGCCTTTGTTAGCGATATCCCGCTTCGACACATAGGTGCGGGTTAAGCCGTTATCCATCAACACGATTTGCTTTTGGCCGAACGCATCTGGGCGCTCCAAAGTCACGCTGATCTCATCAATCGTACCAGCGAGCCCCTCTAAAACGAGCCCGGATTTCATCGTGATTGCGATCTCTTGACCAGAAGTCGCAATGCAAGGGAAGAGCAGCGATAAACAGATTCCCAAACGAAAAAACATCTTAGACAGCTTGCGCACCGCGGACCCCAATCCTGTTAAATGCCCCATGATCTATTTTCGCAGAGTTGGAAATCAAGTCAACGTGAATGTTCGCGACCCCGTCTACGCCCTTATCAATTAAAGCCGTTCGAATTCGCAAAATCGGGAACATGAACTTATGTCGGTCAGGCCTGGATATCAGCATTAAAAAAGACAGCTTAGCTGAATTTCCAGAAACGGCACAGTAAAAAGTTCAATGCGCATCCCCAACTAAGTTGAAGGTAGGGTATATCCTTCATCATGATCAATTTGTGGAGAGAGATTTTAGTGATCTCATTCAGAGAGGAATATTTGGGAAGAAAGCCTGACAAGTTGACTCCCAGAATGACCACAATGACGAGGGACAAAATCACAAACAGGCTCAACCACAACTTGGTGATGCGTATTTGAGGGACGTTGAAAAAAAGCAACACCATCCCTGGAAGAATCAAAGATGTCCAAAGCGCGTGCATTGAAACCAATGCACTAGTTTCAGGCATTCATCCCCACTCACCACACAGTCCATGTGGACTTGGCATCGGGATGGTCGCCAACTGCAATGAACCGAAAACCAAGGCTGCGATTCCCAGAATTGGCGCGACTATTTTTATCAAATTCATTTTCATCCCCTCGAAAATTTTACCGCCGGCTCACCTGCTCGCCTGATCCAAAGCCGGTCAGCAATCCAACAAATCGTCTCAATGAGGACGTATCAAGGCAATTCACCTTACTCAAAAATGCAGAAAATCCTAATCTTTTTCCGCCATGGAAGATTCTATATGACGAGCCCAATTTCATCCACCATGCCTTGTGGCGCAAGCTCGACCACACTCAATCGTTACTCGACGGTAATTCCGGTCACGTCTTCTTCGGCAGCAGGGAACTGAGGGTCCATCTCATCAATCTTACTTTTTAGTAACTCACTCACTACCAAATTTCGATACCATTTTTTGTCGGATGGAATTACGTGCCACGGCGCATGGTTCGTCGAGCATTTCTCCAAGGCAGCAGTATAAGCCTCTTGGTAGTCGGCCCATTTCAGTCGCTCTTTCAAATCGCCGGAATTGAATTTCCAGTTCGACTCTTTCTCGTCCACTCGGGCCTGCAATCGCTCTCGTTGAGTTTCCTTGCTGATGTGCAAAAAGCACTTAATAATTGTGGTTCCTGTTTGACTAAGCAATTTCTCAAAATCGTTGATTTGTTCGTAGTGCTTCTTCCAAACCTTTTCCGGTCGCAGTGAGTGAACACGGACAACCAGCACATCTTCGTAGTGAGAACGATTGAAGATCCCAATGTTGCCTTTGCGAGGCGCCGCTTTGTGGATTCGCCACAAAAAATCGTGATCAGCCTCTTCCTCGCTGGGTACTTTAAACGAAACCACCTGGCAGCTTCTCGGATTTACGCCTCGCATCACGGTGCGTATCGTGCCATCCTTGCCAGCCGTATCCATTCCTTGCAAAACCAGCAGAATTGATCGCTCGTTCTCGGCGTATAAGCGACGAAATTTGACGGCCATATCCTCCGCATTTTTTTCGATCTGCTTGTAGGCAGACTTTTTGTCAAAATCTGTTTTGCCAGGGCCCGTTGGAATCTTACTCAAATCAACTTTGGAATCTGGCTTAATCGTGTAGTGCTTTGGCATGGTTTCACTCTCTCGGGTACGACCTAGGCTAGTCTGATAGAACCGATCAGGTTATCCGCTTGCGATAGGAAAGTCCAGTTTGCTGCCGGTTCGTGATGAGGTCAGAATCCAGCGGTCTTAAATCGAATAGCCGCCTCTTCGCATCGGAGTGCCCAAGCCGTATACTTGGGTTTGAACTACGGGAGATGACAATCTCTGCGCGACAACTTACCTTCCACATTTGGACTTTTCATGGCTGACACCGCGTCAATCAACCTTGCGGACTATATTCGGGACGTTCCAGACTTTCCGAAACCCGGAATCAATTTTAAGGATATCACTCCTTTGCTGGGAGACGCCTCCGCTTTTAAAGCTTGCATCGCTCGAATGGCTGAAGAGTTCAGAGACCAAAAGATCGACGTGATCACCGCAGCCGAAGCGCGTGGATTTATCTTTGCAGCGCCTTTAGCTTTGGAACTGGGAATCGGGTTCGTGCCAATTCGCAAACCAGGCAAGTTGCCTTTTGAAAAGAAGTCGTATAGTTACGAGTTGGAATACGGAACGGACACGCTTGAGATGCATGTCGACGGAATTCAACCGGGACAGCGCGTGTTGGTTCTTGACGACTTGCTCGCGACTGGCGGTACTGTCGAAGCGTGTTGCAAAATGATCGAAGAGTGCGAAGCAACCATTGTTAGCTGTGCTTTCGTGATTGAGCTGACATTCCTGAACGGCGCAGAAAAACTGAAGCCCCATCCCATTTACAGCATGATCAAATACGACTAGTTCGTCGAGATTGAAGATTGGGGTAGCCGGAGTCGCCAGACTTCGGTTTTTGTTGGCGGCCTGAATTCTGACGAATCGAGCTACGGTAAAACTTACTCACTGACTGAAACGTATCGATCTTCTACTGCCGCTGCGCCTTGGCCGCCTTCCAAGCTGACTCCGATTTCCAACTCTTCAAATTTGTCTGTAACAGCTTCTGACATATAATGGCTGTCGAGAATCAACCAGTCCAAGTGAGCAAGCTTCCCTGACTCAACCAACACGCTGCCGCCCTCGTCTCCAAGCGTTCCCAGCGAAAGGTCAAGGACTTTTAGTTGTGGCAGAATATCGGATTCAAGAATCGCTCCGGCAATTTCATCAGCAAAGGGTGCATTGCGAAGGCCAAGACGGTTTACCTTGGGGAATTTCCCCGCCGACATCAGCGTCCGAGCGTTTTCGACAGTACAGTTTCCCCCGTAATCATCGTTGCCAAAATAGACTTCCAAATGTTCCAACGAAGGCAATTGAGAGTTGGCGATCTGCGCGACAACGTCGGAGCCCAGACCACCGGTTTCGATAATCAAAGCCTTTAAATGGTCCAGTTTCAAACTCCCGAGCGATAAATCTATGGAGCCACGAATACGAAGCATCTCCAGCTTGGGAAAAGCTTCAATTAGGGCCGACAGATCTGATTGATGAATCCACGAAATCTCGCATTCTTCCGCCGTAATGTCTCCCCAGAAAAGAGCTTTTAGGGAAGGTAACTGAGGGGCAGCGGCGATCAAAGTTTCGAGAATGTCTCCCGGAGGATTTTCGTACATCTCCTGGCCCCACGACCCAATCACCAACGCATCCAACTCTTCAGCGAGAGGATCTGCGACTAGTTGCAACAATTGTTGTTGCATCACTCCGTCTTCAGCGTCGTAATCTATAGCCAGCCGAGGAACATTTTTATCAACCGCTTTCAGTCCCTCCTCAGTGAAGTCGTAAATTAATTTATCGAAGAATTCCGTATCGTGTTTCCAAAATCCCATATCTGTTCCTTTCAACTGCTGGCCTGATTGCCGTTACAATAGTATCTAGATTGTAGCAATTTCTTAAACCGATTTAATGACGTCGATATGATTTTTGATGAAGCATTTGCCAGTGAAGTTCGAGCCAATCCGGATGATGATATGGCTCGTCTCGTACTGGCAGATTTCCTTAGCGATTCCGGTGACCCGCTGGGACAGCTTATTCGATTGCAGTTGGAGTTGGTTGACTTCAAAGGTGCAGTCGAACAGAAGCTGGATTTGCAACGTCAAGAAGAATCACTGCTCAAGGAACATGGGGAACAGTGGTTGGAGCCGTTGCGAAACATGGGGGTGAAAGGTTGTAGCCTGCGATGTTTTCGTCGAGGTTTGGTTGAACGAATCAAAATATCGGTTAAAGACTTTGTTGATCATGCCGATGAGATCATAGCGATTTCTCCAGGGCTTCATATTCTGCAACTGACAGATTTAGAATTAGATTCATATCAACTGTTAACGCTCGCTCCACAGATCAAAACGGTAGATCTAAGCAATAGTAAAATTGGTACGGCGGAGAACGCAAATGGGCTGCTGGGCTTCCGCGCTGATTGGATTGGTGATCTGGAGGGGCTAAATCTCGAATTCAATCGCTTAGCAAGTCGAGATCTCATTGATCTCTTTGCGGTTTCCAAGGGGAATTTAAAATCACTTCGTTTGGGGATGAATCAGATATCAACAGTTGGTTTGGACTATATCATCGACGGCATTAGTTTTCCCCAGCTGGAAGAACTTTCACTGAATCTAAATCGAATTGATGTTGGCGCTGGCGAGTCTTTTTCACTTGCAAACGGTATCGTTAATTTGCGATCGCTTAATCTTGCGTCAAATCCACTCACGGACGATGGGATCGTTCCCCTATTGAATTCGCACCACTTTCCCGAGCTTCGAAATCTAAATTTGCGAAACTGCAATCTCTCGGGGAACTGTACTCAATTGATCAATGAATCACAGCTGGTAAAACAGTTGGAGACGATCGATTTACGAAACAACAACGATCAGATTTTCAACGGCTTGGACCCAGAGGTTTTGAAAAAGGCTGGGCGAATTTAGACAACCGATTTTCAAGCAAAGCACGAAATTCGAATTCAGTTCATGCTCAAATTGCCACCCAAATTTCCAGAGCTTCGAAGATAAGCAACAAAGCGTCTTCGATCGAGTCTTGAACTCCACAATGTTCATGGTTCGATTCACTGATGTTTTTCCAACAGCGATAACCCTTGTTTTCGCGCATGATCAAAGCGACGAACTGTCCACCGTAGGACAAGCCGATTTGGGAAACAGAAAATGAACCTCCGTGGTTGGACATGGAGACTGGTTTCCATTGTGCACCACGCGCCATCAGGCGTTGGGCAAAGACAGCGGTTTTGATTCCGCGTTCTTCAAGCCAATCAGCATAGATCATTCGCGACTCGATTGAGTTCTCTCCTGCGATCGAGCTGGCCAAAAGAACTTCTTCTGAAAACGAATCGGGATAATCACCCGATTCGATCTCGGCCTTGCCTTTTGCATACCACTCCAGATTCAACAGATCGTATCGCAGGGCAAGAAGGACCGGGGGCACATCAGCGGTGGAGGGAATGAAAGCTTCTTGGGTTTGGCGGATTTGTTCCAACTGGGCAGTGATTTCCGCTTCATAGGTCGAATAGCCATCGTGGCGAATCCCTGGCAGCAAATCTCCGAACGCGTTAATCTCCAGCACGTAGGGCCGCATGGTTGTTCGGTCCAGGCAAATGTCGACTCCGGCATAAAGCGAATTGGGGAACAAGTCTTTGGTTTTTTGACTCAGTTTTTCTATTTGCTGAATATCGATGCGGGGATCGTCCGGCCAGTCCGCTTCGCGTTGATTGCCCAAATGAAGATTGGTCATCGGGTAATCAGAAGAGCGGAGCACTCTATGTTTGCTTTCATCTCCAATCGCAACGTAACGCACATCAAAGTTTCGCCCGTCGATTTTCGCTTTGGGGATCCAGTCTTCGATTTGAACACCTTGCTGGATAAGCCAGTTAATCAGTGTGCGGATTTCGGACGAATCGGTATAGGTCCTGATGCGAAGAGAATTGTAAAACTCAATTCCACCAGAAGAAGTAGCGGGAACCATCTCCATAGAAGTGATCGCTCGCTCATGCTGGCGAGTGACTTCCAACGCCACAACACCCGAGGCGGAGGAACCATATGCGAGCTTGACGAACATCCGCTTACGGCCCGTCATACGCATTGTTTCCAAGAGCCTGTCATAGTCGCCGATTCCGTTATGAACCTGAGGCGTGGGAATACCAGCGTCGGAAAACAGAATTCCGCAAAGCCATTTATCAAACATCGTCGCAATATCTTTGGGTAAGTTCATAAATTGAACTTGCGGGCGACTCTCGGCGTACTCCTGAAGGCTGTGTAGAAAATACCGAAACCCGAGATACCATTGGCGAGGGCAAAGGATGCGGCCTTTTTGCGACGGTAAACCAGCCAGCTTGCCTGGGGTGATCATTTCAAAATTTCGTTCTGGAGCGTCGTTTGATAGACGATCCAAATGCTCATGGATTTGAGAAAACCCAAGCCCGATCAGCAGACGCTCAGTATCCTCATCTTCTCCCGGCGATTCGATGCGGATAACATATCGCTTTCTTGGTTGGTTGACTCCAAGCCTAACCAGGTTCAATTGGTTGTATTGAATAAGCTCACGATAGGGTACTACTTCCGCTTCCGGCTGACCCAATAACGATAACGCCTCCTGAAAATAAACAACTCGTCTACTGTTTGGGTTGCCAATGATAATCCATTGCGTTTCCATATTCACACTTCTCGAGATAGCAAAACCTCCGACACGATACGGAGCTTTTTTCCGGTCTTCAAGCGTCGCTATCGGTTTTCAAAATTGTGAGATTAAATTGCACTGAGCAAAAACGGCTAAAAACCGGCTACTGTGACTTGTGATCACCAACAGACTGCTTAATGAGGATCAGTTGCCCTTACGCCGATACCGAGCCGGTTTAACCCTTTATTTTCCAAGCCGATAACGTTGACCGACAAGGATTGCGAGCTATAGTCCACCCTAGAAGTCTGCCGAAGAATTACGACAAGTCAGTATTTTTTAAGCACTTATCTCCACTCGACTGACTTTGGTAGACCCAATTCATATTCCATTGGATTTCTCGAGCTTTTGCTCAACGTATTCTCGCCCTCCCGACAGAGTCCTTCTGGAAAGTGCGCGTTTTTCGAAATCCAAACAAGATTCGCGGACACCTAGTTAATGCTCAATTTTTTTCGCCACCGGTCCGGATCAGTCAAGAACGATTTGTTGTCCGGAATCACGGTCGCTCTTGCCCTTGTACCTGAAGCAATCGCTTTCGCCTTTATCGCCGGCCTGTCTCCGATCATCGGTTTGTACTCAGCCTTTTTCATTGGATTGATTGCCGCCCTTTTTGGTGGTCGCCCGGGAATGATCTCGGGAGCGACCGGAGCGATGGCTGTTGTGGTGATCGCGTTAGTCCATGAGCATGGCGTTGAGTACCTGTTTCCAACTGTAATCCTGTGTGGGATCTTTCAAATCCTGATCGGAATTGCCCGATTGGGAAAGCTGATTCGGATGGTACCGCATTCGGTAATGCTGGGCTTTGTCAACGGATTGGCGATCGTAATCGGCATGGCTCAATTAGGCAGCTTTCAAACACTCGGAGCCGATAACAAATTAGTCTATCTTTCTGGCGCTCCGATGATCTGGATGATCTGTTTGGTCCTGTTGACGATGGGAATCATCTGGTTGCTTCCCAAAGTGACTAGCGCTGTGCCCGCATCATTGGCTGCGATCGTTGTCGTGACCGTTATCTCACTGGGCGTTAACTACTCAGGCGATTCAAGTGACGAAGAAAACCAAATTGCCACAGTCGCCGACATGCTGCGCACCAATTCTCTGGCCAAAAAGTCGGACCATCATGGGGCCGTTGCTGAAGAAGGGCCCTCAGAGGCCGGAGAGTCCCCAGTTTCCCACACGCAAGTCGCACTCACATTGCCCGCTTCAAGTTCAGATGATGCTGAAGCGAAACCAGCGGCTGATTCGACTTCAATTGATACAGACACAACTGCAGAGGTGGTCGCCGATGCCGAGCCAGAGGTTCAAGGAATCTCAGGTGAATTGCCACAGCTGTACTTTATGCAATACGCGATGGTTCCGTTCAACTTGGAGACGCTTTGGATCATACTGCCTTTCGCTGTAATCTTGTGCGGTGTAGGTTTGATCGAGTCGCTAATGACTTTGACTTTGATCGACGAAATCACCGAAACGCGCGGTCAAGGAAACAAGGAGTGTGTTGGCCAAGGAGCCGCGAATGTGCTTTGCGGACTGTTTGGAGGCATGGGCGGCTGTGCCATGATTGGGCAATCGTTGATTAACGTAAACTCGGGTGGACGTGGACGGCTGTCTGGAGTTACCGCCGCGGTTTGCTTGCTCCTGTTCATCCTGTTCCTGGCTCCCATCATCGAACAGATTCCAATGGCCGCTTTGGTCGGTGTGATGTTCATGGTCGTGATCGGTACGTTCGAATGGGCTTCACTCAAGATGTTCCGCCGTATGCCCAAAAGCGACATGTTCGTGATGGTCTTCGTGGCCGGCTACACCGTTATTTTTCACAATCTGGCGTTGGCCGTTATCTTGGGCGTCATCATGGCGGCGTTGGTGTTCGCTTGGCAACACGCTACACATATTGGTGCCGACATCAAACACAATGAGTACGGTAGCAAGATCTATCAATTGCACGGCCCGCTATTTTTCGCGTCCGTGACCTCGTTCAAAGACATGTTTGACCCTTCTGCTGACCCCGACGATGTTGTGATCGACTTTTACTACTCTCGAGTCTACGATCAATCTGCGTTAGAGGCGATCAATGTGCTTGCCGAAAAATATGAGGCGCTGAACAAGCGTCTTCATTTGACCCACCTAAGTCCTGAGTGCAAATCACTATTGAAAAAAGCTGGCGACATGGTCGAGGTCAACGTTTCAGAAGACCCACACTACCACGTTGCAACCGACCGCCTTTCGTGGAAAGCCCAAGATCAAAAGACTCAAGGGCGTTTGGGCGCGTAGTTCAACTGCGAAAACGCCTTCACCGTAGTGGGATTCGCCAGAATTCCTTTTCCTGAAATGGATCAGACTTCAGGCGAAGTCCACTACAGGTTTTGGAATGAGACAAGTGAAGAAACACTCATCGGCTCTGATCTACCTAATCAGGAATCGAGCCGTATTAAGTGGCAGCTCTACTTTAGAGCAATCTACTCAGCAGTTGCCTGAAGATTGTTGTCGTCCAGATCACTGGCAAGCATCGCTTTGACTCGATCAAGATCCTTTGCGTTTTCGAAGCTGATAAAGTCCATCGGCTCGTCCTCACCGGCGGGCAATAACATTCCACAGATTCGCCAACCTCGATTTTCCAGCTTTAGCATCCAACCGATTTCCGAACTCTGTTGGTCCTCGCTATGCTCGTCTTCGATCTCACAGACGACTTGAGCCAACTCTTCTTTCGAAGTCGCAAATTTGGCGTCACCAACTTGAAAACTTGCGTCCGCTTCTCCCGGAAACGTTAGCGGCAGTTTATATCGATGCGTCAACACTTGTGCTTTGCGAGTAATCAACTGGCTCGCTGATTCTACTTCGCCTGCCTGAAGCATCGTCATGAACGCTCTGCAAACCTGATCAGGCGCATCAGTTGGTGCGGGCATATCGGTGACATTATTGTCGTTTTGGTCGCCCGATGAGGGATCGTTGGCAGCAGACTTTGCTCCAAGATCGCTGGGCTCGTTTTCACTCGATTGAGACGTTGCCTGCTCATTGTCGGCGATTTTTGACCGCGCTACCTCGGTTTCTGACTGGCATCCCGCCACGACTCCAAGTGCTACGCACAGCACGAAAAAATGGTCCCTCATCTCAAGAAATCCTTTCCCGAATCCTTTAATTTTCCATTCGACATCCTCGTCGAGGGCGTCGATTGTCACTCCTATCAGCAAATTCAACAAGGGGAGATGAGGATAGGACTTGCCACAACACGCTAGCAATTTCACTGCACCCAACTTGCCGATCAGCTGACGTTCATCCCATAGCGGACGTTTGCTACCCTTTGCAAAATTCCGCCTGCCGGAATCGAACGATTTCTTCCGATCGTTGAACGTTTCGTCACCCTGTTACTGAACAAGTTGTTGCAGTTGAACTTCCGTACCAAAATGCTGACGCTCCGAATGCTGTTGGCGTTCGCTTCGATCTGGTCTCTGGCTTTATCCTGTGGTTGCAGAAGCACGCGAGTAGAATCTTCGCTGCTACCCGATCAGAAAGTTCTCGAGCGAGAACAACTTGTGATCCACAGCGATTTTCATGTTCCAGTACGCCACCGCCTGATCGACGAACTGGTGGCGCGGCAAAGCGATATTGCCGACAAACTGAGCCTGCCTTCTTCAGATGAGCCGATCAATATTTATCTGTTTGAAGATTCGGAAAGGTTCCAGGCTTTCATGCAAAAACTGTATCCAAGCTTCTCCGATCGCCGCGCATTTTTCGTCAAGAATGATACTCAGCTTAGGGTCTTTGCACACTGGGGAGCTCGAGTTGGTGAAGACCTTCGGCACGAAGTCACCCATGGCTACTTACATAGCGTTGTTCCGAATGTGGCGTTGTGGATGGACGAGGGGTTTGCTGAATTTTTCGAAGTTCCCCGCGGCAGTGGCGGCGTCAATTCGCAACATGTCTATCTGCTGTCCAATCGCTACCGACACAGTGAATGGCTGCCTAACCTACAGCGATTGGAGGCGATCCATTCACCGGCCGATTTGACCCAAGCCGATTACGCGGAGAGTTGGTTGTGGGTTCACTACCTTTTGGAAAAAGACGAAGCCACTCGAAAACTGGTTCAAGACCATCTAGCCCGGCTGCGGCTAAGTGGATCAGATGAACTGCTCTCGGAGCAAATCAAACGGTTGCTTCCGGATGCGGAGATTCACTTGGTAGACCATTTACGGGAACTGGCCAAGCAAGAAGAGATGCCGTAAACACCTCAAAAGAAGCCTTTTCCATTCATTTATTTGGAAGCGGCGATGAAATTTGGTAGCTTTGGGGTATGAAATTTCAAAGCATTATAAAACGCGGTCTGTGCATTTTTTACATCGCACTTTGTGTCCATCCCTTTGCTATATCCGCTCAGGTTCAGCAACAGCAGCCCGAAAAAGATCCAACTCAGGAAGCCGTTGATTTTCTACGGCTTATAGGCGCGATCATCACCACGGACGATCAAGGCCGTGCGGTTGCGTTGCAATTTCCTGAGGGCATTGGATTTGATCAGCAAGGCTGGCACCACATTGGTCATTTGGTCGACCTGCAAGATCTGGATCTTGGCGCGCTTTACATTGGTAACGATTTGTTACAACATGTTGGCAAATTAAAAAGCTTGAAGAACTTAAACCTGTTCGGCAATCCAATCGACTCGATTGGACTACAGCACATTGAGCAGTTAGATCAACTGGAAACACTCTATCTGTATCGAACGTTCGTTGACGATGCAGGTATCGATTCGATTGCCAAGCTGCCTAAGCTACGTCGACTGAACATGTTTGACACGTTCCTGACCGACAAAGGCCTGGAAAAATTGGGCGCGATGACTGAACTTGAGAATCTAAGCATTGGGAATTCCAAAGCGGGTCAGTTTCCCGAGTCCTTCTTTTCAGAAGCTGGGATTCAGGGATTGAAAGAAAACCTGCCCAATACAGCGATTACGCTGTGGGGTTTCGATGACCGGTTGGATTTCCCCGATACGATTCAAAGAGCGCAATCTGAAAAAGCAAAAGATCAGCAACGTTTATTGATCGAACAGATTGCTCTCGCGCCCGATCTGTCGCAACGCAAAGGAGAAGACTGGCCTGCGTTTCTCGGCCCCGAGCGAAACGGGAAAAGCTCGGAAACCGATCTGCAGATGAATTGGAACACACATCCTCCAAAACTTCTTTGGCACCAGAAAATTGGAACCGGTTACGCAGCACCGACGATCGCCAAAGGTCGCCTGTTACTCTACCAGCGGGTCCCTAATCCCGAGGGCCCGAACCGGTTCAAGGAAACGCTGAGTTGCCTGCACAGTGAAACCGGAGAAGAAATTTGGAACGCTGATTTTGACACTCGTTACGAGGATCTCAACGGTTACGGTGATGGACCCCGAAGCACGCCGGTGGTCGATGAAGACCGAATCTTTTTGCTCAGCCCGGAGGGGATGTTTCGCTGTTTGCAATTGGTCGATGGAAAAACCATTTGGGAATTGGATCTGATTCGTCATTTCGATTGCGCGTTGCCGCTCTACGGAATGGGAGCTTCGCCAATCGTTTACGGTGACCTTGTGTTAGTCGTTGTCGGGAGCAAAGAGGATAGCGAACAAGCATCAACAGTGGTTGCGTTTGACAAAACAAATGGAGTGTTTCGATATGGAGTTGGCAATTTTCCAGCCAGCTATTCAACTCCCGTCCTTCATCAGGCAGCCGGGCGCGATTGGTGTTTCGCTTTTAATCAAAACGGGTTGTTAAGTTTTAATCCTCGCGACGGCCAATCCGATTTCAACCTGCCTTGGCAATCGAATATCGCCGGGACGGCCAATGCGGCTAACCCGGTGGCCCATGATGAGCAGGTCTTTATCACCGAATCCTACAAACTGGGCGGAGCCAAATTGAAGTTTGCCAGCGGAGCTGCTGAAATCGTCTGGAAAGATTCTCTACAGGTTCGCGATAAAGCGATGGCTTGTCACTGGAACACCCCCATCCTTCACGAAGGCTTTCTATACGGATGCAGCGGGCGACATCGCAGCAACGGTGAAATCAAATGCATCCGATGGGATAACGGACAAACTGCGTGGCGCATAAAGCTGGATGGTCGTAGCTC
>CAZDBA010000029.1:0-32486 GCA_964503615.1 uncultured Pirellulaceae bacterium
GCGGTTTAAGCAACGCGTCTTGGAAAAACCGACTGTCAGCCAACCGCGAAGATTTATTGGCATGGAAAAAGAATGAACTCAGAGCGCCGTTAGGACTTCGTCTAATGAAACCGCTTCGAAAGATCGGGCAAGTTTTTTTCCGTCGACGAAACCTTGCCAAAATTTAACAAGCAACTGTTTTGAAATTCCCTACTCAACAACTCGCACAGGACATTCGTTCGACGCTTCGCGCTAAATCGCAAGAGTTCGTTGCGTTGCACGCGCCAATGTTCGGAGCGAATGCGAACAAGTATTTGGCGGATTGCGTTGATACCGGTTGGGTTTCTTCCTTGGGAAAGTATGTCGATCAGTTCGAACGCAGTTTGGAAGAAAGAACCGGAGCCAAACATGCGATTGCCGTTTGCAATGGCACGGCAGCTTTGCAAGTCGCGTTACAAATCGCTGGGGTACAAGCAGGTGACGAAGTTTTGTTGCCTTCGCTCACATTTGTCGCGTCTGCAAATGCGATCAAGTACTGCCAAGCCGAACCGCATTTTGTAGATATTGAAGAAACCTCGCTTGGTATCGATTGTAGCCGGATGGCCGAATACCTTTCGAATATCTGCGAAATGGAAAATGGTATTTGCATAAACAAAAAGACAGGCCGCCGGATCCGCGCGTTGCTTACGCTTTATGCGTTTGGCCATCCCTACGATATTGAAGGCGCGAAACAAGTTTGCGACCAGTTCAACCTTCATCTGATCGAGGATGCCGCCGAAGCGATAGGGACCTTGGTCAACGGGCGGCATGCGGGAACTTTCGGGACGTTGGGTACGCTCAGCTTCAACGGGAACAAAACGATTACGACGGGAGGCGGTGGTGCGATTCTTACTGACGACTCAGAGCTCGCAGCCAATGCAAAACATATCACAACAACAGCCAAAGTGCCGCACGGCTTTCTTTATGAGCATGATCAAGTCGGATTCAACTACAGGATGCCGAATATCAACGCGGCATTAGGCGTTTCTCAACTGGAAGATCTAACTGCACTGTTGGACTCAAAGCGAAAATTGGCTGAGCGTTTCATTTCGATGGGCCAGTCATGGACAGAGTTCGAGATCTTGAAGGAACCCGAGAATTGTAAAAGTAACTACTGGCTAAACAATCTGATCCTCCGCCCCGACCTGGCGGACCAACGTGACTCGATTCTAACTGAGCTGAATCAAGAGCATGGCGTGCAGGCGAGAGCTGTCTGGAATCCAATGCACACGCTGCCGATGTATACTGAATGTGAGCGAATGCCGCTGAACGTTACCGAAGACCTTGCTCAACGAATCATTAGCCTTCCCAGCAGCCCCTATTTGGAGCACTAACATGAACTGCAAAATAATAAAACTTCTGGAAGAACTTGTTGAAGAAGACGAAGGAGCTTTGTCTCCCGAAGATGAAATGGTGGATATCGGCTGGGATTCGATTACCCTCATGGGTTTCATTGCTAAAGTCGACGAGCTATTTGGCAAAACCCTCACTCCCCAAAGCGTTGCAGATTGTGTGACCGTGGGCGATGTCGTTCAACTCGTTAATGAAAGCCAGTAACAGTCACTGCAATGCGTAATTTAACTGAACTTACAGGAAAACGAATTCTCGTTACCGGTGCCTCTTCGGGTATCGGACGGGAGACCGCTGTGTTGTTCAGTCAGTTAGGCGCCTCCGTAGTGATCAATGGACGTGACGAAAAGCGACTCGACGAGACTTTTAAGGCGTTGTCGGGAGATGGACATCGCTCAGCACCTTTTGATTTGTCCGAGTGTGATCAGATTGGTGATTGGTTGCGCAGGGTCACCGGTGAGTTTGGACAATTGCATGCAGCGGTGCACATGGCCGGAATCTATGGCGCACGCCCATTAAAGGTGGCTGACTCGAAATTTGTAGAAACGATACTGAACACGAACGTTTCAATTTCGCTTGGGTTGGTCAAAGCGTTTCGACATAAAAAGGTCCGTGCGGAATCTTCCAGCATCGTATTAGCAGCCTCGGTAGCTGGACTGGTTGGACAACCTGCCGTTTCCGCCTATTCCGCCAGTAAAGGCGCGATTATTGCAATGACCAAGTCGTTGGCCATGGAGTTGGCTCGAGAGAACATTCGTGTTAACTGCGTTTCGCCTTCGATGGTCGTCACGGAAATGACGAATGAGTTTGAAGCCAGTTTTTCACCCGAACAAATGGAGAAAATCCGAGAGAGACATCCACTTGGATTTGGAAAGCCTGAAGATGTCGCTGCGTTAAACGCATTTCTTGTTTCCGATGCTTCGAGCTGGATGACAGGATCCAATATCGTTATCGATGGTGGCTACTCAGCGGGATAAAACGGAGCATGGCAAACTTTATTATTGTGGGAGCGGGTGGTTTTGGGCGCGAAGTCTTTCAGTGGCTGGAAGATTGGATTCAAACTCAACCGAAATCGGACCACACCATCAAAGGCTTTCTCTCATTGGACGTCGATCTTCTCAAAGACTACGACCTACCCGTTGGGGTACTGGGCTCTGAGTTCGACTACGAGATTCAGGAGAGCGATCGCTTTATCATTGCGATTGGCTCTGCGGTCAGAAAGAAGGTTGTTGTTGAGGAGTTACGTGGTCGCGGAGCAAAGTTCTTTGGTTTTGCTCATCCAACCACGGTCGTCTCAAAATCTGCCAAAATTGGGGAGGGGACAATTTTATGTCCATTCGCGACGGTCTGTGCCGATACCAAAGTGGGGCAGTTTTGCACGTTCAACATTTATTCGTCCGCCGGACACGACTCAACAATCGGGCACTATAGTGTCCTGTCTCCGTATGCAACACTTAACGGCTTTGCAACGGTTGGCGAAGAAGCATTTTTAGGAACTCACTCAACAATCCTTGCAGGCAAGACTGTCGGCAACCGAGCTCGAATCAGTGCAAACGCGTTGGTTGTTTCGAACGTTGCAGAGGATTCAACAGTGCTTAGTAAACCAGGAGTTACAATCGACTTGAAACTCGGAAATAAAAAAAGATGAACCAGCAGGAAGTCCTTCAACTGATTGGTCGCAAAAGCATTCTGTTCGAGAATGATCTGGCCGAACACTCTTCCAAAATCAACAGTGAAGTCAGCGGCGCCTCGTTTTTAGTGATCGGCGGCGCGGGCTCGATTGGCAGGGCTGTTGTTAAAGAGCTTTTCTCGCGCGGGCCTCAGCGACTGTATGTTGTTGATACCAGCGAGAACAATCTTGCCGAGTTAGTCCGGGACCTGCGAAGTTCACTTGGCTACATTAAAGGCGATTTTCGAACCTATTGCATGGACGCATTATCGCCCGAGTTTGATGCGTTCTGCTCTCAACAAGGTCCATTTGATTATGTGCTGAACTTTTCCGCACTAAAACACGTACGAAGCGAGAAAGATCCATATACTTTAATGCGGATGATTCGCACGAATATCTTTCTCACAAAAAAAGCTTTGGGCTACGCAGAAAAATTCGGCTCGAAAAAATTCTTCTGTGTTTCCACTGACAAAGCCAGTAATCCCGCAAACATGATGGGAGCGTCCAAACGAATCATGGAGTTGTTTCTGCTGAACTACGCTCGTGTTCCCGTGTCCAGTGCTCGGTTCGCTAACGTGGCATTTTCTGATGGCAGTTTGCTTTGCAGCTTTCGAAACCGCTTGGAGGCCAATCAGCCTCTGGCAGGCCCAAATGACATCCAGCGTTATTTTTTAACCGTCGAAGAGGCTGCGGTGCTCTGTCTGCTTTCGATATTTTTGGGAGATAACCACGAGATTTTCTTTCCAAAACTGGATACGGGAATTAGTTTGGAATCGTTTGACAACATCGCCTATCGGTTTTTGCGGCTGAATAACTTGGAGCCCGTTGATTTTGACTCGGAGGAAGAGGCTCGTGCTTCTGTCGCCGAACTGAGAAGTCAGGGAAAATGGCCCTGTCATTTTTCTGGTTCCAGTACGACAGGGGAGAAACCGGTCGAAGAGTTTTACTCCGATTCGGAGCTAGTAGACTGGGAGCGATTCGGGGATATTGGTATTGTCAACAATGATCACAAAGTTGATTCCGGTGAAATCGAAGCGTTTTGTGAGCAGATCGAATCATGCCTGGCGGCGGGCAATTGGGACAAACCGATGTTGGTAAATTTGTTCTCCCGACTTTTACCCTCGTTTGACCATGTTGAGAAAAATCAAAATCTCGACCAAAAGATGTAATGAAGCGTTTGATTGATATCTTATTGTCAGGAACCCTGATCTTAATCCTGCTAATTCCAGGATTAATTGTGATGTTGGTACTGCGCCTAACTGCTGAAGGAGAAGTCTTCTACAAGCAGAAAAGAGTTGGGCTAGGTGGCGAACATTTTGATGTTCTCAAGTTCGCGACCATGTTCGTTGGCAGCGAGACCAAGGGCTCTGGCGATATCACCGTAAAGAACGATCCTCGCGTGACTCGTTTCGGTAAATTCCTGCGTGCGTTCAAAATTAACGAAGTCCCGCAGCTGCTGAACGTGCTCAAAGGGGACATGAGCCTAGTCGGTTGGCGACCGCTGGTACCGCGTGGCTTTAGCTTTTACTCCCCGGAAGTGCAGGAGAAAATTGTTACGGTTAAACCAGGTTTGACCGGAGTGGGCTCGATCTTTTTTCGTGATGAAGAAGAGATCCTCTCCAAGACCAGCAAGGAGTTAGATGCCTGCTACAAAGAAGACATCTCTCCGTACAAAGGCGAACTTGAACTCTGGTATCGTGAGCATCAAAGCATTTGGCTGGATCTAAAAGTTCTGGTTTGCACACTATTGGTTGTGATCCGACCCAAATCTCAAATTTACAAAAAGTTCTTTCCATCGCTGCCCAGCCCTCCGCCAAATAGCGAAATCGTTCGAATCAAAAACCTTGGCTCGAAGAACGATTGAACGTTTGGGCATACCAACAACTGGTTAAGCACTTTGGCCCTCTGTGGTTGGTCAAGCGCGCGTTGTCATCGGGCAGTCAGCGGCTTGGCATTCTTAAGTTCAAGCTGCCCTCGAAACCATGGGATCAGATTGACCCCAAACTGAATTGCCAGCTTGATTCTGAGTCGGGTAGCGACTTTCTTTCACGAAAGCAACAAAGTGGGGTTCAATATTTATTCGATCCCGATCACTTGTCGGGCGATTTCACACGCTTCGACCTTGAATCGAATCTGGCAGATTGGGCCCAGCAGATTCAACAAAAAATCTGCAGTGGATCTTTCCAGTACTTCTCGGCCCGTTGGATTGAGCACGGTCAACAACCCAATTGGTTTCTCAATCCTTACTCGAATCAACGTGCGCCTCATGATCAACATTTTAGCAAGATCAACGAGTTTGGAAGCAACTCGGAAGGTTACGGGGATGTAAAAGCGATCTGGGAACTAAGCCGCTTTAGTTTTGCCTACGATCTTGTTCGCTGTTATTCCCGTACGCGCGATCCCCAATGTGCGGAGGAGTTTTGGCGGCTCGTTGAGCACTGGATGGAAAACAATCCGCCGTACCAGGGCATTAACTGGAAATGTGGACAGGAGGCAAGCTTCCGCTTGTTTGCGATCCTGTTTGGTGTGTGGGCATTTGCGAGTGAACCGTGTTCTCATCAAGAGCGAATCAGCAAGCTTTACAAATTCGTTTACGTCACAGCGCTCCGCGTTCAAAACCACATCGGTTATGCCATCAATCAGCAAAACAACCACGGTATTTCAGAGGCCCTTTTGCTCTGGAGCGTCGGTTGTTTGTTTCCTGAGTTCAAAGAATCTGAAAATTGGAAACGAGTTGGCGAGCGAGTCCTGGTTCGACTTTGCAATGAACTCATCTACGATGATGGTGGATTTAGTCAGGGTTCGGCGAACTACCACCGCTTGGTCGTTCAGCTTCTTTGCCTAATGATTCGACTTGCACAACGAAACAACCTCGAAATCGACGATCGAATCACGGCGGCTTTAAATCGCCTAACCGACTGCATCGCTTCTATGGTCGAAAAGAAAAATGGGTTGGTTCCCAGGTTTGGCAACGACGATGGCGCGTATTTGCTACCGCTGACTCATTGTGATTATTCAGATTATCGCCCAGCCGTGCACGTCGCTAAAACGATCTTGGGGCAAGACGAAGAATACGGCCGGGGTGATTGGGACGAAGCGCTTTTATGGTTCGGCTTTCCGATACCAACGGGGGCTCCTGCAAAGTTTCAACCAGAGCCTCGTTTGAATTTACGAAAGCAGGCGGGCTGCCATACGTTGAGCCTTGGAGGAGACAAGATCTTTCTGAGAGCGGGTTCTTACCGTCATCGACCTGCCCAACTGGATGCGACCCATGTCGACCTTTGGTGGCAAGGTTTTGACGTCGCAACGGATCCGGGAATCTATTCTTACAATGCCGAAGGTTGCTGGAGCAGCTTACCCTTTTATCAAAGTGCGTTTCACAATACAGTTCTCGTTGACGAGAAAGAGCCGTCCAAGAGAGTCTCCAAGTTCATGTTCCTGCCTTGGCAGACAAGCGAGCTTGGCGATACGCATGAGCATGAAAACATGGTTGCTGCAGAGTGCCATCGCCGCATTGACTTTCAGATCTCGCCGCCTGTTTCACATCGGCGCATCGTCGTGTTGCTCAAAGAAAGTGTCTTTCTGATCATGGATTCTCTGCAGTCCGAAGGCTCGCATGACTATCGACTGGACTGGCTTTTGAACTGCACCGAAATCACGATGCAAGATCGTCAAATGGAATTGGCACTCAAATCTGGTGACGAATTCTATTTGGCGTTGCACACAAACACGGAGCAGAACAAATTGGAGGCGATTTACCCGGCTGATGATTCGCCCGTAGGCTGGATCGCTCCACGTTATTTGGAACTGGAACCGGCCGTTTCAGTACGGTCCATTTCCAGGAACGTTTCCGACTGCAGTTTCGTGTCCGTTTTTGCGAAAGATAAAAACGCGGTCTCCTTTTGGTCGGAGCATGCAAACGAGATCATGCAGCAGGATAGTTTTTCTCGCGTCATCAGTTTAATCCAACGAGTAGCAGCGTAAGTGCCAAAGATACTGCTTATCCACCAAGCGTTTCAATCGATGCAAGGTGCTGGAGGAACGCGTCACTACGAGTTTGGAAAACGTGTTGTCGCACGAGGTCATGAATTCGTAGTAGTTGCAAGCGATTTAAGCTATCTCGATGCGAAAAAGCTGAACCAAAAAACGGAACAGGTCGACGGCATCAAAATCCTTCGTCCTACGATTCCCAGTTTCATTCACAAAGGTTTTTTGTGGCGGATTATCGCTTACATCATTTACATGTTCAGTTCGTTTTGGCGTGCTGTTCGTGAACCGAAAATCGACTTGGTGATGGGAACTTCGCCCTCTCTGTTTCAGGCGTTGTCGGCTGCATGGGTCTCGATTTTGCGACGCAGGCCTTTTCTGTTGGAAGTGCGAGACCTTTGGCCGGACTTTGCGATCGAAATGGGCGTGCTCAAATCAAAAGTCTTGATCTTTCTGGCCAAGCGAGCGGAGAGCTTTATCTATTGGCGAGCAAAACACATTCTGGTGAACTCGCCCGCCTACGTCGACTATTTAGTCAAGCGTGGAATCGCGCGAGAAAAAATCTCGTTGATCCCTAATGGTGTTGACCCCGGTATGTTTAACGGACATTCGTCACCAGAAAAGATTCGAGAAGAGTTTGGTCTCGATGACAAGTTTGTCGTATCGTACACAGGTGCGATTGGGCCCGCCAACGACATCGCAACGATCGTGCGAGCCGCTGATTTGCTCAAGGACCGCCAGGATGTTCATTTTCTAATCGTGGGCGGTGGAAAAGCGCTCGCCGAAGTTCAACAAATGGTTAGTGATAAATCTCTTTCCAACATTTCCATAGCCGGAGTGCGCCAGAAATCGGAGATCCCGGATATACTTGCCGGTTCGGACGCCTGTGTCGCAACGTTATTGAATATCCCAATGTTTGCGATGACGTATCCCAACAAGATATTTGACTATATGGCTGCTTCGAAACCGATCGTCCTGGGAATCGATGGGGTTATTCGAAAAGTGATGGAAGATGGTAAAGGTGGAATCTTCGTCGAGCCCGGAAATGAGCATGAGCTTGCAGATGCGGTGGCGTGGATGGCCGAAAACAGAGAAGCAGCCAAACAAATGGGCGTCGACGGTCGCAACTATGTGACTCAACAATTCAATCGAGAGGCGCATGCTCGCGAATTCTGTGAATTGTTGGAATCGCTTACTATCGGGAAAAAGATTAAACGATGAAACGTATCGCTTGTGTTGTTGGCGCTCGGCCCAATTTCATGAAGGTTGCTCCAATCCTTCATGCCATGAAAAAGAAGCCCGAGTTGCAGCCCCTTTTGATTCATACCGGGCAGCATTACGACAAGTACCTTTCCGACGTTTTCTTTGACGAACTCGGAATCGACCCGCCCGACATCTCACTTGGAGTTGGCTCTGGGACTCATGCCCAACAGACCGCTGCGGTCATGGTAGCGATTGAGAAAGTTCTCATCCAAGCTAATGATAAAGGAGAACCATTCGATCGCATGGTTGTTGTAGGCGATGTGAATTCAACTGCCGCAGCAGCGATTGCTGCTGTCAAGCTTCACATTCCTGTTGCTCATGTTGAGGCAGGACTGCGGAGTTCTGATCGGCGCATGCCTGAAGAAGTCAATCGAGTCATCACCGATGCGATTTGCGATATGCTGTTGGTTTCCGAACCCTCGGGCGTCGAGAACTTGAAAAGAGAAGGGCACCTCGACCAGCATATTCATCTGGTTGGCAATGTAATGATCGATACGCTGCTTGCTCAAGTCGAAAGAGCAAAAACGATGGGTACCGTTGAACAGTATAACTTGGTCAAAAACCAGTATGGTGTAATCACACTACATCGACCTTCGAACGTTGACGATCCGGAAGTGCTTAGGGGATTGATCGATGTACTCATCGACATTTCGTCCGAGATGGATTTTGTCTTTCCGATTCATCCCCGGACGAAAGCTCGTTTGGAAGAGTTTGGATTGGAAAGCCGTTTAAATGATTGTGCTGGTATACGGTGCTTGGGCCCAATCGGCTATCTGGAATTTCTCAACCTGACTTCGCAAGCCAGCGTAATCGTCACAGATTCTGGAGGGCTTCAGGAGGAATCCACCGCTCTTGGTGTTCCTTGCCTCACAATGCGAGAGAATACAGAAAGACCCATTACAGTCGACGAGGGAACCAGTACACTGATCGGTAGTTCTGCGTCAGATCTCCACGCTTGCCTTCGAAAGGTGATTGATGGGACCTACAAGACCGGAAAATGCCCTGATTTGTGGGATGGCAGCGCAGCCGATAGAATCGTTGAAATACTCGCTTCCTAAACAAAAACGTTGTATTTCTTATAACTCAACCGCCAATCCGGCAGGCTAGTTTGCTCACAGACTGTTTATCATGGATCTGTTTCAACTGGACCTTCCTATATATCGTCCCATGCCAGAATTAGAAAATTCGATCTGTAAGTCATTTCTTGAGTCCATTGAGCAGAGAACTACCACCATCGGTGTGGTAGGTCTTGGCTACGTGGGCTTACCACTAATCGACGCATTTGTAAAAAATGGTTTTGACGCGATTGGGTTTGATATTGATCCGCCCAAGATCGAACAGCTTAATAATGGCAAAAGCTACATCGCGCACATTGAAGACGCGACGATAGAATCCTGGCTGAAGGAAAAACGATTCGAG
Source organism: uncultured Pirellulaceae bacterium (assembly GCA_964503615.1). GTDB lineage: Bacteria > Planctomycetota > Planctomycetia > Pirellulales > Pirellulaceae > CAZDBA01. The sequence continues at coordinate 9,707 of CAZDBA010000029.1, forward strand.
GCAACAGATCAGTTTGACCGCATGAAAGACGCAGATGCGATTTTGATCTGCGTGCCCACACCGCTTTCTGACAGCCGTGATCCTGACCTGCGGTATGTCAAAGCGACTGCTCAGGAAATCGCAAAACGACTTCGACCGGGTCAGTTAGTTGCCTTGGAAAGTACAACCTATCCAGGAACCACCAAAGACGTCTTGCTTCCTATTTTGGAAGAATCTGGATTGAAAGTTGGCACCGATTTCTTTCTTGCCTACAGTCCGGAGCGAGAAGATCCAGGCAACCCGGTTTATAGCGCCAAAACGATTCCCAAAGTCGTCGGCGGCCACGATCCCAACAGCCTTAAGGTTGCAGATAAACTTTATTCTGCTGCCGTTTCCGCGACCGTTCCCGTTTCCAGTTGTGAAATTGCTGAAGCTTGTAAAATTCTTGAAAACACTTATCGCAGTGTCAACATTGCGATGGTCAACGAATTAAAGGTGCTTTTCCAAAAGCTGGATATCGATGTCTGGGAAGTTATCGATGCGGCCAAAACCAAACCGTTTGGCTACCAAGCGTTCTACCCGGGTCCCGGATTAGGTGGCCACTGCATTCCCATCGATCCATTTTACCTCAGCTGGGTAGCTCGAAAACATGAAATGCCTACTCGTTTCATCGAGTTGGCTGGGGAAATCAATACCAGTATGCCTCGGTACGTCATTGACCGAGTCTCAGAAGCCCTCAACAGTATTGGCAAGCCTGTTAGAAATAGTAAAATTGGAATCTTGGGCATAGCGTACAAGAGAGACGTCGACGACCATCGAGAAAGCCCGTCTTTTAAGTTGATGGAACTATTGATGGAACGTGGCGCAACGATCAGCTATTGCGATCCACATGTACCAACCTTGCCCAAGATGCGCCATTACGATGTCCCTCGTTTGGCAACTGAGGAACTTTCGCCCGAATACCTTTCCAGTCTCGATTGCACTTTGATTTCCACTGATCACACCTGCTTTGACTGGGAGAAGGTGGTCCAGTATTCACAACTTGTAGTCGACACCCGTAACGCGACTCAATCTATTGACTTTGAGCGTCATAAAATCTGGAAAGCCTAATCCTTAACCTATTTGCAAACTCTCTGATTAGAGAAACTTGATATGTCTGAATCTACACTTCCCCAATCGGCAGTTCAGCCTGAATCCAAATCGCAGAAATCATTTAAGATGGTCGTGGTGCCTTACCTCATCGCGATCGGTGCGCAAATACCTCTGCTGTTTCTCTACTTTCGAAGCTTGTGGACTTTCAAACCCCATTATCAATTCATTCCATTCGCTGTAGGAGTGGTCGCCTTCCTGGCATGGCAACGCTGGCCCCGTGAGTCGAGATTGCCTTATCAAAGCAGCACAACAAGCGACGTTTTGCTTGTGGTTGGGCTGCTGTTTGGGTTGGTCAATTGCTTATTCCTGGAACCTTGGCTTGCAGCAGTAAGTTGTTTTTTATTGGCGGCTAGCCTTTTCGCGCGCACCTACGATGCGGAAACTGGCAAGACACTTTTCGCACTCAGCCTGCCGTTGCTGGTCTGTATCGTCCCTCCCAAGCGTGGCGACATGTGGATTATCACAAAGCTGCAGCGAATTAGTGCTAATTTTACCAGCCAATTATTGGATGTTGTTAATTACGGGCACCATATGCCTGGAACTGTTATCAACGCTCCCAACGGCAAAGGTTTTGGGATCGCCGAAGCATGCAGTGGAGTTCAATCGTTCTTTACCCTTCTGTTCGTTGCTGTTGTGTTTACTGTTTGGAACCGACGACCTTGGTTTCGGACCACTTTGTTGATGGGATCAGCGGTCTTCTGGGCAATTTTCATGAACACGGTCAGGATCTTTATGATTCCCATGGCAGATAGAGTTTTAGGGGTCGATTTGTCCAAAGGTGTTCTTCACATGTTGCTTGGTTACTCAACATTGGCAATTGGAATTCTATTACTATTCAGTACCGATCAATTTTTGCTTTTTGTCTTTGGACCGGTTGATGCGGATGCGACCGACTCCAGAGGATTGGGGAAAATGATCACGAAAAGCTGGAACAAGTTTATTTCCGGCGTTAAAGATGAAAGCGAAAGCGAAAAACGGAAGAAGCGAAGTCGATCGAAGATCTCAGTCCCTTCTAAATTCCTGATTCTCGGAGCAGCAGGACTGTTGCTCGTTGGTGGTCTGTGGCAACTGACGGGGGTTGGCCGATCGCTTTTCTCAACACCAGAGAAAGTCATTTTCTTTGGAGATGCAATTATCACCCAACCTTTGGCACGTGAGGACCTACCTGAAAAAATTGGTAACTGGCAGCTTTTGGAAGGTGAGAAGGGGTATGATTTTACGGACCGTGAATCTGGAAACGATCTTGGCTTGCATTCGGACCATTGGATTTATGCCTCTCCCAATCGTTTTCCAGTTACGGTCTCTTTGGATCAGACTTTCCCTGGCTGGCACGAACTCACCATCTGTTATCAGAACCAAGGCTGGAAGCTTAAATCTCGTACCAAAAAAACGGCAAAGATTGTTGGCACTGATGAGCCTTGGTCCTATATCGAAGCTGAATTTGAGCAGAAGACAGGTGAAAAGGGCTTTCTGCTTTTCAGCCTTTTCGATGTCTTCGGGGGTGGTTACGAAGGCCCTGGCAGCTGGGATTTGCTGGATTACCTTGCCAGTCGTGTGAAAAACCGACTTTCACAAAGTATTCGAGCTCAGTTGTTTCGAGGAGAAACGTTTCAAACCCAAGCGTTTGTCGAGACCTACCGCGATCTTTCTCCTGAGGAAAGGAAGGAAGTTGTCGATAATTATCTAAAGCTTCGCGAACAAATGCGAACCAAGTTCATTGAACGAAGAGGTCTTTCCTCTGACCCAGCGACTGAAGATTCGGAAACCGATTCAGAAACCAAAAGTCCTTAAAATCCATCCGGAGGCGCCTAGTTACGGTTGGTCGACGTTGTGCTCTGCGATTTGCAGCGAGTTTAGTATCTGAACCACACACCGATAAACACGGATCGTTTTATCTGTGTTCATTAGTGTTTATCTGTGGTTTCTCAAAACACAACGTGTTTCAATTCCAGTTGCTTAAAGTTGGCGATCTGGTCGACGACGTTGTGGTTCGTGGGTAGTGGCGCATTGGTCCGCCGAAAGCGATAGGCCCAACCGTTTGGTAAATTGAAATTCAAGCAGCTCTGTGATTTCCACAGGGCTGTTTTTCTGCGTGATGTCGGTCAACGCGTCCGGTCGAATAAGAGCAACGGACTTAATGTCTGGAACTTATGTGATTGAAATTACAGATGCCAATGGTTGTCGCAAAGACTTACACGACAGAGCATTGAATCGGAGACTTAGTTTTCCTGAAACTTTTCAATCGTTCAAATCATTCAAAAACGATTGAGATGAAGTAGAATCAGGGGGCCGTTTACACTTTTTTTTCCCTTTTGGCGCAAAATAACCGGGAAAAACCCCTTTTAACCAAGATTCTGCCCTCTCACATAAGGTATTACGTGTTTTACGAGGTCATACTTATGAGGAACAAAAGATTCGTTGATGAACGGTGAACTGCCCGAACAGGACCAAATAATTGAGCAACTCAAAACAAACCGTGAAGAGGCATTGGCCGACTTATTTGCTTTGGTCAGAGAACGGCTGAAACGAATTGTAGAGTTTCGATTGGACTATCGTCTGGGCGGTCGCGTATCGCAATCAGATGTCGTTCAGGACATCTATGTTCGTGCGGCGAAACGGATAGATAGCTTTTTGGAAAAGTCAGACATGCCATTTTTTGTTTGGCTGAGATTGGAGGCCAACCAACGACTGACCGAAATTCACCGCTTTCATTTTGGTGCGGACAAGCGGGATGTGCGACGGGAGGTAAAGCTGAACAAGCCAGCGAATAACGACGGTGGTACCTCCATGCAGTTGGCAGCTCACATCGTCGCGCAGATGACTTCGGCCAGCAAGCTGTTTCAGAAAGCTCAACAAATCGAAGCGTTGGAAAAAACGCTTGGTGAAATGAATGATTTAGATCGAGAGGTAATCGCGTTACGGCATTTCGAGGAGTTATCGAATACTGAGACTGCACAAGTTCTCAACATTACCAAGGCTGCGGCATCCAAACGCTACTTGCGAGCCCTGACACGCTTGAAAGAAATCATGCAACAGCACTCGGCTTTTTAGTTATGACAGAAAAAGAACACAACGATGCGCTGCTGGAGAAAATCGTCGCTGACTATACGCGCCGATTTCGAAAAGGTAATCCGCCAGCGATCGGAAAATATAAAGCCAAGTTTCCCAAGCTCGCCGGGGAAATCGAGGATTTGCTCAGTTCGGTCGCCATGATCGAAGGTCTTAAAGTCGAGTCGGAATCTTCATCAACTCAAGCTTCGCTCGATGACGATCTGACTGGTCGCAAACAGTTCGGAGACTACTTGCTGATTCGCGAGTTGGGACGGGGTGGAATGGGCGTGGTCTATGAAGCCGTTCATCAATCGCTGGGACGGCGAGTGGCCCTCAAAGTTATGCGGTCGCGAAAAGTCAATGACGAAAAATATATCGTGCGGTTTCGGCGCGAAGCTCAGGCCGCAGCTCAATTGCACCATACCAATATCGTTAGTGTTTTTGGTGTAGGCGAGTGCGATGGTTACCACTACTACGTTATGGAGTTCATTGATGGAACGCCACTGAACGGTGTCGTGAAAACGATTGCCTGGCAGATTAGCGAATCCGGTCAAAGCGAAATGCCGGAGTACGATGGCGACACCCAAATCAACGGGAATCTTAATTCGCATGATTTGCGAAACTCGCCCACCATTGCCGCTCCGGCCGACGAAACCGAAAAGGTCGAAGACTCAGGCACTTTTTCAGTCCAAGCTATATCGTCTGTGAACCTCTCGCACAATCATCACCTGATTGAGGGGAAATCGCGTTTTCGTTGGCTGGCCAATGTCGGCTCGCAAATTGCCGATGCACTTTCTTACGCACACGGACAAGGTATTTTGCATCGCGATGTCAAACCGGCAAACTTAATAGTTGATCAGCAGGATCGAGTTTGGATTACCGATTTCGGACTGGTCAAGCTGAATGAAAACATCGACACGTTAACGAAAACGGGTGATATCATCGGAACGCCTCAGTACATGGCGCCCGAATCATTTAAAGGTAAATACGATCAGCGCAGCGAGGTTTACTGTCTTGGGTTGACGTTGTACGAACTGGCAACCTTGCAACCGGCTTTTAAAAACGGATCGACTGGGGAAGTTATTCATTCGATCACGACGACCTCTCCTCCGTCGCCACGAAAAATTGATTCTTCCGTGCCGCACGATCTGAATGTTATTATTGAGAAAGCGATCTCGCGCGACCCGGAATCACGATACGAAACCGCGGTGCAATTGCGAGATGATTTACGAGCTTTCTACGAAGACCGTCCTATTGCAGCTACTCACCCATCCATTTTTGAACAAGCCTGGCGCTGGAGTCGCCGCAATCCGTTGGTGGCGACATTAACTGCTGTATCTGCGATTTTGCTGTGCGCGGTTGCCGCCACGGCCTCGATCGGATATGCGTCGACGACTAGGGCTTATTCCGAACTTGCAGATGAAGCTCGCTCTACAGAAGCCGCTAGAAACCTGGCCGTTGAAAATGAAAAAATAGCGATCGCCAACGAGCAAAAAATCCAGAAAGAGTTCGAACGGGCGGAGGCCAACGTTTCACTGACGATCGAAGCGTTTGATAACATCTTGCACGATATCGTCGCTCCCGGCTCGAATGATGCATTCGAGTTCGATGGGTTGGGTGAGTTGGGTGGAATCGCAACGACGGTGACTGTCAAAGACGCTAAGATCTTGAACAAAATTGCTCAATTCTATGAACGATTCGCCCAGCAGAATACTCACAACGAAAGCCTCAAATCCGAGACGGCGAGGGCCTTTCGAAGAGTCGCCAACATCAACCATTTGATCGGCGAAACCGAAGCAGCGATCGGGGCATACGAAAAATCCCTGGCGATCTATCAGCCTGTGTTAGATGAGAAACCAGACTCGATCGAAGCACTATTGAACGTGGTCGATACTCGCTCGGAAATGATTGTCGCGATACGTCGCACAGAGAATTTTCGTCGCGCTCAAGAGGAGAACAGCAAGAACGTTGAGATGATCAAGGCCCATTCCCAGCAAAGTTTACCAGAGGCTCGTTTGGCTTTAGCCAAATCGCTTGCGTCTGCCGGATCGACCGTTGTGAATATGATCGCCGCGAATAATTCAGCCAGCAATTCCCGGTCATCCGATGAGTTCCGAATGCGAAGAGCCAGCAAGAAGCTGATGCCACTAATTAAACGGCACTTGGAAGGCGTAGAGCGTGCAATCACGATTGGCGAATCACTTCTGGAACTGGAGCCAGAAAACGAAAAGTACCGATGGTTATTGTGTGAATGCTACTGCAGCCTGGGCGCAGTGCAGCTCAGCATGGACGGTTCCGAGGCAAAAAGTGGCAAGGAGTCGATTACCAAGTCGATTGAGCAGATCGAAAGCCTGATCGAAGAGTTCGAAGATAATCTGGAATACAAATACTCACTGGCATTGGCGTCCCTGTTGTTACCAACCGAGGAACCCTCTGCTGCCAAAGCAAGGATCAAAGAGATTACTGAAATCGCAGACGATTTGATCAGTAAGAACCCGAACCCAAAATACAAACAGCTGAAAGTTGTGGCTCATATCAAGATGGCAGATTTATTGCTGGAATGTAAAAAACCTCTTATGGCAAAAGTTGAACAAGGCCACGCCTGTGATATTTTGAAAACGCTTGATCGAGAGTTTGTGGGCAGGGTTCACCTTCGAAATATCAGACTAAGGCTATCTAACAACTATCTTGCGCTTGCACAGCACTTTGAATCAAACGGGGACCGTCGCAGCGGTAGTCAGATGCGAAAATTAGCCAGGGAGCTTACCGAACACCGTCGAGGCATCGGACCAGGTCCCCTAAACGGACGACCGCCGGGACGAGGTGGAGTCATGTTTCCTTCGGGAGCGTTCTAAACTATGACTCGGCAGCGGCCTTGGTTTCTCTGCGCCAGATTCCATACCAGATCATGGCAGCGATCGAGAAAACGCCAACTACGAACAGAACAGCAAAAACAACGACCCAAATGCCTCGTGATTTGATCATGTCTGGGTACTCCACATTGAACGAAGCCCGATTTCCCTTATCGACTTGTTTGGCATAAACACGCACATGATGCAGGGGTAATTGTCGCAAGTCGAATCTTGCCCCAGTACGACTGACACAGCGATTGAGCAAATAGCTCCGCTCGGCGCCCGGCGGTATGGGATTGGTGTGGTCTTTGATGTCGTATTGCTTGTTGACCTTGATGACGATGTGCTGCCACTCACTGTCGCTGTTGTTTTTAATTAGGAGGCTTGCCTCAGAAACGTCGGCTCGCTCACCAAGATCCTCGACTTCGTAATAGGCAATCTCAGTCGGCACGCCAACTCGGGTAACCGCCGCCTCTAATTTCCCCTCCGCCGTCGGCGGCATGAGTTTGGTCAAAGTCAATATGATGATGGCCGGAACCGCGCACATACAGGCCAGCATGACTGTCAGGGTTTTCGTGCTCAAACGGGGAGCGTTTCGGACCGCAGACGATTCTGAGTGAGTGGGTTCGGGATTCTCGGGCAAGTTGGTTTTTGTCACGTCCATTTTTTGATTCTCAAAATCGTTTTCTGCCCTGAATTCAGATTGTCCCTGAATCAGACAGCGGTCATCAAGTAGTATAACGGTTGTTTCGGTTTTTGTATCGCGTTCGGCTGCTTATCTTTATGACCACTTCGGTTCAACGATTCGACGTTAATGCTTCCTGGCTGATCAAGCTGCGTTGGGTGGCAGTGATCGGTCAAGTCATCACGATTTTGACCGTAACAAACGTGTTTGCGATCGAAATCAAAATGCTTTGGGCTCTGTTTGTCGTGATCGGAGTAACCATCCTCTCCAATCTCTTGCTAAGCGTCTGGTACCAAGCCCAATCCGCATCCCAGACTTTGGAGCAACCATCCAATTTGGTGTTGGGCATGGTCATGGTGATGGACATGTTGTCGCTTACCTGCTTGTTGTTTGCTACCGGCGGGCCGAATAACCCGTTCGCGTTTTTCTTTTTCGTGAACCTGAGTCTCTGTGCCCTTATTCTTGACCGCAATTGGGCGTGGGCTCTCAACGTCCTTTCCATCTTTTGCTATTCCAGTTTGCTGTTAAATCACTATGAAATCGCTCAATTGGATTTTGGCGACGCGATGGATCCTGTCCTGCAAACGGGTACCTGGTCGATCCCACAAGCCGGTTTGTTGGTCGGATTTTCTACCTGCGCCAGTGTGATCGTCTATTTCATGAATCGCTTGACTGATGAACTACGAAAACAGGAAATCGACTTGCGACGCGCCCAGGAGGTTCAATCCCGTTCTGAAAAACTGGAAGCACTGGGAACATTGGCGGCGGGAACGGCTCACGAGTTGGCAACGCCGCTGTCGACGATTGCCATCGTCGCTCGCGATGTAGAAAAAGCGTTTGATGAACATCCGCCCGAGTTTCCGGGGGCCGAAGATGTAATCGAAGACGTCCACCTGATTCGCAGCCAGCTCGATCGCTGCCGAAATATCCTTGATCGGATGGCAGGAGCGGCGGGGCAGGCGATTGGTGAATCGATGACCCGGATGACGGTTAAGGAATTGGTAGACGAAGTGCTGCGGGAGTTGCCTGATCGAGATCGGGTGAAAACGACTTACACCGACAACACAGCTGGAAGCAAGATTCGCATCCCGCTAGTGGGTTTGAGCCAATCGTTGAGAGGACTGGTGCAAAACGCTTTGGATGCAGATTCCCAAACAGTCAAAGTTTCGCTGAAAATTGATAGCAATGGGGACAATTACTGCTGGGTGGTCAAAGATCAAGGAGAGGGGATGAACCCAGACGTCTTGCAAAGGGTTAGCGAGCCGTTTTTTACGACGAAACCGACTGGCAAAGGGATGGGGCTTGGGGTGTTTTTGGCCAAGAATGTCATACAGCGATTGGGCGGCTCGATCCAGTTTGAGTCAGAACTTGGGCAAGGAACCAAGGTGACGGTCGTTTTGCCTCTGGACAATTCGCCCCCTTCAGAAAATGATAGTCATTAGGAAGTGAATTCAGTTGAATTGAATGAGCAGGTCCAGCCATGAATGAAGACAAAACTGTGCTAGTTGTCGACGACGACGACGTCTTGCGTTCGCGCCTTCAAAAAGCGTTTACCAAGCGTGGTTTGTCTGTGATGTGCGCCGATGGATACGATATGGCCATTCAGTTGGCGACCAAGTTTAAACCGGACATGGCGGTGTTGGATTTGAAAATGCCAGGGAAGAAAGGGATGGAGCTACTGAAAGATCTGCTCGCCGTTTCACCCAATACTCGCGCGGTGATCTTGACCGGATACGGCAGCATCACCAACGCAGTCGAGGCGGTCAAAATCGGAGCAGTCAATTACATGACCAAACCAGCAGATGCCGACCAGGTTCTGGCTGCTCTCGAAGGTCGGCTCTCACACTCCAAGCAACAGGTCGAAGGCGAAGACATCCCGCCTCCCTCGCTGGCCGAAGCTCAATGGGAGCATATCCAACGTGTGCTGACGGATTCAGGTGGCAACATCTCAGAAGCGGCCCGCCGATTGGACATCCCACGCCGAACGTTACAGCGCAAGCTGAAAAAGATGGCCCCGTAAATCGCGTTGCGCCCGCTCTCCTCGGTATTTAAGCTGCATTTCGCCTGAAAGCAAAACGGGCTATATTGGCGGGCTTAAAATCCGAACGGCATAAGCTCAACGCTGCTCAATCCACTGAGCGGCGGGGCGCTAGCCGCCGGTTGCGTTAGGACAGCGAAACCGACGGCTAGCGCACTGTCGCTCACGAAACTATCGGGCAATCAGCTTTTAAACATGAAGTACTACATAACACTGACGCTGGCCCTCGTGGTCGCATGGCTGCTGTGGTCGGGATATTTTCTGACGCAACCTTTTCTGCTGATTCTGGGTGGGCTCTCATGCCTATTTTGCGTCTGGATTTCCAAGCGAATGAAGATCGTCGACGAAGAAGGCGCCCCGATCCAGTTGGGAATCCGTCCCGTTACAAATTACCTGCCTTGGCTGCTCAAAGAGATCATCGTTTCGAACATCGAAGTTACCAAGATCATTCTGTCACCCAAAATGAAGCTTCGCCGCAATATGATCGACGTACAAATCAATCAAAAGACAGAGATCGGTCGAGTGATCATGGCCAACTCGATTACGCTTACGCCGGGTACCGTTTCTGTAAACTTGGACGGTGAAACGATTCAAGTCCACGCGTTATCGTTCGAAGGCGCTGAAGAAGATCTCTCGGGTGATATGGATCGCCGGGTTTGCGAACTGGAAACCAAAGGAAACTAAAGCAAAGTTTGATCTCTCTTGCGTCGCTTCAATGCAACGCATTTCGAACCGCTAAACGGACACGCATGTTTTACGTTGCTGCCATCTCGATTTTAATAACCATGTCCCTGGCGATGATCCGGGCGATCTTTGGGCCGACCGTTTTCGATCGCGTGTTGGCATTGAATATGTTCGGCACCAAAACGGTCCTTTTAATCTGTGTGATCGCATTCTTGACCGAACGGACCGATTTTTTGGATCTCGGCCTGCTTTACAGCCTGATGAACTTTATTGGCATGGTCGCGTTGTTGCGTTTTTCTGAATTCGGCGAATTTGGAGAGGAGCACTAATGGAAATCGCGATGGATGTGATCAGTTGGATTTTGCTCGTGGCCGGTTCGTTCTTTGCCATCGTCGGTGGGTTGGGAATCGTGCGAATGCCAGAGTTTTATTCTCGACTGCACGGTGGCGGCATCACCGATACGCTCGGGGCCGCATTGATTATCATGGGGCTGTTTTTTCAAGCCATTCCCTTCGGTGCAACGGATGATCCGGTAAACGGCTGGTTAGTCGCAATCAAGCTGGTCATGATTCTGTTTTTTCTCTTGATTACAAGTCCCACCTCGTGTCATGCACTGGCCAAAAGTGCGCTTTCGCAGGGAGTCCAGCCGGAGCTGGATTCAAAAGAGAGGCGCAGTAATAAGGAGTCGGCACCATGATCGATCTAATCGTCATCCCGATTTTGGCTTTGCTGGCAGTCACCGCCGTTACCGTTGCGCGAATTCGCAACCTGTGGGCCGCCGTGATGTTCACTGGGATCTACAGTTTTCTCGGCGCGAGTTGGATGTTGATTCTGGATGCTCCTGATGTGGCGTTTACCGAAGCGGCCGTCGGCGCCGGTGTCTCGACGTTTTTGATGCTCGCTACGCTGGCTCTTACGGGGCGCGAGGAAAAGCCCACCACTCAATCACCGTTTTTGCCGCTGATGGTAGTTACGATTACCGGATGTGCCTTGATCTATGGCACACTCGACATGCCATCGTTTGGCGATCCGAACGCACCTGCTCAGCAATACCCTTCTCCGACGTTCGTTGAAAAATCTCAGCCCGACATGCACGGTTTGCCCAACGTAGTGACCGCCGTTCTGGCTAGTTATCGTGGCTACGACACGTTGGGTGAAACGGCCGTAATCTTTACTGCCGGAATTGCTGTGTTGTTGATTTTGCGACGTCCGACCAAGGAAGATGAGTTGGATTCCAAGGAGGCGAAAAAATGATTTCGTTTCCGATCATTCGAGTGATCACCAAGCTTTTGATTCCTTACATCCTGCTGTTCGGTTTGTACGTCCAGTTCCATGGCGACTTTGGGCCAGGGGGTGGATTCCAAGCGGGCGTAATTATCGCTTCGGCGCTGATTTTATATGGATTGGTTTATGGATTGGCTGCTGCCAAACGAGTCGCCCCACCGAATGTGATCGAGAAACTGGTCGCGCTTGGATTGTTGCTCTACGGCGGCACAGGAGTCGCGACGATGCTTTTGGGCGGCAACTTTTTGGACTACGACGTTTTGCAGCATAGCTTTCTGACCGCCGAACATATTTTGCCCAAGGGTCAGCATTTGGGGATCTTTCTGGTCGAGTTTGGTGTCGGCATTACGGTCTCGGCCGTGATGACGATGATCTTTTATGCCTTTACCGGCAGGGAGAACGTGACCACATGATTGAACTAGCCAATACTTTGTTGCTAAGCGAACAGATAAGTGAACAGATAACCGAACAGCCAATGGACCTTCAGCGGGTTCTGGGGCTGTACAACTATTGGGTCGTGATCTTTTTGATGATGACCGGTTTTTACATCGTGATCGCTCGCTCGAATCTGGTTAAGACCGTAATCGGTTTGAACATTTTTCAGACGTCGGTGTTCCTGCTGTATATCACGATGGGCAAAGTCAAAAACGGAACGGCGCCGATCCTGTCGGCGGCCGAATCGAAAGCGATGAGCCACGGCGGACACGGCGATGGCCACGTCGAGCACCATGGTGCCGAACACGCTGCTCACGGGTCGGCTACTGATCATGGCATTGCTTACGACACAGCGCACGAAGTCGCCCACGAATCGGGCGTCGAAGCAGGACTGGAAGCTGTGGAAGCAACCCAACGCGTATTCACCAATCCATTGCCAAGTGTTTTAATGCTGACCGCGATCGTGGTCGGCATTGCGACCACGGCACTTGCTCTCGCGTTGATCGTTCGGATCCGCGAAGACTACGGAACGATTGAAGAGGACGAAATTATGGAGATTGACCTACGATCGTGATCGAAGAGCAATTACCAGTCCTGTTAGTCGTGATTCCGATGCTCGCGGCCCCGCTTTGCGTGTTGTTGCACAACCGTCGAATGGTGTACGCGCTGACTTTGTTGGTCTGTTGGACCTGTTTTGGAATTTCGCTTCTTTTGTTGGACAAAGTTCTCCAGACAGGCCCGATCCATTACAACCTCGGCGGATGGGCACCGCCTTACGGAATCGAATACGTTGTCGATTACCTCAGTGCATTCGTAATGATGTTCGTATCCGGATTCGGTGCGCTGGCGATTACTTTTGCCCCTCGTAGCATCAACATCGAGATCCCTAAATCGAAACACTACCTGTTTCATGCAGCGTATATGTTGTGCATGACCGGTTTGTTGGGCATCTGCATCACGGGCGACTTGTTCAACGTGTTTGTGTTCCTGGAGATTTCGTCGCTGTCTTCGTATGCGTTGATCAGTTTGGGCAAATCACGACGGGCGCCGTTGGCGGCGTTTCACTATCTGATCATGGGCACGATCGGTGCGACGTTTATCTTGATCGGGATCGGTTTGCTTTATCAGATGACCGGCACGCTCAATATGGCCGACATCGCCTCTCGTGTAGATACCGTATCCGGTCCGCGGACCGTATTGGTTGCGTTTGCGTTTATGACGATCGGCTTGTGTATCAAGATGGCAGTGTTCCCACTGCATACCTGGCTGCCCAACGCTTACACCTATGCCCCGTCGGCGGTCACCGTTTTTATCGCCGCGACGGCGACCAAAGTTTCCGTTTACACGCTGATTCGTCTTGTTTACCAGATCTATTCACCCAAGTTCGCTTTTGAATCGGTGCCAATGGGCGAAGCGATCATTGCGCTTTCGCTGGTAGGAATTTTTGCGGCTTCGATCGCAGCGATCTTTCAAGACGATATCAAGCGGCTGTTGGCTTACTCCAGTGTCGCTCAAATCGGATACATGTTGCTGGGCATCGGAATGGGAACCGAAGCCGGATTGGCTGCGGGCATCACCCACATGTTCAATCACGCACTGATCAAAGGCGGCTTGTTTATGGTCGTCGCCTGTTTCGTACTCCGTTTGGGTTCGTCCAAACTGGAAGACTTGCGCGGAGCTGGTCGCACGATGCCGTTGACCTCTCTGGCTTGGGTGTTGGGCGGATTGGGCTTGATCGGAGTTCCCGTGACTTGTGGTTTCATTAGCAAGTGGATGTTGCTCAACGCCGCGATCGAATCGTCCAGCTGGGTGATGGCGGTGCTGATGCTGCTCAGCTCTCTATTGGCGTTGGTTTATGTTTGGAAAGTCGTCGAAACGTTGTACTTTTCCGAAACAGTTTCCAAAAAAGCGGAAGCGGCTCGCGAAGCTCCGTTGTCCATGTTGATTCCAACTTACGCGGTGATCGCAGCGACGATCGTGTTCGGCGTCTGGACTGAATACTCGGCAAGCTTGGCCCAATTGGCGGCGATGACGTTGACCGGAGGTGGGCAATGAGTTCTGAACTGTTGATCCAGCTTTCCTTGGGACTGCCACTGATCGCCGTCGCGCTGATCTATTTGTGCGGACAGATCCCCAACCTGCGCGAGGCGTGTACGATCGGAATTTCGATCGCGCTGTTTGCGGTGACGGTGATGCTGGCCCAGCGAGTTGCCGCCGGTGACGATAACCTGACTTGGTCCGTTGGCGAAGTCATGACCGGCTTTACGATCGAGTTTTCGATCGAGCCGTTGGGGATGTTGTTCGCAGTGGTTGCTTCCGGACTCTGGATCCTGACAACACTTTATGCGATCGGCTACATGCGTGGCCATCACGAGAAAAACCAAACGCGGTTTTTTGCCTGTTTCGCGGTCGCGATCTTTGCAGCCATGGCCGCTGCGTATTCAGCGAATCTGTTTACCCTGTTCGTGGCGTACGAAGTGATGACGATCTCGACCTATCCCTTGGTCACTCACCACGGTGATGAGAAAGCCAAAAAGGGTGGACGGGTTTACCTTGGTATTTTGCTGTCGACTTCGGTTGCGTTTTTTATGTTGGCGATCGCTTGGACCGCCAATATTGCCGGCACTCTGGATTTCCGGTCTGGCGGAATTCTGAAAGAGCATTTGGAGTCTGGTGCGGTAAGTTCGACTCAATTGGCCGTTCTGCTGGGCTTGTTCGCCTTTGGAATTGGCAAGGCGGCGTTGATGCCGTTCCACCGTTGGTTGCCAGCGGCGATGGTCGCTCCCACACCGGTCAGTGCCTTGCTGCACGCGGTGGCGGTCGTAAAAGTTGGCGTGTTTTCGATCCTCAAGGTTGCGGTTTACATTTTCGGTCACGAGTTGATTTTCGTTAATGAGCTGGGAACGTGGCTGTGTTATCTGGCGGCCGCTTCGATTTTGATCGCGTCGCTGGTTGCGATGACCAAGGACAACTTAAAGGCTCGTTTGGCTTATTCGACGATCAGCCAGTTGGCTTATATCACCCTTGGCGCCATGATTGCGACTCCCGAAAGCGTCATCGGCGGAGGCATGCACATCGCGATGCATGCGGTCGGAAAAATCACGTTGTTTTTCTGCGCCGGAGCGATCTATGTCGCGGCGCACAAAACGGACATCAGCGACATGCGCGGGTTAGGCCGAGCGATGCCGTTTACGTTCGCTGCATTTTTTGTTGCAGCGATAAGTATTATCGGCTTGCCGCCAGGCGGGGGTGCCTGGAGCAAGTGGTTCCTGGCAGTAGGTGCGGTCGACATGGGCCATCAAGTTTTAATGGGCGCGTTGATGGTTAGCTCGCTACTGAATATCGCTTACTTGATTCCGATTCCGGTGCGGGCATTTATGGCTCCGAAAGATGGCGAAAAGATCGAATTCAAAGAGGCTCCGTTGATGTGTGTGGTGCCGCTGTGCATCACGGCGGTCGGTAGCGTGGTTCTCTTTTTCGTCGCCCAGTGGATTTATGACTTTCTCCTTCCCATCACGATTGCGGGGCAAGCGGGATGAACGAACACAAAACAGTGGATGAACATGGCAATCCGATCCAACCCAGTTGGTTTGAGCGGAATGTAAATCTGATCATTATCGGTTTGGTGGTTGCGTGTGTGTTGAGCTTGGTTGGGCAAGCGGTTTTGCCGATGTTCGACGACCATCACCCACCCCACTTTCCCAAATACGAAAACTTTTTCGGGTTTCAAGCGATCTTTGGATTCGTTGCGTTTGTGGTGGCGGTTTTCGTAGGCAAGTTCCTGCGTCTGATCATTCGCCGTGAGGAGGATTATTACGATGCCTGAGTTTTTGCATCATATCCCTCCAGGAACATTAATGATTCTGGGCGCGATTTTGCTTCCGTTGTTGGGACGTAAATCGGCTTGGGGCGCGTTGGTGCTTTCGCTGTTGAGTCTGGTGTGGTTTTGGTTGACGCCGCAAGGCAACTATGGCCAGATTACTTTGTTCGACCAAACGCTGCACATGGTTCGCATCGACCATCTCAGTTTCATCTTTGGTCTTGTTTTTCACTTGGCTGCGGTGATGGCGTCGATCTACGCGCTGCATGTAGAAGACACGAAACAGCACATCGCAGCGATGATGTACGCTGGAGGTGCGATCGGAGCTTGCTGCGCGGGCGATTTGGTCACTCTGTTTGTGTTCTGGGAACTAACGGCGATTTCAAGCGTGTTCCTGATTTGGGCCAGCGGAGGGGACAAAGCGTATCGCGCGGGGATGCGGTATCTGTTGATCCAGGTCGGATCAGGTGTGCTTCTGCTGTCGGGCGCGATCATTCATTTTCACGAGACCAAATCTCTTGCGTTCGGTCACTTTCTGGGTTTGCAGCCGGGACAAACGTGCAGCATCACCGATTATGGAATGGGTGGATGGCTGATCTTTGCCGCGTTCGCGATCAAGTGTGCTTTTCCGCTGCTGCATAACTGGTTGCAAGATTCGTATCCGAAAGCGACCGTGACCGGAACCGTTTTTCTCAGCGCGTTTACGACCAAGCTGGCGATTTATGCGTTGGCACGTGGCTTTGCGGGCACCGAGCAGATGATCACGATCGGTTGCATTATGACTTTGTTCCCCATCGTCTTTGCAGTAATCGAAAACGACTTGCGACGCGTGTTGGCTTACAGCCTCAACAATCAGCTCGGGTTTATGGTGGTCGGGATCGGGATCGGTTCCGAGTTAGCGCTAAATGGAACGGCGGCTCATGCGTTTTGCCACATCATCTACAAAGCGTTGTTGTTCATGTCGATGGGAGCCGTGCTCAAGCAGGCAGGAACTTGCAAAGCCAGCGAGTTGGGTGGTTTGCACAAGTCGATGCCATGGACGACGATCTTCTGTATTATCGGTGCGGGAGCGATTTCGGGCTTTCCGTTGTTATCCGGTTTTATCAGTAAGTCGATGATTATTTCGGCGGCGGGCGAAGAGCACATGTGGGGCGTGTGGATCGTGCTGTTGATCGCTTCGGCAGGTGTGATGGAGCATTCAGGAATCAAGATTCCGTTTTTTGCTTTCTTTGCTCACGACTCGGGCAAGCGACCGAAAGAAGCGCCATGGAACATGTTGTTGGCGATGGGCATGGGCGCGTTTTTGTGCGTGTTCCTCGGAGTCGCCTACCCGATGTTGTACAAGATCCTGCCGTTTCCATTTCACGACGGTCACGCATACGCCCCCTACACAAACGGGCATGTCGTGATGCAGTTGCAGTTACTGTTGTTCGCGGCGTTGGCGTTTGTCGTATTGATGAAGCTAAAAGTTTATCCCCGTGAGATCCCCTCAACGAATCTCGACACTGACTGGATTTACCGCAGACTTTTGCCCGTAACGATTGGCGGATTGGCCATGGCTTATGCGGTTACGGACAAAGCAGTTCGCACGTGGTTCGTGGGAACTTTGCAGCGAACGATCAAGACGATCGGAAAAAGCTTTGACGAAAAAGGGATTTTGGGCCGCCCGTGGTCCACTAACGCAATGGCAGTTTGGGCTGCAATACTGCTTGGGGTTTGTCTGTTGATCTACTATTTTTAGTCAAAGAGGTTGGTTTTTCAGGCTCGATCTATTGCGAGGCGTAATCCATCTCGCATGAAAAGTAAATTAACGAGTAAACTGGTAAGCCTTGGCTCGACCAATTCTCCAAAACGCAACTTCACCTTCACCTCCTCTTTCAGCGAAGCAAACTATGGAACTTCCATTTGCTTTTGAGCAAATTCAGGCGACGAATTGGGCTTACCTTTCGTCGCTGTTGCTGCTGGTGGTGTTCTTTAAGTTCAACCGTTTTTGGAGTGTACGAAATTTCGACTTGTTGCTGATCATCTTGATCGCACCCGGTGTTCTGTTGATCGCTCATGGGAGCGAGATCAGCCAAATGAAAGATCGTGATTCCAGCTTGACCGCACCCAATGATGTTGTGGACGGCATGCCAGATCTGTTGTCAGTGCAGTCCGAAGTTCCAAAACCAGAGATGGGCGTTGATACCACTACCGATCGACTCACGACAGGGCAGGCAATGGTCCTGGGAGGCTATATCTGGTTGTTTTCGATCAGTCTGGTTTTTCTGATCCGGATGTTGCTGGACCCGATTTTTAAACGCAAGCCGCTGTTGAACCCGAACTTGACCGTGGGGGGATTGGTTTTTCTGGCTTGCAGCTTGTTGGCTTTTTCGTTTTTCAACGTGATCATGGCGCGAGCGATCGACGTCTCGGGAGCCAAAAGTGCGGTCAAGCTGATGCAGCGCGAAGCGGCCGGCGACGCCGATACGCAGGCGCTGCGGCAGTATGGGCCTGGCTATGTCATGTTTCATCTGTTTCCAGTGATGCCGACTTTTTCCAGCGGAGCCGACATGCTGGAGACCGATCCGGACAACAATCTAAACATCGTGCGATACGAGGCAGCGGCGAAAGCCTTGGCTTTGATCGGTCAGATTGCGATCGTATTTGCGCTCATATTCATTGGCAACTTTCACTTTCAGAATTTTTTGGTTGGTGTCGGAATGGGGGCGATCTATTTAATGCTCCCTTACACCTCGGTTTATGCGGGTCACGTGTTGCATGTGTTGCCCGCTGCGCTGCTGATTTGGGGGGTGGCCTTCTATCGGCAACCGGCGCTGGCAGGTTTGTTCATCGGGTTTGCGATCGGGGTTTCCTATTACCCGCTGTTTTTACTACCCCTGTGGATCAGTTTCTATTGGGAGAAGGGTTCCAAGCCGTTCTTGATCGGCGTTTTGATTTCTGTTCTATGTTGTATCGGCGGATTGGTTTTTACTTCGAGGGATGCCGCCGATTTCTTTAACCAGTTGATCAACATGTTTGGTTTTTGGTGGCCGTTGGTGGATGGCTTGGGTGGCGTTTGGGATTTGGGCTGGGATCCGATTTTTCGATTGCCAATTCTTGTTGCGTTTGTCGCACTGAGTTTGTCGTTTGCGTTTTGGCCGACTCGAAAAAACCTGGGAACGTTAATCGCTTATTCGTCAGCGATCATGATCGGCGTTCAGTTCTGGCACGGGTTCGGCGGCGGATTGTATGTTGCTTGGTACCTACCGCTCACGTTGGCGGTGATTTTTCGCCCGAATCTCAGCGAACGAGATGCAGTGCGTGATTTGGATAGTGGAATTCTGGGTACGCGAAAAATTCGCATCGATCCGTCAGAAGAGACGCTTAACCCAGTTTAAAGCCAGGATCTCGGGTGATAGCCGCGGGTTGGGTTCGCTTTACCAGATCATTTCAGGTTTCCTTCCTGCGAATCGGTAAATCGGAATGTCACTCGCATGCTGATAAAACTAGAATGGGTTGTGAGTAATTTGTTAGAGGCAAGGGCGGTAAGAACGCATGGAAATTTTAGGAGGTCCCCTATTCGGCGTAGCAGGTGCGGGCGAAAGCCATGGTCCGGGTCTTTCGACTATCGTTTTCGGATGTCCAGCAGGCACGAAGATTGATCGCGCAGAGATTCAGCATTTTTTGGATCGTCGACGCCCAGGCGGTAACAAGCATGGCACGCCAAGAAACGAAAAGGACCAAGTTGTCTTGTTAGGCGGAGTTTACCAAGACGATACAGAGGCGTTGCTGTCCGGTCCGCAAATCGCAATTTCCTCAAGCGACATTGATGCAAGGACAGAGACCTACGCAAAAGGGTTTGCCACTGGAGAACCGATCTCAGCTTTGGTGCTTTCCACTTCAAAAAAGTCAGCCGACTACAGCCAGATGACTGGCGACCAAGGCGAAGTTCGTCCGGGGCATACCGACCTGGTCAAGTTCCATCAGTCCGGCGGCTTTGTGGATATTCGTGGTGGCGGTCGTTCCAGTTACCGCAGCACGATCACCGATGTTATCGGCGGCGCGATTGCCCGAGCCAGTTTACGTCAATCGTTTGATACGGTTGTCCTGTCTTCGATTTGCCAAGTCGGAAAACTAAAAGCCTCCAAGAGTTTGGTGGATCATTTTGGGAACACCCAATCTCAGGTCGATCTATCGAAACTCAAATCCGTGGAGCATCAACTTGTGGAAAACGAATTGCATACGATCGACCAGGCGTTTGCAAAAGAGGCTGCGGACTTGATTATCGAAACACGTAAACGAGGTGACTCGATCGGAGCTGCCGTCGAAGTGGTCGCGTTTAATGTTCCTGCTCTTGTGGGGCAACCTCTGTACGACAGTCTTAAAGTTCGCTTGATGGGGTCGCTGGGTGGCTTGAACGCAGTTCGGTCTGTAGAAATTGGAGCAGGTGCCCAAGTCATTGAACGGACAGGTAGTGAAAACAATGACCCCATCCGCTCCTCCGGATATCAAGGCAACAATCACGGCGGGATGCTTGGTGGCATCACGACCGGGATGCCGATCGTATGCCGCGTTGGTTTTAAACCGACTTCGACCATCAATCTGCCTCAAAAGTCGGTTCGCAAGAACATGGATGAGATCGACTTTGAACTAAAAAAAGGGCGGCATGACCCATGCGTAGGTGTTCGAGCGGGTGTGACTTTGGAGTCGCGACTGGCAATCGAATTGCTGAACGGTGTGTTGCAACAACAGGCAACTCGTATCGATGCCAGTCAGTTTAAGTTACCGACAAGCGGTTAAAGGAACTGAGTTCGAGAACTTAGAGCCGACGCTGCTCACAATTTGCTAAGAATCGTAGCTAGGCTCGCCAGAGTTCAGGCCGCGCCTGCATTTCACCCGAAGTCTGGCGACATCGGCTACGTGTGCGGTTATGTCTTTCCGGTGCGGTTTATTCCGATCGTAGCTGTTTTGATCGGTGTTCTTTCTTGCCGATCGGTCCAAACGGTATGACCGAAAATCAACCGGCTACTCACTCCAATTCGGTCGATTCCCAGTTAATAGACTGGCTGTAAATGCCCTGTCGTTCTTGTGCGTTCTTTTGACCGCGTTTGATGAACTGGTTGTCACGGAAGTGAGAGATTATGCGTCGTTTTCTGGGAACTCTAATTTTGGTTCTTGTTATTTTTGGCTGCGCTTGGGCTCTTTGGAACAAAGATAAAATCGGCAATCCGGCTGATGCGCTACGACTTGCCAAAAATCAGATCGGCGGAGCGGTGGACTATCGGGGCAACGAGCGCCGATCGGATGATCCGGGCAACGCTCAATTCGCGAGTTGGTCTCAGCAAGAACGGGACGTGATTCGAATTGCAACGTTCAAGGTACAAGCGTTTGGGGCACAGAAGGGTGGCGACCGTATGGTAACAACGCGTCTGACCGAAATTTGCCGGCAGTTTGATTTAATCGCTTTGCAGGAAATTCGCAGTTCACAAAAGAACATGTTGCCCGATTTTGTGCGAGCGCTCAATTCTGCTGGTGGACAATATGGGTTTGTGATCAGTCCTCACGTAGGACGTTCAAAAGACAAGGAGCAAACGGCCTATGTGTTCGACCAATCCCGCATTCAGTTGGATGATTCGTTCTCCTATACGATTAACGATCCCGATGATGTGTTGCAACGTGAACCGTTTGTAGGTTGGTTTCGCGCACGTGGTCCCCATATGGACAATGCGTTTACCTTTACGTTGGCAAATTTCCATCTGGATTCGCAACAACCTGAATTGGAGTTGGCTTATCTGAGTGAGTTACATCGAATCATTCGCAAAGACGGACGCGGTGAGGACGATGTGATCCTGTTGGGCAATTTCAACGCGGACGATCGCGGGCTAGAGTTTGCCAGGCAGAAATCGGGTTTGGACTGGGTGCTGAATAACACAGCAACCAACACGCAGGGAACGGCTCAGTTTGACAACATCATCTACGACCCAAGGGCAACAGATGAATTCACCGGCCGGTCAGGTGTATTTGATTTTATGAAGCAGATGAATCTTACGCTCAATGAAGCGATGTCCATTTCAGACCACATGCCGGTATGGGCTGAGTTTTCCGTCTTCGAGGCAGGTCGTCCAAGGCGCGTGGCCCAGCAAGTTCAGGATTTGATTGACGAGATGGAAAACCGATAAAGTCCCTAAGTCCCTTCGAGACTTACAAAACAAGCGTGAGACAGCAAGCATTCGGTTTGGCTGGAGACTGAACAAAACGGGATCAAAGTTGACAGACCTCTGGCATCTCCGACAATGGTTGTAGATGAATATTACATGCATTCGCTGCGACCAGGACTTTTCTATCTCAGCCGACCAGCTGGGTACGCGGGGGAAATGTCCGCACTGTAAAGCCACAGTGATCATGCCCAAGTCGGAAAAGCAGGGTGCACGCGTAACCGAGCTTTCACCGCCTAATCGTTGGATGGAAAATTCGCTGTGTGGAATGGGCGCGGTAATCTTGCACTTGTTGGTTTTGATCGGAATGGCTCTAGTGCCGTGGGGTCAATTTTCCGAAAGCACGCTGGGTGTTGCTGACCAGGTTTTGATCGGTCAATTACCTCGAAACCAAATGGTCGAGAACTCGGATGATGACTTTGAAGAAGTCGAAATCCAAAGCAACAACGAAGCCTCGGAGGAAGCATTCGACAGCGAAATGTTTACGCCCAGTGCCGTTGACGAATCAGCGGAAACGTTGCTGGACCTCAATACGATCTCCCCCAGTGGCGGAGCGCGACAGCCATTCGAGATCGAGTCGTTTCATGATTCCGAGATCGTCGG
>CAZDBA010000029.1:32586-36225 GCA_964503615.1 uncultured Pirellulaceae bacterium
GAGGCGGTGAATGCAGGCCTTCGTTGGTCGATCGAAAAAAATAACTTTCGTAGACGTGCCCGGAAAATTATTTTGGTTTTTGGTGATGCACCGCCCCACGCCAGCCGAATGGATGAGTGTTTATTATTGGCCTCCAATTTCCGCAAAAAACAAGGTGGAAGCGTCGGTACCGTCACCTGTCGCGGGGAGGAGCTTATGGATGAGTTCGTAGAAATCGCACAGTTAGGTGGCGGAGAAGCTTTTTTAACTCGCGATGAACGTGAAATTATGTCGAAGCTGATTGTGCTGGTTTTTGGCAGCCAACACCAAACAAAAGTGCTTGAAGCTTTTGATTTGCTGGACCGCTAGAACGGTCGAAACACCAGCAAACCGTGCCCTTGTGCCAAACGGTTCAGAGCTAATTTGAATCTTTGACCCCTTTAAGCACAATAAAGGGGCACTAACACGGATCTGTTACAATTCGTGCTCCCGATTTGCATTGGGCATGGACGAATTGGTTATCCTGATTACCCTACAACGTAATTGTTACCCACCCGAACGATTTTGCGACGTTTGATTAAACGCTATCAAAAGAACGAAAGCAATGACAGCAACATCCAACACCACCTCCTCATCGAAAAGCTCGACCCAGTTGACTCACCTCAAGCAACTGGAAGCGGAAAGCATTCATATTATCCGTGAAGTCTCCGCCGAATTCGAGAATCCTGTGATGCTCTATTCGATCGGAAAAGACTCTGCCGTAATGCTTCATCTGGCAATGAAAGCTTTCTATCCCGCCAAGCCGCCGTTTCCTCTGCTGCACGTCGACACAACCTGGAAATTTCAGGAGATGTACAAGTTCCGTGAAGACTACACAAAGAAAGAGCTTGGCCTGGATGTTATCACACATGTCAACCAAGACGGACTTGCTCTGAACCTCGATCCCTTTGAACACAGCGGCCAACATACCGAAGTGATGAAAACGGATGGGCTGAAACAAGCTTTGGATAAATACAAATTCGACGCCGCCTTTGGAGGTGCTCGACGTGACGAAGAGAAATCTCGCTCCAAAGAAAGAGTTTACTCTTTCCGTAACAAAAGCCATGGCTGGGATCCGAAAAACCAACGCCCCGAACTGTGGAGTCTGTACAACGCCAAAGTGAACAAAGGCGAGAGCATCCGCGTCTTCCCCATTTCGAACTGGACCGAGTTGGACGTGTGGCAATACATCCACTTGGAAGAGATTCCGATCGTACCCTTGTACTACGCCGGAATGCGCCGAGTCGTTGAACGCGATGGTGTCATGATCATGGTTGATGATGACCGGCTCAAATTGTTGCCCGGCGAAGAACCGGTCGAGAAAATGGTTCGCTTCCGAACGCTGGGTTGTTACCCACTGACCGGCGCTGTTGAATCAGAAGCTGACACGCTTCCCAAAATTATTCAGGAGATGTTACTCACGACGACTTCTGAGCGGAAAGATCGTGTTATCGACAAAGATCCGGATGGCATGCAAGAGAAAAAGGAAAAAGGGTACTTCTAAAGCCCTTACCCGCCACGCTCCGCAAGCAGAGCAAAAACGCAATACAATTCGATCGTTACCTTGGTACACGGCTTTGAAATTGCTCAGCTTTATCCCGTCACATATCACCTCTATTAGACCGGTTAACTTTAGACCGTTAGAAAAATGTCACATCAATCAGACCTGATCGCAACCGATATCGATGCTTACCTGAAACAGCATGAGAGAAAAGAGTTGCTGCGTTTTCTGACTTGCGGAAGTGTCGATGACGGAAAAAGTACGCTCATCGGACGGCTGTTTTATGACTCCAAAATGATCTACGAAGATCAATTGGCTGAACTGGAAGACAAATCGGCGACTCACGGAACGACCGGCGGTGAATTTGATCCCGCCCTCTACATGGACTCGCTCAAAGAAGAGATCGAGCAGGGGATCACGATCGATGTGGCCTACCGATATTTCTCGACGGCCAAGCGAAAGTTCATTATTGCCGACACACCTGGGCACATTCAGTACACGCGCAACATGGCCACGGGAGCCTCGACTGCAGACTTGGCTGTAATTCTGATCGATGCTCGAGAAGGCCACGGCGTGATCGAGCAGACTCGTCGCCACAGCTTTATCGCTTCGCTACTGGGAATTCGTCACGTCATCATCGCGGTCAACAAAATGGACTGCGTTGACTATAGCCAAGAGCGATTCGAAGAAATCCAACGGGACTATCGTGACTTTGTCCAACGACTGGGCATTCCCGACATCCATTACGTTCCCATCTCAGCGTTGTACGGTGACAACGTCGTTGACCGCAGCGAGAACATGAAATGGTACAACGGTTCAACGTTGATGAACCAGCTGGAAACCGTTGAGATCGGATCGGATCGAAACTTGAAAGATTTCCGGTTTCCCGTTCAGGTTGTTTTGCGACCCGACCTGAACTTCCGCGGCTTTGCCGGTACGATCGCTTCGGGGATCATTCGAGTCGGCGACGAGATTTTGACGCTGCCATCTCGTAAGACAAGCAAAGTCAAAGAGATTGTGACGTATGACGGCAACCTCGAATCGGCTTGCGCTCCGATGTCAGTTACTTTGACGCTCGAAGACGAAATCGACTCCAGCCGGGGCGATATGATTGTAAAACCGGGCAACGTTCCCAAGCTGGATGACCACTTTGACGCGATGGTGGTTTGGATGGCAGAAAAGCCGTTGTTACCCGGCAATCAATATATCTTCAAGCAAACGACCAAGATGGTGCCCGGTACCGTTTCGACTTTGCGCTACCAAGTCAACGTCAACACCATGAAGAGCAGTCCCGTGCCGCCTCCGACGTTGGAGCTAAATCAGATCGGACGAATTTCCGTTTCGCTGAACAAGCCGATCGCGTTTGACGGATATGATCGAAACAAAAACACAGGCGCGTTTATCATCATCGACCGAATCACAAACGTGACGGTGGGTGCTGGAATGATCATGGATCAGCGAACTGCAGACGATCGAACCGATGCCTGGGACACCCAGCCCAAGAGCGAGACGCTCTCGCAACAGTTGAGTAAAGTCAGCACGGAAGAGCGAAAAGCCCGATATGGACAGACGCCCGTTACGATTCTATTCACAGGTCGACCAGGTGCGGGCAAGTCGACGACCGCCTATGGTGTTGAGCGAATCTTGTTCGATCGCGGCCGTAGTGCAGTCGTTATCGACGGCCAAAACATGCGATTGGGACTGAATCGCGATCTTGGATTCAGCCAGGAGGATCGTTCGGAGAACTTGCGACGAGCTGCAGAAGTTGCCAAAGTTGTTAACAAAGCCGGATTGTTCTGCATCATGTCGTTTGTCTCGCCTAAAGAGGACATCCGGCAGAAGGCTGCGGAAGTTATTGGCAGTGAAAACTTCATTGTCGTTCACTTGAAAGCTCCTCGCGATATCTGCGACGGCCGCAACGACTCGGCGAAGAAATCGGATATCGAAGAGGCACGAGCCGGTTTCGAAGACCCGATCGATCCCGACCTTGTCTTGGACACTGTCAACGATCCTCCCGAGACCTGCATCAAACAGGTGATTCAGTTTCTGGAAGAGAAGAAGCTTATCTCATAACAGGCGGGTTCAATAACGCGAAAGCGTCTAAATGGTTAACCCGCAGC
>CAZDBA010000030.1:0-35840 GCA_964503615.1 uncultured Pirellulaceae bacterium
TTCGTTATCAAAAATATATGGCCAAGACTATTCCGCAAAAAACTCGGAATTGAATTTTTGGCTAATCGGGAACAACTCTCGCTTTGTTGTTGTAAACCGATTCGGAATCAAGAAGTAAGAAACGGGCCGATGGTCAAACCGTCGGCCCGCTCTGATTGCGGATTCGCCTCTGTCTGTCGCTGGAGCGTTCTACTCGTCGGCTTCGGGAGCTTCTTCGACAACTCGTTCCATAATTACCGCTTCATCATTTTCAGGTTGGAACTTGATTGTTGTCTCGTCTACGAAAAACACTTTGGATCTGAGCACTGCGTGCTCTACATACGCAGCAATCGCGTAGTGAGGATTCTCCGCATCTTCAACCAAAGAAATAGTATAGTCGAGATCCTCTAAGACAAAATGTTCTCCCACCTTCATCGAATATTTACTATCTGCACCAAACGTTATTATTAGGCCTTTATCGCCCATTTTGGATATGCTCTCAAATTCATCCTCTGACATTATCTCCTTCGACTTCTCTAAATTAAGCTTCCAGGAACCCGCTATTTTTTTTAATTCCGCTGAAGCTGCCGGGACCTCTTGGGGGTCTTCCTGTGCAAAGAGTGTGATTGAATCGTTGCTATCTTGCTCTGATGTCAGAGTAAATGAACCATCTGCCTTTCTCTCAGTTACCGCATAATCGAAAAACATCTTTTCATCCGAGCCAGGTTTGTCCGCGATCAAGCGCAGCTTACCGGCTATGAGCTCATAGGTGCCTTGTAGTGAGATATCGCCGCCGTCTTCATTGGTTACCTGCATGGCGAATTCACCGTTGGGTGCGAAGTTGATGAGTCCACTAAATGTCTTGTCGGCGATCGAATTGATTTGCATCGTGCCCATTCTCATTTGATCGCCCTTGCAAATCTCTCCAACAACATCTGGCCCCTGCTCGCCAGGTGAACTGGGTACGAAGCCGTGTGTTGGGTCGGTGCCCTGTTGCCCGACCGCTCCCTTGTCAGTTGATTCGGTTGACTCAGCTGTTTTGGTCGACTCAGCTGTTTTGGTCGACTCAGCTGTTTTGGTCGACTCAGCTGTTTTGGTTGACTCAGCTGTTTTGTTTTGAGATGCTCCCCAAAGTCTCACCGAGCGACGCGCTTGTTCAATGTTATGTTCCAGAAGCTGGTTTAGTCGTTGCGGTGAAACATTCGCGGTAGAGCAGGGTGTGGAAATTCGAAGAATGCCATCTCGCAATTCAAATCGTGAGAGGCCCATTAGATCATTATCTTCGAGCAGCTTTCGTGCAAGCTCTCCGTCAATTTTGTCAATTTTTTGACAAGGAAAGACAACGAAGAGATACTTCTCATTGCGGCTGTAGGAAAGGAAGACGTTCCAGTTCTCTTTTCCTTTGACGGCCAAGTGGATGACTTGTTCGTCGAGCCGATAACTCTTGATGAGCGATCCATTTTCTGACATCGCAGCCTTAACCATTTCGACGTAATTGGAGATTGGTTTTTCGTCAATCGAGTCCTTCTTTTGTGCGAAAGTTGTTGAGCAAAAGAGTGAGACTAACAGGGCGATTTTGATGGTTAGTTTTTTCATTTTTCACTTTCGGTTCGAGTATTTTGTACCGTATTGGACACTATACAAGCAGCATTTACCGATGTGACAGTTTAAGAGTAAAAAGTCTGGCAATCTCACCTAAAAAGAAAGAACAATGGGGAAAGAAACAGGAACAATAAGACAGGCATGTTGCTGACAAGGACGTGGAGCTTTGATCAGCGAAAAAGTTGGAGGTGGGGCACTGGTTAATCCCGATAGTCGAACAGCGGAAAGATGCCAAGTGCTCCAGTGGTCTGCGCCAGATGATGCGGCGTCGCTCGTTGGTGATCGCCAGCAGTTCCAGCTCGCCGCCGCAATCGCGACAAGCTGGCTAAGGCAGCTTGATGAAAGTGGCACGTCCGGATCTGAGAGGAGCCAATGCTCAATTGAACATGCTTAAAATATTGTGACACCACTTCAGGAAACTGGTGGACAACAGTTAACACAAATCTTAACCTAAATTCGAGAGACATTGGTCTACTCGCCACGGAGCCACGGGCCGCGCGGCTTTTGAAAACACGGCCAAATCCTTGAACACTCCCACGAAGTTGGTCCAATGACCTGCCTTGCTGGGACTTGGAAGGAGTTTCTTGCGTCATTCGCAGATGGCCTGGAGGCTGGAGAGTACGTCTACCTTGAATCCGAAGGGATGGTAGCCCCACCTGGAATGTACGACTAACCCGTAACGCCGCATAACAATGATCGAGATAGGGGCCGCATTGCTGCGGGCCCCTCTCACACCACCGGACATGCGGGTCCGCATCCGGCGGTTCCTCTCTTCCAAGCAAACTTGCTCCAAATCTCCTCAAGACTTACCAATCCTTGTTGCTTGAGATAGTCCACGCCGAGCGCGTAGTGACGGTTGCCAGTGGAGGTTGGCCCAACAGTTCTGAGCTCGATCCAAACTCGTGAGTTGGAACCCGCTGGCGCAGTGTTACAATGCAAGCGTCAAAAAGCTTCAGGTCAATTTATGAATTCTTTCTTTCACAACCACCTGCGACCAAAATTTGGGTTCGCAATGATGACGTTAGGATCGTTGTTGATTCTCTGTTCAGGTGTTCTGGCTCAAGAGTCGGATCAAACCGACGATTCGCTGCTAGAGCTGGAACGGGCTAAAGGAAACGTCGAATTTGCTATTTCCGAATACAAGCGAGTCAAACGGCTGCACGATCTTGGTTCGGCCACGAGTCGAGAATTAAGGCTGGCGGACTACAACAGAAAATCGGCTGGCCTGGAACTGTTTTCGATTCAAGAACCAGAGAATCGAGAGGAGCTTCAACTTTTGTTGGCCAAATTAACGCTCGAATGGCAAACCACTGAATTTCAAATAGCTGATCGGCTGTTCGAAAAAGGCGCAATTTCGAGATTGCGGTATCGAAGAGCAAAAGCCCGATTCGAGATTGCCAAGTTAAATGTTGAGTTTCGAGAGTCTGAAACAGCGACGCAAAAAAAGTTGGTGGCCTTTCGAATCGCCACTGTCCGCTTCAAGCTTGCTGAAGAAGAGTACGAGATCACACAGCGACTTTGGAATAACGGGTCGGTCAACAATTCGACTCGACAGCAGTTTGAGAAAAACTTGGATTTAGCAAAGACAGAACTCTCGGCTCGAAAAACAGATCTCGGAGCATACGTAATCCAGATCGAAACGACCGATTCGACCGATTCGGACGGGCAAACTCAAAAGCCCTCGTTCGAGGGCAAATAATTTCGGAGTCCAGCAGAGGCGAGAACTATCTATCTAAGGAGGTTTGTGTTGAACTTTTTTAGATGGCAAATCTAAAAAGCTATCCGAGGATGGCAAACCGAGTAGTTCCTCATCACCAACATTCGGAAAACCGTCAAACGCCTCGGGTGATGGAAGTGGAGCCGGCGGTGGAATTTGATTGCTCGTGTTTAATTCAGCCTGTGGAATTGGCAATTCTTGTATCTGTTGTGGTGGGTTCAACTCAAAAACCTGCCCTTGCGGCAACCGCATAGTTTGCTCGCTGGGTTGTTGCAAAATCGATTGGACTGCAGGTTGTGAGTGATGTGAGAGCTCCGCCCAGCGGCGAGCGAATCGACAATGCTCTGAGTCGTTCGAACATACGCTTCTGCCGGTTCGGAATCACCTCGATTATGCGCCCCCAAATGCAAACAACTTTCCCCTTTTGGAACGTATTACTTTCCCCTTCTGCAATTTGTTCGTTATGTTTCTAACTCATTTTTTCTAACGGATTGCTAATGTAGATCCAAGTAATTAGGCTGCGAAAAACGATAGGTTTTAAACAAATTCAAAATGAAAATCGGAAAGTACTCCATGTTTAGGCGCCACTCTGCTTCCAGCTCTTCTTCCAACCGTTCAAAGCCTCGCCGTCGGTCGGCGCAAACGAACTACTACATGGCGCTGGAGCCTCGCCATCTTCTGGCAGGTGTTACCGCGGCCACGGTATCGTTTGACGCCAGTGCAAGCGTGTTGACGTTTGATGCCCCAGTTGGACACGAAGACGTAGTCGGCGTCAGCTCGGACACTGGTTCACTCGAGATTCGAGTCGGCAACGGTGGTTCGATCGAGCTAGCCCAGGATGCGCTTGGAAATAACGATTTTGTTCTTTCCACAACTGCGAGTGTCAACGATACGGTGACGATTGATCTTGGAGAATCTATTATTGATATCGATCAGTTCGTTGTGAACCTGTTCGATCAGAATGACCAGTTCAGTGTTGTTGATGGCTTAATGGGACTGGCTGGAATCCGTGAGTTGACGGTCAATGGTGGCACGGGAGATGATGATTTGAGCGTCGATGCAGATGTCATCTTTTTGAGTGAGTCCATGAATGGAACTCTTCCGCCTAGTACTCAACCTGCTTCGATTCAGGGGCCAGCGTTTTCCGCGAACAGCTCAAACCAACCAGCGAACAGTGGTAGCGTAGCAGGAAGCGGGTCCGGCCCGATTACGGCCGCTGCGACGGCTTCGGGCCTGTTAGCCGACGATCTGAATTTAACAACCATTGACAACAATGGAATGCTCTTTAGCGGCGGAATCTTTTCGGTTGATACTGCAACGGTTTTTTCGACATTCGATATCGTATCTGAGCTTGTGGCTGTGGGCGGTGAGGATATCGACGCTAGTGACATCACGTTTACATCGGCAACTCTCGAGCGAACTCAAGCAGCGACACTGGATGAGATTGGATTTTCCTACATCCCAGGTTCGGGGGATGACGGAGTCCTCCAGTTTCTGACCGACGAAACAACGGTCTTTGATTCGTTAGACGCTTCGTTAGACGACATATTGGTCGAAGTAGCCTTTACCGTAAGTAATGGAACACTAAGTGATACCGGAACCCTGACCTACGTCGTCGGCAGGGTTTCATTGACTGAGGATATCGACATTTCTCTTAACTTGGTAGGGAACGATGTAAACACGGAAGTTGTAGCTCAAGCTGTAGCAGAAGCGGATCAGGGTATCGAAGTCATTTCAGCCAGTGGAGATGTTGGTCTGGAAGACTTTTTCACAGATGACGTACTTCTTGACGACGAAGCTCTGTTGAATTTTTACGAATCCAACGACGTAAATTTAGCGATAGCGGGGGTAGGTGAGAATTCAATGGCAACCGCAACCGCTCAAGGTCGTTCGTTTGCCCTGGCAATTGCCCTTGAAGGCGCGACAGCTACAGCATCTTCTATGAATATTTCCACTGCGAATAGCATCGCAATTAACGATTCAACAGCCAACGCAGAAGCAAACGATACTTCGGAGGCTGTTGCGGTTGCGACAGACAATGCCGCTGCATCTGCCACATCCACCACCTCCTCGGAAGCTACTGCGGAAGCCCTTAATGGTTCAGCCTCCGATGCTGATGCCTCTGATGGTTCGGTAGCAACTTCGGTCGCTACAGAAGGGTCGGTAACGACTTCAGATGCTACCGATAATTCTACGGCGTCGGCTACCTCCATGAACATCTCTTCAGCTACAGCAGTTTCATCAGAAGCATCAACGGCAGCCGCCGATGCGGACAGCGAATCCATTGCCACCGCGTCTGCGATTGAAGGTTCTACTTCCAGCGTCGTGGCGACTGGCGGTTCCGACGCTCTTGCATTTGCTGAGGAAAATTCTGTGTCGTCTGCCTCCGCCAACAATGCCTCGTCAGCGTCAGTCACTTCTTCAGAAGAATCAATGGCGGTCGCCGATGCGGACAGCAACTCGGCTGCCCTCGCGGACGCGGCTGACCGCTCTGACTCCCGCGCCGAGGCGACTGGCAGTTCCATAGCGTCAACAGACGCAATCAATAGTTCAACCGGCGTTGCCGAAGTACAGGGAGCGGTCGCCTTTGTCGGTCAGGAAATCACGAATCTAGCGAGTGTGTTGGCCGACAATTCACTTGCCCCCTCTTCGACGATTTTAATTACCGGTTTTCCTGAAGGATCGACGTTCTCAGAAGGGACGCTGTCATCCGATGGTACTGAGTTGACGATTGTCTCTGCACCAAGCCAAGACTTTGCAATCACATTGCCAGACGACTTTACTGGATCGTTCAACCTTGAATTCAGAACGGAAGACGGCGATGAGGAATCGTCCGCAGTTGCAGAGGCATCTCAGGCGTTTACCGTAGTCAACACTGTGATTACTTTGAATGGTGGGGACGGAGAGGATGATCTGTACGGGAGTATAGGCGATGACATTCTTCGTGGAGGCAACGGAAACGATATCATCCACGGGGGAGCAGGAAACGACATCATCAATGGTAACGCCGGTAGCGATACGCTTTCGGGGGACGCTGGAGATGACCTGATACTGGGTCAAGGCGGAACCGATATCATCGATGGTGGCTCGGGAATCGACACTAACAGTTTCCAAGAGATCGGCGTAGGTGTCACCGCGACGGTCTTAGGTGATGGAAGTGGAACGGCTGATTATGGTTCAGTCAACGAAACCTTTACCGGAATTGAAAACCTGACCGGTAGTGAAAGCGATGATGTCCTGACTGGAATCGGCTCGGACGGCCACACTCTTAGAGGTTTGGGGGGCGATGACATCTTGAACGGCGGCGAGGGAGACGACCTTCTGGTAGGCAACGAAGGTGACGACATTCTTCGCAGTAATGGAGGTGCTGATCGTCTCTTCGGAAACGAGGGCTTGGATCGGCTCAATGCTGGTGCAGGAAACGACCTCCTTGTTGGAGGTGATGGCAATGACTTTTTACTTGGTGGCGAGGGCACCGACAACATTGACGGAGGGTCAGGGATCGACACTAACAGTTTCCAAGGCATCGGCGTAGGTGTCACCGCGACGGTGTTGGGAGATGGAAGCGGAACGGCTGATTATGGTTCAGTCAACGAAACCTTTATCGGAATTGAATACCTGACCGGTAGTGAAAACGATGATGTCCTAACTGGACTGGGCTCGGACGGCCACATTCTCAGAGGTCTGGAGGGCGATGACTTGTTGAGCGGCGGTCTGGGAGACGACATTTTGATAGGCAACCAAGGTGCCGACGTTCTTCGCGGTGGTAGAGGTAATGATCTTCTCTCAGGAAACGAGGGCCCAGATCGTCTCAATGCTGGCGGAGGAAACGACAGGCTAATCGGCGGGGTAGGTAATGATTTGCTGCTGGGCGGCGCAGGTACGGACGCGATCAATGGCGGAGCTGGCTTTGACATTAATCGCTTTACAGGGATCAGTGTGGGCGTTACGGCCAGTATCTTTGAAAACGGATCCGGTACAGCCGAATATGGCGGAGTGTCAGAAAATTTTGCTGGGATTGATGCCCTGTTCGGCTCAGAGAACAACGACACGTTTAGGGTGTTTGGTTCCGGAAACGTCACTCTGTTCGGGGATGAAGGGGACGACACACTGATAGGCGGCAGTGGAAACGACCGGCTCAATGGCGGTAATGGCAACGACACGCTGTCCGGCTTGGCAGGTGATGATTTGCTGGTTGCCGATGAAGGAGACGACGAACTTTTGGGAGGTAGCGGCGACGACAGGCTGTTAGGAGGACTGGGCGACGACATTCTAACCGGAGGCCTCGGTTTCGACACCCTGTTTGGTAACGAAGGCGACGACACGTTGACTGACGCCGACTAACTTACCGTCGGTGCAAAGTTCTAGAGAACCCTAAGGCCTTGGTTGTTTGTGTTGAACTTTTTTAGGTGGCAAATCTAAAATGCTATTTGAGGGTGGCAAACCCAGAAGTTCCTCATCACCAATGTTGGGAAAGCCGTCAAAGGCCTCGGGTGATGGAAGTGGAGCTGGTGGTGGGATCTGATTGCTCGTATTTAATCCAGACTGCAAACTTGGCAATTGTTGTAACTGTTCTGGTGGATTTAGCTGGAAAATCTGCTCTTGAGGCTGTGGTATTGTTTGCTGTGGCATCGTTTGTTGCGGGATCGGCATCGTTTGTTCGTCAGGTTGTTGCAAAATGGATTGGACTTGGGATTGTGGATGAACTTGCTGCAGCACGCCCTGCGGTGGCACGCCTATTACCGGATCGGTGTATTGCACTTGTTGTACTTGCTGAAATTGGATCGGGGCTCCGTTGCCTGGACGCCAGGATCCACCCAGTGCATTGTACAGACGGATCAATTGCTCAATCGATTGAGCGTGCGTACCTGCCCGTTGTTGTAAATCGACCACCAACTGTTGCTGGGCGTCCAGGAACCGTTGGAAGTTCGCTTTTCCAGCGTTGTATCGTTCTAAACTGAGCTCCACTGCTTTCTGATCGGCTTCGACCGCTTGAGACAACAAGGCGGTTTGAGTTCGAAAGCTCTGGTGTCTTGCCAAAGCGTCCTCGACTTCTCTGGCAGCATCGATAACAGATCGTTGGTATTCGTAGAAGGCTTGTCGACACTGCGACTGTTGAATTTCAATGTTCGAAGTGATTCGACCAAAATGCAAAATATTCCAACGAAGCGATGGGCCAACCTCGAAGTCAAGCGAGGCCGTTTCGAAAAGGTCTGAGACGTTTTGGGCACTGACAGAAATCGTTCCTATTAGCGAAAGCTGCGGATACAAATCGGCTTCTGCGATACCGATGCGAGCAACCGCAGCAGCCAGAGCCATTTCCTGGCGGCGGACGTCCGGTCGACGACGAATCAATTCGACAGGAAAGCCAACTTCGGCCATAGGTGGAACGTTGGGAAGTCTTTCAAACCCGATAAAATCTCTGATGCCAAAGCTGGGTGCTTCGCCCACTAGGATTGAAAGCTGGTTCAACTCGACTTCCAACTGCTGCTTAAGGTCAGCTCGAATCGCCATCACACGTTGTTGCAATGAACGGGTTTGCACAAGATCCAATGTATTGGACAGGCCCGCCTTTTCTCTTTGGTCAACCAACATCGCTGTTTGTTCTTGAACCGCAATACTTTGCTGGGCCAGATCCAGTTGATTTTGCAAAAGTCGAATTTGCAGATAGCTGCTGGCGACGTCGGACAATAACGTTTGACGTACGAACTCAGCTTCGTGTTCTTCAAAGAGCAGCTCGGCCGTAGCAGCTTGGATCGAACGTTGTATTTTTCCAAAAAGGTCGATTTGCCAAGCAGAATCCAGTCCCAATTCAAACAAGTCGAAAGGAGCTTGGGCATTCGGACCTGCAAAGGGTTGGGCGTTTTGACTGCGTAGCGAGTATTGGTATTCGGTGAGGGTGCTGACATTTGGGGAGCGATCGGCTGACACCAACTGGAGATTAGAACGAGCCTCGACAACCCTCTCATACGCAACCCGCGCGTCCAGATTATTTCGGTAGGCGCGGTCTACCAACGCGTTGAGTTTCTCGTCTGCAAAGACCTGCCACCATAGATCTAGTGGAATGGTTGGTTCATTAGCTAACAATACATAGCTTGGTTCCAAGATAGGAGGCGTGGGCGTGGCGAAATTGGGACCTACCACGCAGCCTCCACAAAATATCGCCAATGAAAACGAGAAAATAATCTTTGCGAGCAATTTGTTTACGAACCTGCCGTTAACGGGTACTGATGCAGACGAAAGCTCCGTAATGCCACAGCGTTGCTTTCCAAGGTCAATGTTCCACCCACCTGAAGGGACCCAATCTCTCAAATTCATTTGATTTTGGCTTTTCTGTAATTAGAATCCGAAAATACGCTGCTAGTGCAGTTTTCAAGGACGTTCCCGCCGCACAATAGGAATTTTCGACAATTCCTAGCTAATCGATTCAAATTATTTTGTTGATCGTTACAGCTTCCCAAAAGACTAAAAACGCCTCGAATCTAACATCAAGAAGTAGCTAGCATCATGATATCTACGGTTAAGAAAACATGTTCACTATGGCTAAACGAAAGCCGCATTCCAGTTTCCGAGCTTACCGAATTCGGCTTTGTGGCCCCAGTTGTCGATGTCGATGGGGTAGGCCCCCACGGCGGCATTTTGCAATGGGACGACGTGAGTCTGGATATTGAATTCCGTGTTCGGAAAACTGAAGAGGCAGGATCCCGTTGCACGTTTGCAAATTTGTCGATTCAAGATCAGCAGAAAATACGAAAATACGTTGATCAACTAACCCGTCTTTCGACTGGGAATGAAGCGTTAGAGGAACGAACATACGATGAACTCGCTCAAGGTATTTCCGGCGAGCGTACGGAGACTCCCGAACGTTCTTTTGCAGAAGCACCTAACAAGCGCGGTCGCCTGAAAGCTCTGGCTGCAACTTTAATGGTAATTGGCTTGATTGGCTTGGTAGTGCTTGCTGCTATGTATATGCAATCGCGGAGTTCTTTGAGTGTTAGCAACTCGGCGTTGGTTGGTAACTTCTTACCTGTTAACGCGAGAGTCGAAGGTGAAGTCGAAGAAGTTTTCGTTACCGAAGGCGAGTATGTTCGCAAAGGAGATTTACTGCTTAAGCTCAAGAATCCAGAAGTCGAAACACTTAGACTTGAAAGCGAAGCAGCCTATGCAGCGGCTCAACAAAAAGTGGGCATTTACCGTTCACAAATGGCGAACTACAAATCATTGTTAGGTGTGGCGACGGAAAAACTCCAACTGGATTTGGAAGTTGCCAAATCGGAACTGGATTGGGCGAGCAATTCAGCAGCCGCTTACCGCAAACGTGTTGAACGCTTTCAGCCTTACTTGAATTCAGGTTCAATCAGCCAAACTGAGTTTGACGAAGCTCAAGAGAAACTGCTGGCGGCAGAAGCAAAGGTCTTAGCTTGCAAGAACCAAGTGCGGCAGATCGAGTTCTCACAAAAGCTGGCAAAGGAAGATGTGCTGATAATTGGGGATCGAGTGGACGATGAAGTCGGTAAAATTCGGGCCGAACTGGAAATTGCCGAGGCGCAAGCGGCCGAGTTGAAGATTGCTGCCGAA
Source organism: uncultured Pirellulaceae bacterium (assembly GCA_964503615.1). Classification (GTDB taxonomy): domain Bacteria; phylum Planctomycetota; class Planctomycetia; order Pirellulales; family Pirellulaceae; genus CAZDBA01. The sequence continues at coordinate 10,877 of CAZDBA010000030.1, forward strand.
AGCGTAGCTCAACAGGCAGCCCAACTGGAAATTCGAGCTCCGCGCGATGGGCAGGTCTATTCGACCTACCGCCAACGTGGCGAGTATCTCCGCGTTGCAGACGAAGCGATCGCGCTCAGCTACTCAGGTAAAACCTGGGCGGCGGGACAGGTCGGATCTTGGCAAGCCAATCGCGTTCGTCCCGGCCAACCAGTAACCATTAGATTCCCCTCTCTGGGCAGAAGTCTACGGGGTACCGTACTTGCGGTTGGGCATCGCGCGTTGTACTCAAAAGGAGGATACAACGCGGACTTTCGAAGCACCACAGCGACCGATGTGCCAATCAAAGTCTTAATCGAAGACTTGCCTGAGGATATCCCTTCAGGCATTCGCATGGAGATGGCAATCAACACTGGATTCGGTGTTGGCTGGTTGGATAGCCTGACTGGATACGAATTAAAGCAGATCGGCACTCCGCTTGAGCCTCAAGACAATCCCCCCGAAAACGTTTCCGGGCCTGCTGTGGTAGCAGCTCAAACTAGCGTTAGCGACGACGGCTAAATAAACCAAGTGGCAGGCGCTCAAGGAAGGCAGGTTCTTCTGTCCTTTAGTTGCCATTGCCAACTACAGCTTATCCCCTCCTCAACACACTGTACCTGGAATCCTGATGGACAAAAGTATTCGATATGACGTTTCGCTAGGGATGCGTTTTTTGCGAGCGATTCCGATCGTCCTAACGTACTTTGCGATTGCATTTTGTATTTTTATTTTTCTGCCAGAGAAAGCTCAAGAGATTCCTTTCCAGTCGATCGTTGTGCTCGGGTTTATTGGAGCTTGGCGTTATTTATGGCTTTTGACTCACTGTGTTCGAGCGGCGATCTATGAGTATGTCGTCTATCCGAAAATGCAGTTTCAAGCCAGCCAGCTTCCGGAGAACGAAAAATACCCAAGACGAATCTACTTTTTGATTCCAACTTACAAAGAGAAACCAGATGTAACACGAGCGATGCTAAACTCGGTCTTGACCGAAGCGGCAAGCATTCCCAGCGAAGTTTACGTGGTGGTCAACGCCGGTGCGGAGAACGAGGACGATTTGTTTCGCCAAATCCACGCGGAACACCCTGGTAGCGACAAAGTCAACATGATGTACATTCGCCAGCAAGGCGGAAAACGCCAAGGAATGGCTGATTGTCTTTACGAAATCTCAAAGGACGATATCGACCCAACCGATGTGATCGCTTTGATGGATGGTGATACTGTCCTCGGGCGTGGGATCCTGGACAAATGCCTGCCGTTGTTCATCTTAAAGCCCAAGGTCGACGCGATTACGACTGATAACATCTCCGTGACCGAAGGAAATTGGCTTTACCGGAAATGGTACACGTTGCGATTTTCAATGCGGCATCGGTATATGAAGTCGCTAAGTTTGTCGAACCAACTGCAAGTTCTCACCGGTCGATTCTCGCTGTTCCGAGCCCACGTTTGCTTGACACCCGATTTTATCTCTTCCTTGGAGAACGATCGGATTAAGCACTGGCTACACGGCGAGATCCAGTTCGTCACCGGTGACGATAAAAGCACTTGGTACTCGTTGCTGAAAAAAGGCAGCCACATGCTTTACGTTCCCGACGCATTTATTTATTGCATGGAAGACTCGGGGCCAACGCCGGTTCGTATGAGTATTCAAAAGATGCACCGCTGGTTCGGCAATATGCTTCGAAATAACGGCCGCGCAATTACGCTCGGAATGGGCTCGCAACGTCCTTTTGTCTGGTGGTGCCATATTGACCAACGACTATCCATGTTCACCAGCTTGTTGGGTCCTGTTGCTGCGCTGTGGGCATGTATTTGGCTGAGCCCGTCCTACCTTTTGATCTATGCAATTTTGGTTATCATCGTTCGCACGTTGTACATTCTGCTGCTGACGATCGAAGGCCATCGACTTTCCCTCGTCGACATTCCCATGTTGTTGTACACCCAGTGGATTGGCAGCATCGTAAAGATCTACACCCTGTTCCACTTGCATCATCAAAAATGGGATTCCCACCGAACAGACATGTCCGACGGCGAGAATCAAGAAGATCTGATGGACTACCTGATCCCCAAGATGGAAATGGCGTTTTCCTACGCGGTTCTGCTCACTTTTGTGATCGCTTTGGTTGGAAGCAAGACTTGATTCTGTATTCTTGCGACCGGGTCTAATGATCCAATTGTCGAATAAGTTAAAACAACCACTGGCAGGCCAGTGGTTGTTTTTTGCGCAGAGGTCGCTACTCAAACTGAGCGTTTTCAGTTCTCCTGCATTGATTCCACTTGAATTCAACGAAAGTTTGAACCCAAGGGTAGGGCATGCTGTGCATGCCGATCCTGTTCATTTCGTCAGGCACACACAGCCTGCCCTACACATTTCAGCTCAGTCGGACCACCAGTTATGCAGAGGTTCGCGGCGGTCCGCTGAGGTCAATTTCCGCTATAATTCAACAAGTGAATTAAGATTCGATTTCTGAATTCGTATTTGTCGCAACCTTCTTCAAAGCCTTGAATGTCTGAAAAACCAACCAATCTGGTTTCTGGGCCCATCCGATCGGCGCTTCGTCGCCTGAGGCGAAAGATCCGTCGATACGTTTGGCTGGAAGGGATTTCGCTTGGAATTATTTGGGTGGTTGCCACGTTTTTCGTTTCATTTGCGATCGACGCTTTACCAGTAAAGTTCGGATTGCCTGAACTTTCCTGGACGATACGTTTGCTACTGCTATTGGCGATCGGGGCGGTGCTGGGTTGGTTGCTGTACACCCGTATTGCAACTCGAGCGTTTGTCGAAATGACTGACAAAAACCTTGCTCTTTTGATTGAACGCAAATACCCCGAGTTTGGTGAGAGCCTGGTGACTACGGTCGAGTCAGGGGACTCGGATGTCAGTGAGAACTTGTTTCAGGTGACTCAAAAGGAAGCCGAGCGAAACCTTTCAAAAATCGACGTTGATAACGTTCTCAATTGGCCTCGGCTGAATTTCTTAATCGCTATCGGGCTTCTTTCAGCAATGTTGATTGGAACGTTTGCCTTGGTTGCCCCAACCGTTTTTGGCACGGCAACTCAGCGGCTGTATCTGTTGAGCAATGAAGGTTGGCCACGCGCAAACCGGTTGGAGATTGTTGGAATCCGCGTCAAGTATAACGAGCCGGTTGAAGGGATTCCGGAGATGCGTCAGGTCGTCAAGCTGACCGATCGTACTTTTAAAGTGCCCAAGGGGGCAAGCGTGACCTTAATGGTCAACGCAATTACCGAATCGAAAACGGGCGAGGAAATGCAGTTACCTTCGTCCTGTGAATTTTGTTTTTGGGGCAAGCAGGGAAATCGCGGAAGGCAGACCATGAAGAAAATCGGTGCCCCACGTGAAGGGCGCCAACTGTATAGTTTGGACAGCGGCCCACTCGACGGAGTTGACTCTGATTTAAAATTCCAAATTCGAGGAGGTGATTTTCGGTCCAAACAATGTTCGATTACCGTTGTTGATCAACCTGTTGTTTTGCAGACACAACTGGATTGCCAATACCCCGACTATATCGTCGACGAGGAATCCAGCAGCTATACACCGCGAAAAGAGAATTGGTACGCGGGGATGAAAATTCCGCAGGGGACCCAAGTCGAAATCGTTGCCAAAACCAACAAGCCGCTGAAAAAAGTTTACGCCAAAGAATCGGATGGGAGCGTTCGAGAAATTCCTGTAGATGGAGACCGCTTTCGACACCCGGCAAGATCGCTTGACGCTAATGTAACTTTGCAATTCTACCTCTGTGATACCGATGGCATTGTGACCGAGATTCCTCACGTCGTTTCGATCACGGCGGTTGAAGACCAAACACCGCAAGTACGAACAACTTTGCTTGGTATTGGGACAGCCATCACTGCCGATGCGGTTTTGCCAATCAAAGGCAGCGTCTTGGACGACTATGGAATTCAATCGAGTTGGGTCGAAATCAACTGGGCAGAACAACTGACGACCAAGTCCCGTGTTGAATTGCAAAACGATGGCGAGTTTGAAACCGCGATCGACTTTCGAGCCTTACGGCAAGTTCCCGGAGGTTTCTCGCTCGCTTCCGAGTCGCAGCAACAGGTTTCCGTATTCGTCAAAGCTGACGATTTTTATTCACTTGGCAGTGCTCCCAACCTTGGATTGAGCGATCAATATGTGTTGGATGTTGTTTCGCCTTCGGAGCTACTGCGAATTCTGGAAAGATTGGAAGTCGCCCAGCGGCGACGTTTTGAACAAGTTTATCAGGAGATGTCCGAGGCTCGGGAAATTCTGGTTCGAGCTAAAGCAACGGTAGAAAGCACTCAACCTGATAACGAACCGGGCGATCAAAAACAAATGTCGGCTGGGGCGGATGCGGTCGATGACTTGAAGCGGCACGAGCTCCGATTGTTGTTTGCACAGCGGGCGACTTTACAAGGCGAAAAATCAATGGGTGAGACGGCTGGGATTGGAAATGCGTTTAAAGATATTCGTTTGCAGTTGATCAACAATCGCATCGACTCGGAAGATCGAAAGAGACGTTTGCAGGATCGTGTCATCAAGCCACTAAATTTGATCACGAGTAAGTTGCTGAAAGAATATTTGAATCGCACTCAAGGCTTAGAAGATCAGCTTCGAAATTTGCAAGCAGACCCTTTCAACAGGGAGCTTGCCAACGAAGTCGACCAATTAGCAGTCGCAGCTATCGAGCAAAACGATCTGGTTCTCGACAAAATGAACCAAGTGCTTTCGATATTGATTAAATACGAGACGCAAAACGAGCTGCTTGATCTTGTCCGTGCTTTAATAAAAAAGCAAACTGAGATCAAAGATCGGACCCGACGACAACGGGAAAACGACGCCTTCGAAGGATTGTTGGACTGAACAAGCTTGGGGATGATACGATGGTACGCATGGATGACACTTTAAACCGCACCGCACCTTTGAGTAGGTTCTTGCAACTTGTTTCGCCGGCTCGATTGCGAAGCGGGTTGGCCTTGGTCTGTTTTTGTTTTGTAGTGGTTTGCACCTCGTGTCAGTGGGGGAAAGCTCAGGAGCAACAGGGCTCGGCCGATTTGGCTGAAGAGCAAAGGATTTTGGCCGAGCAATATAAGCTGCTAGAGGAAAAGCTTTTTACGCTTTACGAATACGAGAAACTGTCCAACCCCGCTCGGAGCAAACTGCTGGAGAGAGCCTATACAAGCTCGCAGCGCAATCGCACCACAGAACAATTGCAGCAGATCGTCCAGTTGCTCGCGACCGAACGACTAAAAGACGCGGAGAAAAATCAGTCCGCTGCGTTGGAGGATCTGAACGCCTTGCTGGTTTTACTGGAAAGCGAAAACCGTGGTAAGCGTGTTCGTGACGAGTTGGCAAAAAATCAAGAATATCTGGACGAGGTCAAACGGCTGCAACGAATACAAAAAGGGATTCGCGGGCAAGCAGAAAATGGACTTGAATCAAGCCGGTTGGAAACGTCCCAGCGCAAGCTTACAGATCGAACGCGGCAGTTGGACACCCAGATCGCTGGAGATGAGGGAGGGAATAGCGAGCAAGCAAATTCCGGTGAACCTGGTCCGGGCTCGGATCCCAAAGGAGCTAAAACCGAAACTGAAACCGAAACGGAATCGGAACAGGCAAACCCAGTCCGGAAGCGAATCCAAGCTGCGGAAGATCGGATGCAAAAGGCGCGAGAAGAGCTGGAGAATGCAAACCCGGGCCAGTCAATCGAAGAGATGCAAGCGGCAGAGGATGAACTAGCAGAAGCGATTAAAGAGTTGGAAGAGATCCTCAGGCAACTGCGAGAGGAAGAAGTCGAAAGAGTTTTGGCATTGCTCGAAGGTCGGTTCCGTAAAATGCTGGAGCGGCAAATACGGGTCTTGGACACAACTCGCCGCTTGGACCAAGTCGACAAAGACGACAGACTGGCCGAGTTCGAAATCGAGGCAGGTAGGCTCTCGCTGGAAGAAAAAGCGATTGCTGGCGAAGCATCACGTGCGCTGTTGTTGTTGCGAGAGGACGGTTCCTCGGTCGCTTTTCCAAGTACGGTTGAGCAAATGCAATTGGACATGGAGCAGGTCGCAGCCCGATTGTCCGAAGCAAAAGTTGAGTCGATCACGCAAGGGATTATCGAAGACATTGTCGAATCGTTAGACGGAATGATCAACGCGTTGGTCCAAACGCAGCAAGACATGGATTCGTCGGAGTACCAAGCAGATTCTGGCCAAGCAGGTGAGCCAGGCGATCAACCTCTTGTGGATTCATTGTCCGAAATCAAAATGATCCGTGGATTACAGCAACAGATTCTTCGCCGGCACGAGCGTTACGCAAAATTATTGGACGATCCAGACGACTTGCTGGGGGAAACTGATGATCCCGACATCCGTGCTGCGTTGGACCGTTTAAGCGAACGCCAAAAACAACTTAGCGAAATCACCCGAGACATTGCGATTGGAAAAAACAAATGAGCCCATTCGCAAGTGCTGAAATTTGGAGTCGATTTCAGAAACCGGGGGCTTGGATCAAGTCGATCCTGGTTCTCGCCCTGTTACTGGCATGTTCGCAAAAAACGGCGGCCCAAGAAGAGCTTTCCGTAGAGGCATCGTGGGCTGTACCGACAGAAGCCAAGTTTGTTTCTGCCGTTTCAGATTGGCTGGATGAGATAAACGCGAGCGATGATATCCGCGGCCAGGTTCAGCAAACTTTTAACGACCAACGTTCACAGCCACAGCAAGCACACACCATCGACGAAATCATGGAGTTGATTTCGATTGCAGAGGACAACGTGCGGCCATTGCTGAATGCGATCAAGAGCGATTCGGGAACGATGATTTTGGCGGAGTACCAAAAGATGGCTTCCGAGAACGTTCTATCAGGTTTTGCAAAACGCCACACGGCTTTGCTTACGTTTCGTTGGTTGGTGCAAAACCGCTTGTACGATGAGAGCTTGGAGTTGCTGGAGCAGTCAAAGATCGGAACGGAAACCGTTTTGGATCCCGCGACTTTGTTGTTCTATCGCGGCACGGCACAACATCAGCTTTTCCAACAGGAAGAAAGTGTTCATACGTTGGACCAATTGCTGGAGAACGAAGCGGAGATCCCTCGCCGATTTTCCGTGTTGGCGAATTTGATGAATGCAGATATTCAACAAGTGGAGTCCGATTCACTGGACGAGATCGCACGAATGATGTCCGACGTCGAGCGGCGTCAAAGGCTGTATCGAAGTGGCAAACGGGTTCGAGAAGAAGAACAAGCTGTCATTCAAAAGCTGGACAAGATCATCGAAGAAATCGAGCAACAACAGCAACAGCAGCAACAGCAATCCGGAAACCAGCCTCCCAGCCAGCCTATGCAAAACAGCAGAAACGCCAAGGGTCGAGGCGCGGGAGATGTTAAGAACCGCAACGTCCAAGAAGGAGGCAGTTGGGGCAACCTGCCCGCTGCACAACGAGCTGCGGCGTTGACAGAAATGACCGAAGACCTGCCGCCTCACTACCGAACGGTCATCGAGGCTTATTTCCGGAAACTGGCAAGCGAGCAAGACCAATAGTTCATGCTGTGCCAAATCGTTGCAATATCGTCTTTTACGTCAGACATGCGAGCGGTTATGATTGAAGCAACGGCTCGTCGGAGTACGTTGGTGGTCTTTGGTTAATGGTAAAATGACAAGATGACTAAGCTGGTCCTGGCACTACTACTTTCATGGTGTACGCAATCTGTTGATGCGCAGATTCGGGTGCAGGGACGAGATGGTCAGCAGTTGACGAGTTCGGCATTTCGATTTGCTCAAGATCGGATCTTGTTCGATCCTGCGCTGGAAATTGAAAATCCTGATACGGCGACTACCGAAAATGTTGAGGCGATTGAGTTTTCTGAAATTTCGGAGTTGCAGTTCGGAGAGGATCGAGTCGAGTCGAGTCCAGCCAATTCGATTCCAGCCAATTCGATTCAAATCCGCCTAGTCGATGGATCAACGATTTATGCCGCTCAAATCAAATCGGAAAATACAAGTTTGGTACTAACGTTGCCTGATCAGTTGGAAGTGACTGTTGACAATCGCAATGTTGATTGGGTGCGGTTCGAACCGGCGGTGACGGATGAGCGTCAATGGATCGAACTGCTTGCCGAACGGCCCAAAAATGCAGACGCGTTGATCGTATCTCGCAAAGGTGAGCTCGATTATTTCGAAGGCGTGGTTGGCGAAGTTTCCGAAACGGTTGTGGAATTTTCGACTCAAGATCGTTCGGCTGAAGTCAAACGGGAGAAATTGACTGGGCTGGTTTACTACCATGCGTCCGGTCGCGAACTTTCTGACATGGTGTGTGAACTTTCTACGACCAGCGGAAGCAAGTTGGCGGTTCGCGAGTTAACAAGCGAAGCTGACAACTTGGCTGTGTCGTTGGTTTGCGGCGAGGTTTTAGCGTTGCCGCTTTTGCGTTGCAAAGAATGCGATTTTCGCACAGGTCGCGAGTTCTACCTGAGCGATGCGCCTCCTGCGACTCTGGACTGGAATCCCTTGGTCGCCAACAAAACACTAGAAGCAACTTTGCGACGAATGAAATTGCCCAAGCTGAACCAAACATACGGCGGTAAAAGACTCTCGCTTCGGTTTTACGATCCACTGGGCGTGAATGGAAGCAACCAGATTCGAGAGTTCAATCGAGGCATCGCGGCAGTCGGTGGTTCCCGTTTGGTTTTCGTTTTGGAAAACCGGTACCGACATTTGACCGGCTTGGTCGGATTCTCACCAACTGCCAGTAGCGATGGCGCCGTAAATCTGCGAATCCATGGCGACGGAGAGATATTGCACGAATCCGTACTGGAAAATTCGCCAGCTACCGATCCGATCGAATTGGATCTGAGTGTTGATGGTGTACAACGCCTGACGATCGAAGTGGATTACCATGACCGTCGTAGCATCGGAGACCTTTTGCACTTTTGCGACCTCAAGGTGTCAAAATAGATGGATGTTCATCGGACGAACAACGCTTGGAGCATCGTCGTTTCCTTTATCAGCAGGGCTGCTTTAGCGATAGTTGGCATGTTGCTGCTTGCTCCGCAGATCTCGATGGCTTGCACCCCACAAACCGTAGAAGAAATCGAAGCGGCGCGAATCGAAGCGATCGCACGAGCCAAACGCTCAGCGGTTTGTGTGTTTGGACCTGAAGGACAAGGCGGTGGTTCCGGGGTCGTCATCACACCGGACGGCTACACACTTACGAATTACCACGTCGTGCAAGGTAGCGGGAATTTCATAAAGTGCAGCATGCCGGATGGAGTGCTCTATGACTCTGTATTAGTCGGGATTGATCCGGTAGGCGACGTTGCGTTGATCAAACTGTTGGGCCGTGACGATTTCCCGATCGCAGAAATGGCGGACAGTGACCAAGTCAAACAAGGCGATTCGTGCTTTGCGGTTGGGAATCCCTTTCTTTTGGCAACCGACTTTCAGCCCACAGTCAGTTGGGGAATCGTGTCCGGTGTTCATCGTTATCAATATCCTGCCGGGACGCTTTTGGAATATGCAGATTGTATCCAAACGGACGCAGCCATTAATCCTGGCAATTCGGGCGGGCCGCTTTTCAACGCAACTGGGCGACTGATTGGAATCAATGGGCGTGGTTCATTTGAAAAACGAGGGCGAGTCAACGTTGGGGTAGGCTATGCCATTTCGATTAACCAGATCAACAACTTCATGGATCACCTTCGCAGTGGACAGATTGTGGATCACGCGACTTTGGGAGCAACCGTTGCATCGGGCGATGACTCCAAAGTTGTCATTACCAACATTCTCGAGTCGTCGGATGCCTATCGACGTGGGCTACGATTTGATGACCAGATTATGAGCTTTTCCGGTAGGAAAATCGGCACAGTGAATCAGTTCAAAAACGTACTTGGCATTTTCCCTAAAGGCTGGAGAGTTCCGATCGAATACCAAAGGGAAGGGCAACGGTATCAGATTGTTACGCGACTCGCCGGAGTCCACGGACAAGGCGAACTGGCCAAAATGCTCGATCCCTCCAATGGCCTTGACCAGCAAGAAGAACCAAACAAATCTCCCGACGCGGACGACTCAAAGCAATCACCGCTTGAAAAGAAAAACAAATGGGCGCATCTGCACGAATCGAAACCGGGCTACGCTAACTATTATTTCAATCGCCAGTTGCAAGAGCAAGTTTGGGACAGGTTCCACAACTCTCTGAACGCCGAACAGATTGAAAAGAAGTGGACGATCACGGGAACTTTGGAAAACAAACAACCATTTCAAATCGTGTTGAACAACAAAGTTTCGGGCATAAAACTGGACGGCAAATCGTTCGTATTGGACACAACCGATGAAATGGCTGAGCAACCGGTTCCGCCGAATTCGGGCGGGCTTTTGTTGGCCTTGCATCTTTGGCGGAAAATGTTGGTTGAGCAACCCGAAGGATACGGCAACGTTTCTTACGAAGGCGGATTGCCGATCGTCGAGCAGGGAACACGCAACCACGTGTTAACAGCTACGATCGGTTTGGTTGAGACTCGGTTCTTTTTTGATCAGCAAACAGGCATACTCGCTCGAATCGAATCTGCGACGGATGTGAGTGTCGATCCATGCATTATTGACTTTGATGGTTATCAGAATGTGGATGGATGCCTAATGCCGACCAAATTGACGACTCGTTATGCGAACCAACCGCCCAAGGTGTTGCAAATCGAGAGCGTGGGATTCTCGTCGACGGAGTTGCCATGAGTCGAATAAGATCAGCCGTTCTGTCCTTGGCATGGGTGTTGTTTGTGACAACGCTCGCCCTACCCTGTCGTAACGTTCGCGCCCAAGCTGACATTCACCAGACGATTGCAACTTCACAACCCAAACTGGTAAAAATCAATGGTAGCGGTGGCTATCGAGGATTGGAAAGCTACCAAAGCGGCTTCATCGTTTCCGAAGACGGTTACATCGTTACGGCTTGGAGCTACGTATTGGATAGCACAACAACCGTAACTTTGAACGACGGTAATCAGTACCAGTCGGAGTTGATTGGGTACGATCCGCGTGTCGAGATCGCCTTGCTGAAAATTGATGCAAAGGGATTAGAGTTTTTCAACTTGGATTCAGCAGCCCAGCCCCAAATCGGCTCACGAGTGTTGGCGTTTTGCAACCTGTATGGCGTGGCGACGGGTGATGAACAGGTGAGTGTTTTACACGGTGTGGTTTCGGCTAAAACAAAACTCGCCGCACGAAAAGGCGCCCACAAGTCTACGTATCAAGACGACGTGTACATTCTTGATGCAATGACGAACAATCCGGGCGCGGCGGGTGGAGCCGTTACCGACCAAGCTGGGCAGCTGATTGGGTTTATCGGGAAAGAAGTCCGAGATAGCCGCAACAACATGTGGCTGAATTTTGCGATCCCGATCAGCCGAATCGCGAGTTCGGTCGAAGCGATTCGAACGGGAAAAGAATTTGCCAGCGAGCGAGAACAGCGACTACCATCGGAACCGATGACGTTGAAGTTGATCGGTATTGGACTGGTACCCGATGTCGTTGCCCGCACGCCTCCCTATTTGGACCGTATTTTGTCTGGCACTGCTGCTGAGCAGGCAGGATTGCGCCCCGACGACTTGATTGTTGAGGTCAACGGTCAAATCGTGGCTTCTCAAAACGAACTGGATCGCATTCTGAAAACTTGCGACCGAGACGTTGCGATCCAGCTGACCATACAGCGAGATTCGGAATTCGTAACGGTGACTCTGCGACCGAAATGACGGAAAGCCTGATGAGAAGCAAATTGATGCAATCTGAAATCAGATCCAATGCCAATTTTTCCTGGCAACGGTTGCTTGCTGCGCTGGGAATCTTTTTTTTGCTGAACACTGAATGTATTGGACAACAACGAGACCTAATGGCGGATGCAGTTCGTGCTGCGGTTGAATCTGCCAGTCGATACGTTGTTCAGATCGAAACGATTGGCGGGCTAGAACAGGTCGACGGAGTGCAAACCGGATCAGGGCCCAGTACTGGCGTCATTGTTTCGGAGGATGGCTACATCTTGTCCAGCAGCACGAACCTTGCTCATCAACCGAGTAGTGTATTCGTACGAATCGGCGCAGGGAACCGAATGCCAGCCGAGGTGGTGGCCCGAGACAAAAGTCGAAACTTGGTTCTTCTAAAAGTAAAAACGTCGGAACGCTTACCCGTCCCTGAGACAGGTGCTCGAAAAGATTTAAAGGTAGGCCAAACTGCGATCGCTTTGGGGAAATCGTACGATTCGCAGAATTGCAACGTCTCGTTGGGAATCATCAGCGCAAAGGATCGCATCTGGGGGCGAGCCATTCAAACGGATGCAAAAATCTCGCCGAACAATTATGGCGGCCCGTTGATCGATTTGCAGGGGCGCGTGCTGGGAATCCTGGTCCCGCTTGCGATGGACAGCGAAGCAGATTTGGCTGGGACCGATTGGTACGACTCCGGAATCGGGTTTGCTGTTCCGCTGGACGAAATCATGAGCCGCATGGATGATCTAAAAACGGGCACCAATTTGCGAGCGGGCAAGATGGGCGTCGTTTTACAAGGGGCCGACATCTACGCCGATCCTGCAATCGTTGCAGTTTGTGCAGGAGGTTCTCCAGCAGCCGAGGCGGGGTTGCGAGTCGATGACGAAATCGTACAAGTCAATTCGAATGAGATTAATAGACAAGCCCAGTTGAAGCATGTAATTGGTCCACTGTACGCGGGCGATGCAGTAGAGCTTGAGTTGTTGCGCGGCGAAAAACGGTTAACGATCAAGTTTGATCTGGTGGCAGAAGTCGATCCGTTCCAGCCGGTTCAATTGGGTTTGATTCCAGGCACAACAGGAATGCAAATAGGCCACGTAATAGAAAATGGCCCCGCGGCTGTTGCGGGAGTTAAGCCTGACGACGAATTGGTTTCGGTACTCGATGAAACGGTCGACTCATGGGACCAAGTACGCCAATTGATGTGGAGCCGATTGCCGGGCCAATCCGTACCGATCGGTGTTATGCGAAACGGTAGAAAGCTTGAATTTGAGCTCGTGCTTACCCCAATGTCAGCACTGATCGACGAGCAGTTCGCAAGCAACAAAAAGACAAATACAGTAACTGGCAAATGTATCAAGCGAGCTGTGTCGCTTACCGAATTTGAAAATCGTTGTTTTGCGATCGTGCCTGAGCAACTGGACACGAATTCGAATCCTTCGCTTCTGGTTTGGTTGGCCCCGCCGGGCAAAATAGAGGAAGCTCGCCTGATGCAACTCTGGCAAACTGCTTGCTTAGATCGAAATATGATCGTGCTTGTTCCCCAACCCAGTGATGCCAAGAAATGGGAACCTGACGAATCAGAGTTCGTTCGAAACGTAACGTTATTAATGCAGCGAGATTACCAATTGGACGAAAACCGAATTGCGATCGGCGGTTCAGGAACCGGGGGCGCGATGGCTTGTTTGGTGGCGAAAGAGTTTCGTAGTTTGTATCGCGGCTTGATCGTTGTCGACTCGCTGATTCCGGATAGCTTTGAAACGCTGGAGAGTACAACGCAGTCGCTGCTAATTCTTGCAGCAGCGAGTGAACAGTTTGAAGAAGCGGAGCAACTTGCAGAACAGATCGACAAACTAAGGCGCGCGTTTATTCCAGCGGCTCTCGAGAGCGGAGTTGACTCACTGGAAAAGTGGGTGCCAAGGCTGGCAGCCTGGATCGATGCCTTGAATCGTATTTAGGAAAACCAATAGTGGACTTCGCCAGAAGTCCGTTCATCTGGGAAGAAGGAATTCTGGCGAATCCCACTACGACCAGACGACAAAAAAGAAGTCGGCTTAACCACAGTCAACTTGTATCGCTATATCAATTTCTTGACCGACTATATCCTCAAGACGTTCCTGAGCTTGTTCGTTGGTTATCTCGCCAGTTTCCATTCTCTGTAATAAGCATCTAATCTCATTTTCACCTCATGCTCTGTCAATTCGCCTGCTTCGACCAAATTGTTTAGCGCGGCATGGAATTTACTTACCGTTTGAACAAGCTCACGGTTTTCTTTAGTTTTCTCATCCTCAGTCAGCTCGCCTTCAACTACTAAGGATCGTTCGGCAATTAACTGTTGGAGTTTTATTTCAGCCGCAGCTACTCGTTTCCTCGCTTCGGGATCAACGACTCGTCGCTTACCTTTGTTGTCTTCACCCTCTTTTCCTAGAACATCATTCAATGCTGCCAATGCAAGCAGAGTTCTGGGGTCGGGTTTCTCGACAGCTTCGACAGTTTTCGTTAGCATTTGAGCAATTTCCGCTAAAGCCTTTTGCCGATCATCATGATCATGCTTTGCAACTTCATATTCAGCTGGCTGGCCCTGCTGATGTTCTTGACCCGTGTCTTGGGCATCTACAAACCCAAACGGAATTACAAACAAGGCAAAGTACACTGCCAGCACAGACCGCTTTGGAGTTGGGTGTTGGATTGAATCTCGGGTCATAATCAATTTAATTCTCCGTTCCAGAAAACCACCACTATTAATTTCACATACCATCGCCGGTGGACTGACGACCGGACTTACAAGTGATTCGACCGTGGTCAAAATTGTATTTGCATAAGTTTTTGCACTTGGATTGAGCTTGCTAAGCACCAACTCGTCGCAGCAAGCTTCTTCAACGCCGCGCAGATTGCGCTGAGCCCACCAAACGATCGGATTCCACCAAAAGAATACCCGGGCCAACCACTCCAGCCAGCGGACTAAATAATCCCGTCGGCATATATGTGCCATTTCGTGTGCCAGAATCAACTGGCATTGTTCGTCACTCATTTTGTCCATTACCGATTGCGGCAAGACGATTTTTACATCGCCACCTACCCACCAAACCATGGGAGAGATGTTAGCCGTTGTCGTCGTAATAGTAGGCATCTTCTGTAGACCTAGTTGTTGTGCGAGCCGTTCACCAACGTTCAGCAATTTACGCTCGGTCTGCTGTGTACTGCGTTTCAACAGTAAATGGAACCGTACAATCCGCGCGATGGAAATAAGCAAGACGCTTATCGTTCCAAGCAACCAGGCCACGCCAAGCCATGGCTTGGTCGTGTTCCAAAAAGACGCAGAGACGACTTCGCTGGCTGCCAAATCGCCTCGGTCCATTTCACTTTCGCTGTGAACTTGATCGACAATTGCTACCGTTGCTCCTTGAGGGTCTTTATCGCTCACAAACTTCGTCGCCACAGACTCAGACGGAGCCGCTATAAGCGATAAAGGTAAGTTGAAGATCGGCGGCGTCACTAATTTGACTAGAACTAAAATCCATAACAGATGAGTCAACTTAGGGCGGTTGGCGTAAACGCCTACGCTATAGGCCACGATCGCAAGCAAACAAGCAATCGTCGCGTTGCTGATACCAAATTGAAAAATTGTTTCCATCATGACTTTTTCCCTTTGGTTTTGCTTGAAGATTTTTGTTTGGTCTTCTTACTGTCGGGATACTTATCGAGTGCTTCACGGATCCGCGCAATGTCCTTGGGAGCAATCTTCTTGTGCTCAACCAAGTGTGTAATCAATGGTGCAAATGCACCTGAAGTCAGTTTGTCAGCTAATGATTCAAGCTGCTGCCCTGCATATTGCTCGCGTGAAACGATCGCCGAAAAAAAATGTACGGCGATACTCTTATCCCGATCTATGAAGCCCTTTTTCTCAAGCCGTTGTAACAATCGTTGAACGGTTCCATGTTGAGCTTTCTTTTTGTTGGGATAAAGCTGCTCACGAATTTCCCGAGCCGTCATTCGATCATCCTTTTGCCAAAGCAAATTCATGACCGCTAGTTCTGCGTTGGCAAGCGTTTGGCTCATCTAATCCCTTTACTGCTTTAAAGGTGGTCGAGTTAAATGCAACGTCAACCCGTCGCCCGTACACCACAGTACGACTTTGTGTCGTACATGTCAAGATTGAAAACGAAGGAAAGGGCGACAAGGGTTCGAATCAGACGAATTATCAATGATGAGAGCAATAAGATCGCCGAAGTTCAAAAGCAATTGGCCGATCATGAGACAAACCTTGCACAGGCCATGACACGATGGGAAGAGCTAGAGTGGCTATCCGGCTAGTTATTCGAATGTGAAATTTCGTGAGTCGCAGCCTGCCCCCTTTTGGATCTACGAGAAAAGCACCGTCGAGCGAATTGACGATCAACGGTGCCGTGATGAAGTGAGCCTTGCGACTGTGCTATTGACGACTGGCTAGCCGACCGCTCAATGAAGCGCAACGGGACGCGTTTATTAAGAACTAATTGTTGAGCAAAATTTCAATGAAGCTAGGGATATCACCGAAGTTCACTTCAGCGTCTTGGTTGCAGTCTGCCTGAGCGAGAAAAGTACCTCCTGCCAATGCGGTAATCATCGCTGGGATATCATCAAACGTCACTGCACCGTCCAGGTTGCAATCACCTAGCACTACAGAATTGACCTGTGTGCTGATTACCGCGAAAACTGACCGGCTAAGTGCTTCACCTAGGTCAACTTCCAAGAACGCAAAAATAGAACCAAGCGTCGGTTCCGCAAGAACAACAATCGAGTCCGGGCTAGGTGTAAACTGCATCGCCGGATCGACGGGCAGACCATCCGTTTCAAACGAGTTACCCAAATCGTAGACCAAGATTGTACTGTCCCCAGCCCCGTCTTGGAGAAAGATTCCGCCACCAGCAAGATCCCGCTGGACAGTAACAGTGCCACCGGAAAAATCGACCTCAGAGACGAAGCCACTCTCGAACTCAATCGAGGCCGACAAAATTGCACCCGGATACTCTCCGCGATCCGAGTCGGGGTCTGCATCTAGTACGGATGTGTCGATCACAAACTCAGCGACAAACGACTCTCCATCCAACGGGCGTTCAAATCCAGGGAATTCACTAGTTTCAAAGTTGCCAGAAAGGGAGTAGGTAACTTGGCCATACAATTGACCAGCTGACACAAAAAAGAGGAAACACAAACTCAGAGATAAAGCTGTTCGAATTAAAAAATTCATCACACCACCTTTTTGAAAAAAGAAAAAAAACGGACTGGGAGTTTTAATCGGCCTACCAAAGAGAAAAAGAGTGGCGGAATATCGCATGCTTGCCCTGCATATTGCTCGTGTGAAACGATCGCCAAAAAAATGCACGGCGTCTCTTATCCCGATCTATGAAGCCCTTTTTCTCAAGCCGTTGTAACAATCGTTGAACGGTTCCATGTTGAGCTTTCATTTTGTTGGGATAAAGCTGCCCACGAATTTCCCGAGCCGTCATTCGATCATTCTTTTGCCAAAGCAAATTCGTGACCGCTAGTTCTGCGTTGGCAGGTGTTTGGCTCATTTGATCCTTTTACTGCTTTAAAGGTAGCGTCGAGTTAAACCCAACGACAATCCGTCGCCGAAATACGGCGTCAATGCACTATAGTACGACTCGGTGTCGTATGCGTCAAGAGTGAAAATGAATTAAAAGGTGACATGGTCCGAATCAGATGATTTATCAACAATTCTCCGCGGACGTTGTCTTGTGAAAGTTGCTGTTGCCGAGGCGATAAAAGGCGTTGAAGAGAATATTAGTTGGTTAAGAGAAGTCCGTGGGCTGCTTGGATTTTGAACCACAAAGGAAATGCTTTAGCAAAGCTGCATTGTTTCGAATCTTTCAAAAGAGCATGCCCGAAAAAGGTTCACGCCTTTTTAGGAAGCCTTAGAGTTGTTGCACGCTACCGCTCATGGGGAAATGGTCGGACAGATGGAATCGCTCCTCGTTGTATTCAACTTTATCGTCCCAGACCTCGACTTCATCGACGGCGACTTGGTCATTGTGAAAATAACGCGTAAAGTAGGCGGTGAATTGGCGAGAATTCGGACGGAATTGGTTGATCTTGGTGTCCCATGTCGGGCGAGGTGGGCGATGGCCCGTCAGACCGAGCGCCTCAATGCCCGCCTCCTCTTTGATGCGGGTGTTGGTGTCTCCGGCGACTACCAAGCCAGATGTTTCACATTTTTCGATCAGTTTTGCCAACATGCGCATTCGTTTGTCCACGCCTTCCTGACTGGGCGCCAAGTGGACGTTGGCCAAGGTTAGTTGTCGCGATTCCATTTTGGCGAGCACCGCAAACCGACCGATCGCTATCGATTCGATTTCATCTTTCATCTCGTTGCGAACCAATGTCGCAATGTTTCCGCTGTGACTTTCCGTATTTGCTGGCAGTAGATCATGAGTTTCAACGTAGGGTACCAATCCCGGTAGCTCTTGAAAAAACACGAAATCGGGGTCCAGCTGCAAGACGAGCTCGCGGACTTTTGCCTCCGTGTGTTCCAGCGACCACCCAGCCGGGGCCTCGTGCGAAGAGACCATCATGCACAGATTCCAAGTCAGAAATGTAATAGGTTCAGTTGTTGGCATAGGTACTCATTGGGGCAAATCGCCAGCTCTTTTTTGAGGCTACAGTCCAATTTTCGAAATTGTCTCTTGCCAGAATGCTGGGATTGAAAAAGAATCTTGGGATGTATGTTACACCGATACAAAATTCGATAAACCCGAGTGAAGGCCCGCTGCCCGAGATCCCTGAACTGAAGATTGGCGATTTGGTCGTTGATCCTCCGATTCTGCAGGCTCCCATGGCGGGGTTTACCAATTTCGCCTTTCGCCAAGTCGTGCGCGAATACGGCGGAGTGGGTTTGCAAGCCACAGAGATGATCAATGCCCGTGGGTTTGCCTGGCTGGACGAACACGAAGCTGAGCACCCGGATCGACTTTGGGGAGTCGGTGACGAACCGCGCCCTTTGGCAGTTCAGATCTGGGACAACGATCCGGAAACAATGGCCAAAGTCGGAGCGCGTTTGGTGGAAGAGTATGCCGTCAGCGTGGTGGACATTAATTTCGGTTGCCCTGTTCGGCAAGTGACTCACAAGGCTAAAAGCGGCAGTTATTTGTTGAGGCACCCGGACCAGATGGGCCGAATTATTGAACAGTTGGTAAAAGCTTGCGCGCCGACGCCAGTGACCGCAAAAATTCGACTGGGCTGTACTCGTGACAACATTAATGCGAACGATGTTGCTCAGGTTGTCGAGGGGGCTGGCGCGAAAGCACTGACCGTCCATGGCCGTACGGCACAGGATATGTTTCGTGGTACTGCCGACTGGGATCGAATTTCAGCGATCAAGCCGTACCTGAAAAAGATCCCGTTAATTGGCAATGGTGATCTTGATTCGGCCGAAGCTGTAGTCGATGTATTTCGCAAGTACGATGTCGACGGTGTAATGATCGCGCGGGCCTGTTTAGGGCGACCATGGTTATTTGGTCAGGCGGCTGCGGCACTCAAAGGCCAACCGATTCCGCCCGAGCCGACTTTGCAAGAGCAGAAACAGTGCATGTTGCATCACTACGACCTGGTCGTCAGTCGATTTGGCGAGCAAAAGGGGACGATGTTGATGCGCAAGTACGCTTGTTGCTACGCGCAAGGCAAACATGGCGCGCGGCATTTCCGCAGTCATGTTGCAAAAGTCAGTTCGCGCGAAGAGTTTTATTCTGTAGTCGAAGAGTTCTTTCCGACCGTTGTTCCCACAAAGAAACAAGACTGACCGGACGGCATTCCCGCGACCAGTCAGACTCAGTTTAAAGCTGAGATACCGGAGTGGCGCGGATCGCTTCTATATCAGCGATTCGTTCCAGGAAGGCATCCAATACTTGTGGATCAAACCGTATACCTCGGTCGTTAAGCATGATTTCCAGCGACTTTTCGATTGGAAACGCGGCTTTGTACGGGCGATCACTGCACAACGCATCGTAAACGTCGGCAACGCAAGTAATCCGACCTTCGAGTGGAATCTGGTCTCCTACCAAGCCATTGGGGTATCCTTGTCCATTCCATTTTTCATGGTGAGTTCGGCAGATAACCGATGCCATATTGAGCAAAGGTGATTCGAGTTCGTTGACTAACTGCAAAACAGAATTGGTGTTTCGAACCATTGCCAATTCTTCATCAGCCATTGGTTTCATGATTCGACACCCCAGATCACAGTGCTGCTTCATGATCTCAAATTCTTCTGCGGTGAGCTTGTTGGGGTTCAATAAAACTGAATCCGGAATCGCGATTTTTCCTACATCGTGCAGTTGAGCGGCAAGTCCAATTTGCTTGCACCATTCGGGCGACATTCCCATTTGTTCCGCGATGATTTTGCAGAACGCTCCAACACGCAGGACGTGTTCGCCCGTTTCATTGTCCCGAAACTCAGCAGCTCGAGCGAGTACTCGAACTACTTGTTCGCGAGAACGTTCCAGTTGCTCAGTTCGTTTTCTTACTTCGGCTTCAAGATCACTCGCGTGATTTGCGAGGTTGTCGAAGTGTCGTTTTACGATCAGCGAGTTTTGAACTCGGAGGGTGAGGTCACTTTTTTCGACAGGTTTGGCAAGGAAGTCGGTCGCACCCAGTTCCAAGGCTTCCTGTTTTGTATCAGCGTCGTTAATCGCGCTCAGAATGATAAACGGCGTAGTTCGCAATGGTTTGATATGTTGCCGTTCGCGCAGAATGTCTAATCCAGACAGGTGGGGCATGTTGATGTCTAACAGGACTACGTCTGGTTTTTCGGAGCGTATTGCGTTCAACGCCTCACGCGGATCGGTTATTGTAATAAAGTTCGTGTATCCGTCGCGTGACAGGAATTGTCTGACGACGCGGATAACAAGATCTTCATCGTCAACGATCATGATTTTTGAATTGCGCGTCAGTTGTTTGTTTGTGTTCCAATCGGTGGTCACAGCCTGGATGTGCACAGGATTTTTGACAGTAGGACTGTTCGTTTCCGCCTGTGCGATTGAGTTTGTATTGGACATGGTATTTGGGTGGTTAGTACAGAACTAAAAGTTGTTTACTTGCTGAGCTTTTTATGCTTCGATCACGATCGAGTTAGAAAGGCTGGATATAATTTTGAGATGTGTTGCGCAGTCCTTCCGACTACTTTCTTTCGCCGCCAGCTCTAAAGCCAACGCAGGATCAAAGAACTCTCGGAATCCGCATGTGCCTCCCGCTCCCTTGAGCCAATGAGCACTATAGGCGAGTTGAATAAAGTCCTCTTCTTGCAACTGGGTATTCATTTCCTTCAGTTTTTCAGAGAGCTTTTCGGAGAACTGAACAACAATTTCACGAAATTCCGGCTCGTCCACTGGAAGGCAGGAATAGATTGAGTTGGTTTGAGGTGTCACTGCTTTTTTCTTTGAAGGAGATGGCGCAGGTTCGGTTTTTTGAATTTTTCTATCAGGTAATTCGTTTGTAAACTCAGTAGCTGCCTTCAAGAAGTCTCTCATCTTGTCTTCCATTTCTTCAGGGGCACTTTTCTTAACGGCAGAAAGCAAATTGGTTAGTGGAACACTGATTGTTTTAAAGCCAGCTCGTCGGCTTTTGTTCAGCAATTCACTGGCGTGTTTTTCGATCACATCGAACTGCTGGAGCTCCCAAACAGATTCAATGCCAACCAGAAATTCCTGAAGTTCCAGTTTGAACTCAGTTTTGGACATAGATGTAGATGTATCTTGTGCTACTCGAGTTTTTCCCTGCGAAGCCAGTTTTGCCTCCAGCAGGACCAGCAGATCGTCCATATCGACTGGCTTAGGTAGAAAGCCGTCACAGCCAGCTTTCTCGCATTCTTCCTGGTCGCCTTTCATTGCGTTGGCAGTCAACGCGATGATCGAACGCGTGTATCCGTTCTCGCGCAAACGGCGTGTCGAACCGTATCCATCGAGCACAGGCATTTGCATATCCATGAGAACGATGTCGTAATGATTGGCAATCGCTTTTTCAAAACCGATTAGTCCGTTCTCAGCTTCCTCTACATTGCAGCCCGCTCTTTCAAGAATCAGGCGGAGCAAACGACGGTTTGATTGCCCGTCGTCAACAATGAGAATGCTACAAGCAGGTAGTTGCATGATTTTCTGAGAAGTCTTACTTTCTCTGGTGGAACTTGCTGCAAATTCTGGTTCGGTAAGTAGTTGTTTGCCAGTCAGGTCGCCAAGTTCGATTGAAAATGAGAACGTACTGCCCTTGCCTTCGGTACTGGCAACTTCCAAAGTTCCCCCAAGTGCTTCGACGAAACGTTTTGAAATCGCCAGACCAAGTCCGGTTCCACCAAACTTGCGAGTTACCGATGAATCAGCTTGGACAAACGGATCAAAAATACGTTTCAGATTCTCCTGATTCATTCCGATTCCGGTGTCGGAAATTTCAAATTTCAAACGTGGTTGACCGTCTTGTTCGATAAGCTCAGTCGAAACGGTCACGGCACCTTCGGAGGTAAATTTGATGGCGTTTCCAATCAGGTTTGTAAGTACCTGACGAACACGCACGTCATCGGTTTTGATGGAACTCGGCAATGCCGTTTGGTAATCGACCCGCAGCTCGATACCTTTCTGCTCAGCACGTACACGTAGAATACTTGCAACATCGTTTACAATTTTGAAAGGAGAAACCTCAACCGCGTCGATGGTCAGCTTGCCCGCTTCGACCTTTGAAAGGTCCAAAATGTCATTGATCAAGTCCATCAAGTGCGAGCCGCTGGAATGGATCGTCTCAAGGTACTCTTTCTTTTCTTCATCCGTTGTGGCGAGGTCTCTTTTTAGCCAGTCGGTAAAACCAAGGATCGCATTCATTGGTGTACGGATTTCATGACTCATGTTTGCCAGGAATTCCGATTTTGCTTTGTTGGCGTCTTCTGCAGAGTTCTTGCTGTTTTCCAATTCAGTTACGTCTTCGAAACTGATAAAGACGCCATGTTTCTGTTTTGACTCTGCCAAAACAGGAGAGCAGTTGACTCGAAAAATCCGGTCTGCACCGCCCTTCTCGTTACGCAATCGCAATGGATAGTTTTCAATTATGCGTCCTTTTTCCATGGATTCGGTCCATGGTAGGGCTGCAACCGCGTTCCCGTCTCGGTCGATCCAGTTGAAAATATCGTCCGGTCGCTTGCCCATCAACTCGTCTTGATTTTTGCTCGTTGAGTCTAAAAACGAGGGGTTGGCCAACACGACGCGCCCTCGGGTGTCGAGCACTAGCAGACCCTCAGCCAGATTGTCCAATGCGTCGCGAACGCGACTTGGGACTGTTTTTGAAGGGTTCAGCATTGTCAGCATAAACCCAAGGTAGATCAAAAACAGAATCCCTGAACCCGCACTGACAAAGACGACAAATCTCGCCCATTTGTCGGTTAACCAACGAGTCCAACTGGAAGTGTTTTCAGGAACAAACGTATATTCAATTTTGCCCCAAGGTAGCTTGTTGGCGAACAGTCCGATTTCTGCTTTGGAACTTGTGTCCTCGCTGGATTGAGCTTGCTGCCACAATTGTTCGTGTTGAGGCGTTTGAACAGAAAGTCGTCCCGATTTTGTTCGAATACCAACCGATGCGAATTGTGGGTTGCGTCGAACGGTCTCGAAGATCACGGTTTGCAGATCTTTTGTTTGATTTCTTTGTATCAGGAGTGTGCTGGTAATCGCGAGCGATTCGCAAAGTTCAGAACGCCCCTTCATCTGTGCGACTTTGCTATTTGGAACCAAGTCCATTACTACTGCCGCACAGAAAAGCAGCATGAGAATGCCGACAAGTCCAATGGTAAGTCGAATTTTCGTTGTAAGCCAACGCATGGTAATCGCAACAGGAGTTTTTCAATTCGGATAAACTTCCCTCGCGATTTGGCCTGCCGAAATTCTGCGATGCCCGATCAAATCTGACAATCGGCAGTTTTCTAGCTGTCTACCAGTTCGCCGATGGACTGATCGTCACTGTCATCGCCGCCTGTGCCGTCTGCCGCTTCCAATACTGCTAAAGGATCCAACATTCGCCACGCAGGAATAGATGACATGAACGTGGTAAGCAATACGCCGCCACGGACCATCCACGCCAGATAACCAACGGTTAGGAAACTCGTTCCGGCCATAGCTATCGAGGGAACAGTAATGTCGAAATCAACTGCAAATTGAAACTTGGCTGAATCAAGTTCGTCCAGAAACGCGCTGGCAAAAAGTGTTTCAGTATTGCCAAACGGGTCCGTTTCAAATGCCAAGTGCGAACTCAACTCGATTGATTCGACATCGCTTGGCAAAAGATAGGTTGAGAATAGCGATTGGTCGCTTAATTCGCTTTCAAACTTGTCCAAATCAAAACGATCTCCATTAGCCAAGCGGTTTACACGCTGATTTCCAACGTCGGCATCATTCAAATTGTTGAAGTCGCCAATTTCGTCATCATCGTTATCATCCGACTCGTCGGTACGAACTGGAAACGGCATTCCTTCAATTTCATCAATGGATGTGGAGTCGGCATCACCAGCCTCGTCGTCTTCAGTTCTTTCTGGAGTGAGAATTACGCCCCCTTCTATGACCTGGACAACGACTTCCGCTGGTGCGCTAAGACGGCTGTTAGACACGACAGAGTACTGAAAAACTGCGTCGCCTATGAAACCATCGTCTGGAGTGAATATAATCCTGCCGTTGGTGATGACTACCTCTCCATTTTCTGGTTGAGAGACAATCGTAAAGCCATCGATTTGACTGTCGACATCCCTATCATTGAGCAAAATGGAATCAGTAATATCCTGCGATGCTCCAGTCAGCGCTTGTGTTACATCGTCATTTGCAATCGGAGCATCGTCTAAAGGATTGACCTCGATCTCGACGGTGGCTTGAGATGTTAGCCCACTCGCGTCGATTGCTTCGTAAACGAATTCGGTTTGGAAGATTTCAACTCCAGAATGGGTGTATACGAATGTTCCATCGCCTTCCCAAATCAATGCCCCGATGTCAGGACCAGCAACCAGTCGATACGAAACAATGTCGTTATCGGGATCAGAATCGTTGCTGAAGACATTGGCTGATATTGAACCACCTTCGTCAACAACGAACTCATCGTTTACAGCAACCGGAGCGTCGTTTTCTGGTGTGACGTTGATCGTGACGTCCGCTCGACTTGTCGAATTCCCATCATTGATTTGATAAGTGAAACTGTCAGTGCCAT
>CAZDBA010000031.1:0-13217 GCA_964503615.1 uncultured Pirellulaceae bacterium
AGGTGGTTTGTTTTTTGCAACGAGTTGGAAAAGCTGAATCCTTTGATCACGATAGGTTGTCACGTTCGTAGCATGTCAAGAAACGGACTTTGCATCGATTATTTCGGTTGAATCAGACCGGTTTGCGTTATTTCACTTGACATCAGACCGGTTTGCGTTATTTCACTTGACACTTCTCTCACTGAGATTTTAATGAACACTCGCCACCAACATTCCCTTGAAGGTGGAGAAAAGATATCTCGCGTCCATTCGGCATAGCGATATCAAAATTGTCCTCGTAGCACATACCTACATTCCTCGATCACTCTCGACCACTAAGTAGAGTAGTGATCTATGCCCCAGAAATCTGTTCGAACATGAATGTCAAAACCCAAAATCCCAGTCAAGAATTTGCCGAAGACTTTAAGGATCGTATCAACCCTGACTTAATGAACCGATTGCTCTATCGGTCTGTCCCTGTGCTAAAGCACACTGGGTGGAAAATTACCAAGGTTGGAATGGGAATGGCGGAGACGCTTCTTCCGCTCAATGCCAAAACGACGAATCAACATGGTACTCACCAGGCTGCATTGATTTCACTATCCGCTGACTATACGGGTGGTATGGCTTTGACGTCGTTATTGACCGGCGTGCCTCTGTCGGGAATTCACAAGTGTATTCCCGAAGATGCCGTCTCGTTGTGGTTGGCATCTATGAATGTAAAGTACATCAACCCAAGCACAGGGCACTTGAAAGGTTTTTGCAAAATCGACCCCAAAACGGCTGACAAGATTCGTTCTCGCTATTTTCAAGGCAAGCGGGTTCTCGTTACTTTGCCGATGGAGTTTACCTCCAATGGTCAAAAGATTGCTGAGGCAGAGTTGAAGTATTTTGCTCAGCCCACGATTCAACTGCTTTCATCTGATCGTCCTTCTCCCTTGTTCAATCAAAAAATCAAAGCTTCCGCGCGGATGATCGCAGGTGTTCGAGCGACAAAAGATCCCGAAGCGATAATCCGTGTGGATTGCCCACATGCGGAACGGGCCGCGGGCCCTCACGGCGAAATCCTTGCCAAACGATTACGTTCAGCATTGCCCCAATTGCCTGATATGGTTTTGGCGAGAACACGGCACTTGGACCAGACTATCGAAAAAATGGAAGGAGTTGAGCAAATCGTCATGCTCGGAGCTGGTCTGGATATGCGACCGTTTCGTATTTCTAAACAGAGACCAGATATCAAGTTTTTCGAAGTAGACCTGCCTCCAATGGTCGAAGAGCGTTCTCGTGTTATCGAAGAAATGTCGGACGATCCGCAAGTTTTCGAAACGTGCCGGTATTCCATTTCAGCCGATTTTTTGAAAGACGATGTTGCCGAAGAGATTCTCAAGCAATCGCCGTTTAATTCGAAGAAGAAGACTTTGTTCACCTATGAAGGTTGCTCGATGTACTTCGATCTTGAGCAGAACAAAAAGGTCTTGAGCGGAGTTTGCAAGCTGGCTCAGCATCCCGAGTCTCAATTCTGGTGTGACTTTGTGACCAGTTCCGTTGTCAACGGCGAGACCGATTCACCGGAAGTCGTAGAGTTCCTTAAGCGAATGGACAACATGGGTGAGGCTTTCGTGTTTGGGATCGATAACCCAAGCGAGCTTTTGGAGTCGATCGGATGTGAGTCGGCGGAAACGACTTCTTGCCGCGAATTTTTAGGTACCGATAAAGATATCTTCAACGTCTATCAGTTTTGCGTTGGCTACGTCGGCGATGGACACTAGATCGCGTGCACCTTGGAAAATAGAATGTGAATTTCCAGCGGCGGCGTTTGGTGCTCGCAAGTAAGTCGCATTCCGCCTACGATTAGGGAATACTCAGAGCCAGCTGCACTGGTTGTCAGGTATTCCCTTTAATTTTTGGCCAACGGATTCCGGAGTTCAGGTGTCGAACCGAAAACTTGCAATCGAAGGCGGTTCTCCAGCCTTTTCAGCCGGTCCGCCCGAATGGCCGCTGGCCAACGAAGCGATCGTGTCAGCCGTAAATGATGCGCTACGTTCGGGTGATTGGGGGAAATACGATTCGGCTATCACCGCAGAATTAATCGAAAGTCTGAAAACGGTTTTCGCGGTCGAGCATGTCCAGCTTTGTTCCAGCGGGACGATTGCTGTCGAGCTTACTCTCCGAGGTGCGGGTGTGAAAGCGGGAGACGAAGTGATCATGGCCGCCTATGATTTCCCCGGCAACTTTCGCGCGGTTGAAGCGATTGGAGCTCGCCCGGTTTTGATCGACCTGGTGTCCGATTCGAATTGGCTGTTGAACTTGGAACAGGTCGCCAATGCCAATAGCGATTCGGCTCGTGCGCTACTGGTGTCGCATCTGCATGGTTGTGTTGTGGATATGAAAGCGGCTCGCGAGGTTGCCGAGCAAAACGCATTGATCTTGGTCGAAGATGCCTGCCAATCACCCGGCGGAACGATCGAGGGTACGCCAATCGGAGCTTGGGGCCACGTAGCGGCGCTCAGCTTTGGCGGAAGTAAATTACTATCCGCGGGGCGAGGTGGAGCGATTCTGACCAACGACGAAACGATGTTGCAACGCGCGCGAATTTTCGCAAACCGCGGCAACGACGCGTTTCCGTTGAGCCAGTTACAGGCGGCAGTACTGGTTCCGCAATTGGTGGAACTGCAAGCTTTGACAATGACGCGCCATAGCGCAGTGCAAACCTTGATGCGAACATTGAAGGGGCTTGACGAAAACGCTCCCTCTGGAGGCCAAGTCCCATCTCTGTCAAGCAATTCCCCTTTCCTGCCGGAAAACGCGGTTCCTGCATTTTACAAGTTCGCTTTGTCGGTCGATCCCTCGATTCGTGATCAATTTATCTGTGGTTGTGTCGCTGAAGGGATTGCGATCGGTGAGGGCTTTCGCGGCTTTGCCAACCGCTCGCAAAAACGATGTCGGAAGCCAGTTCCGCTTCCGCACAGTATCGCTGCAGCAAAACAGACGGTGCTGATAAACCATCCCATCCTGCTACAATCTACGGAGCAGATCGAAAAATTAGGTGAAGTACTGCATGGCGTTCATGAGTACGTTCACCGGCATTTAGGTTAGACGCGTAAGCGTCTTAAATGGAAACCCGTGGCGTTAGCGAGGACGAAGGCAATCTAATTCCTCGCTAACGCCTCGGGTTTCCAATAAACTTTAAATTTGATAATCCAGAGGAGTGGTTTCGAGGATGAAATCCAACAAGACGGTACAGATTTTTTTATTGCTGTTGGCGTTGGGCTTGCCGACTCTGATCACTTGGATCTACTTCATTGTCAACAAAGACTCTTCCGCAGTTGTTCAGCAAACAGCATATGGCATCGGCAAGGTTGCTCAGTTTCTACTCCCGATTATCGTTGTTTGGTTGGCGGTAGATCAGCGATTCGGATTTCATTGGCCGCGAAAGGAAGGAATGTTGATCGGCATTCTTTTTGGGTTGGCCACAGTTGTGTTGATGCTTGGGTTTTATCACTGGCGGATCGCTGAATTGCCGATGCTGGCTCCGCTAAGGGAAAAGATAATAGACAAAGTCAACGGGTTTGGAGTTGATCAGGCTTGGAAGTTCCTCCTGATGGGGATCTGGTATTCCGTATTCCATTCGCTGTTCGAAGAGTACTACTGGCGCTGGTTCGTTTTCCCGCAATGCAAAAAACATATGTCACTTTGGTGGGCGATTGTGGTGTCCAGCTTGGGTTTTATGTCTCACCACGTTTTGGTCTTAGGGATCTATCTGGGCTGGCAAACCGTTTTTACGTATCAAGTCTCCTTGTGCATTGCGTTCGGTGGAGCAGTCTGGGCATGGCTTTATCATCGGACACAGTCGCTCTACCCAGCTTGGCTGAGCCACGGAATTATTGATGCGGGCATCTTTTGGATTGCGTATCAGATGGTTAAAGACTCGCTTTGATTTGGAGTAGCGTGCTGCCAAAGTAGGCTGGTAAAATTTGCCTTGAACCGATCGCAAACAGGCCGATCTGTTTTTCAGCCTCAAAAAGAATCGAAGCTTTATGAACATTGTTGTCCTTGGTGCCGGTCGAGTCGGTGCGTCTATTGCTGCCCTACTCAGCGAGCACGAACACAATGTAACGGTTGTCGATCACGACCCCGCTCTGACCAGTAAATTGAATGACGAGTTGGACGTGGCTGTGGTGACTGGCAACGCGGCGCAGTCCAGCGTGCTTTTTCAGGCGGGAGCACAATCAGCCGACGTCTGTTTGGCGATGACTGGAAGTGACGAAGTTAATATTCTCGCTGCCAGCATGGCAAAAGCGATGGGCGTTAGGCGAACGATTGCCAGAATCTACGCACCGGTATTTCGCGACCTAAGCACGTTTGACTACGCCCGGCATTTTGGCATCGATCGAATCCTCAGCCTTGAACAACTGACGGCCGTTGAGCTGGCTCGTTCGATTCGCGATCCCAGCGCGGTGATGGTCGAGCAGTTTTCTCGCGGTGCGTTGGATGGGCAGCAACATACGATCGAAAGCGATTCGAAGCTTACGAATCGGCCGCTGAAAGAAATTCGCTTGCCCGCCGAAATTCGGATCGGCACGATCGAACGCGACAATCGAATGTGGATCGCGACAGGTGAGGATCAGTTGCAAATCGACGATACGGTCACGGTGTTCTTTTTGCCCGAACAGCTGAAATCAGTTCAGAAAATGTTCAAGATCTCTGCTGGTCAAAAAAAGCGGATCGTGATTGGTGGCGGTGGGGAAACAGGCTTTCACCTGGCTCGGACTTTGGAACGCGAAAAATTCAGCGTGATGGTGTTTGAAAAAGATCCCCTCCGGTGTGAAAATTTGGTTTCCAATCTTGATAAAACCGTGGTCGTCAACGCAGACGCTTCCAACCGTGAGGACTTGTTGGAGCACAGAGTTCACAACGCTGATTTCTTCGTGGGATGTACGGGCGAAGATGACACCAACATGATGCAATGTGTCGAAGCGAAAGAGCTAGGCGTTCAGCGGATTCTGGCCGTGATCGGAAAACAGGATTATGTGACGCTTGCCGAAAAGCTTGGGATCGATCTTGCGGTCAGTCAGCGGAATGTAATCGCTCGTCATATTATGGCTTTTCTGACCGAAGGCGCTGAGATCTCTCGCACCAAACTGCCCGGCGGTTTGATCAACGTGATCGAGTTAGAGGTGCTTGCTGGTGCACCCATTACGAACGCAATTCTCGCGGAGACCGATCTTCCCGCGCGTTGTTTGCTGGTCGCGGTTATGCAGCAAGACGTAATCCGCTTGCCCGGCGGCAATACAAGGCTGCAAGCAGGCGATGTCGCGGTGCTGTTGGTTGAGGAAGACGTAACAGAAAAAGCGCTGTCCTATTTTCATCCGACTTAACTGGATAACAAGGCACTTTTTTGACTTCCCAACACAACCACGAATCCGAGCTGCCCAAGACGACTCAGTTGGCGCACAACTTGACCGCTGGTGCGATTCTTGTTTTGGGCGCGGTTTTGTTCTCGACCAAAGCGATCATGGTCAAGCTTGTACTGCAGTACGATGTTGACCCAGTCTCACTACTGTTGATTCGACTTTTTTTCGCACTTCCGGCTTACGTTGCAATACTGGTCTTTTGTAAGTGGAAGCAACGAAGATTAGATCCCCGTGTTGGGGATGACTCGGACGGTTCGAATGACCTGCGTCTTCGTGATCACTTGCTGAAAATCATTTTGCTCGGGTTCGTTGGGTACTATTTGGCCAGCTATTTTGACTTCGTCGGTCTCACCTTTATCACCGCCAGTCTGGAACGGGTGATCCTTTACGCCTATCCGACGATCGTTCTTTTGATTTCAGTAATCGTGTTCAAAAAGAGAATCAACGTTCACCAAATTATCGCTGTGGTTCTTTGTTACGCGGGAATCTTTGTGTCCGTTTGGTTCCAGCAGTCAGATGGGCCGAGCGATAACCTTTCTCTGGGTGTGACCTTGATCTTTCTCTCGGCGCTGACCTACGCGATTTACCTGGTGGGCTCAGGGCAACTGATACCTAAATTGGGAGTGTGGGTGTTTACCTCATCCGCAATGATCGTCTCTGCGGTTTGCGTTGCTATTCATTTTCTCGTTGCCAATGGAGACGTGAATATTTTTGGATATAGATGGCAAGTCTACGGATACGGAGTGGCGATGGCTATTTTCGCTACAGTGATACCTTCGTTTCTAATTTCTGAAGGTATCAAACGGATCGGTGCTTCGAATGCAGCGATTATTGGTGGTGTCGGGCCTGTTTCGACGATCGTTTTGGCTTCGATATTTTTAGGCGAGCAATTTACAGTGCCGCAGATGATTGGAACCGCGATGGTGATTATTGGCGTGATCTATATTTCGGTAAATATGAAAAAGTCGTGAGACGCGTCGGCTGATCACGCAGCAGCCGCTCTTTGCTTTTTCGTACGACGAACAGGTTTCTCTTTCCAGCGCCGGTGTACCCACCAGAACTGGTCGGGGTCTTCGCGGATCACTTCAGCCATTCTGTCGTTGTACCACTGAGTCAACGCTTTCACGTCGTTCAGCTCTTCAGGCATCGTCATCGGATCAGCAACTCCAGGAGAGCCGATTTCGAAATGGAGTGGTTTGTCGGTGTGTCGACAATAGCTAACCATCATCGGGGCGCGGCCATTGAGCGTAAACAACGCAACCGCTTTGTGGCATGAGGCGGGGCGTCCCAGAAAATCGACCCAGCAACCTTTGGTTCCTGCGTGTTGGTCGCCAAGCAAGGTTAAAATGGCTCCACTCTCCAAAACCTTTTGCACCATCGGAGCACTGCCTTCTTTCGGCAGCAGGAACTGGCCGTTCCACTCGCGGAAGTTGTTTACAAAGTCGTTCAGGTAGTCGTTGTCCAACTTGCGAGCGATCGTGTAACTGGGCATGCCTAGCAAACCGGTAACGTAACCGGCCATCTCAAAATTTCCGTAATGTCCTGAGACGGCGACGAGGGGCCGGTAGTCGATCAGGTAACTGGTCATTAGAACCTTGTCTCGAATGTAAACGTGCTTTCGCCAATTCGAGTCATGAATCTTGCGTGGTGCATGGGCCAGTTCACAACCCATCATCAGCAAGTGGTACCACATGTTCCTGGTTGCCTCCTCGATCCGCTCGGGAGTGTATTCGGGATAGACCGCGGTCAGATTGCCATGGATTACCTTACGGCGAAATTTAAAGACGTCCGCCAGCAGCCAAGCCATGAATCTGCAAAAGCGAACACATTGGCGGAGCGTTAGAACTTGCAACGTCGCGATCAGCAATTGCAAGCAAACGCTCTCAAACATCCATCGCACTTTTTTAGGGATCTTCATGCCGTCGATTCCATTCGATTTGCAAGAGCCAATAAGACCTGAACCCAATTTTGGCATTGTTGTTCGATTCGACAAAGATCAATTTGCGTCGCTTTTCTTTAGTTCTGCACCGTTCTAGATTGAATATCTAAGCTATTGGCATGAGATCGAGCGCAATCCCGTCTTGCGATTGGCATTTCGCACGTCCGTACTTGAATTCGCGCTCAAACTTCCATACTTTATCCCGCACGACCAACGGTTTTCGGTCAGAGCAATAGAAAACCAAACCCAGATTCATTGATTGCACGTAGTGGGATTCGCCAGAATTCCTTTTGCCTGAGATAAATTCCGCAAACCCTCGCTCTTGATTTAAGAGCCCCATTTTCTAAACGGAGCCTCCTGATGACAACAGAAGATAAACACTGGATCGGATTTGATCTTGGCGGAACCAAAATGTTGGCGATCGTATTCGATTCCAAATTTAAGAAGGTTGGCCGAGCCCGCAAAAAGACGAAAGGCCATGAGGGGATGAAAAATGGCTTGAATCGGATCAACGAAACGATCTCGGAAGCGATGGAAGACGCTGGCATTTCAAAGAAAGACGTTGGCGGATTGGGTATCGGTTGCCCAGGGCCGTTGGATCTAAAAAAGGGAATGATTCACGAGGCTCCGAATCTCGGTTGGAAAAACGTTCCCGTTCGCTCCTCAATCGAGGACGAGTTTAAGTTCCCCGTCGAGGTGGCTAACGATGTCGATGCGGGGGTTTATGGTGAGTACAAATTTGGTGCGGGCAAGAACAAGCGGTGCGTTGTCGGGATCTTTCCTGGTACGGGAATTGGTGGTGGCTGCGTCTATGAAGGCAAATTGATCCGTGGTGCGAATTGTAGCTGTATGGAAATTGGTCACATTCCAATCCTTGCCGATGGCCCCTTGGACGGGGCCGGCAATATCGGCTCGCTCGAATCGGTTGCTTCCCGACTGGCGATTGCCGGTGCCGCTGCCCAAGCTGCCTATCGTGGTCAGGCTCCTGCTTTGATGGAAAAATCTGGCACCGACATTTGCGAGATTCGCAGCGGTGCCCTTTGCGCTTCGGTAAAAGGCGGTGACGAAATGGTTGAGAGGATCATCAAGCAAGCGGCCGAAAAAATCGGGCTGGGGATTGTTACGATCGTCCACTTGTTGGCTCCCGATTTGATCGTGCTGGGCGGTGGATTGGTTGAAGCGATGCCCGATTTGTTCACCAAAACCGCTGAAAAATTCGCCAAAAAGCGCGTCCTTAATTCGTTGGAAAAAGTCTTTGAAGTTGTGCCGGCAACCTTGGGAGATGATGCTGGAGTTCTGGGAGCGGCTGCTTTGGCGTACCAAACGGTGGTCGGGAAAGAGTTCGAGCGATAAAATCCAACGTTAAAGTCCCACCATGTTTCCTTGGCTACCCTTGCGAGACCACGATCTGCCCCGAATTTCGGGGTAAGGCCAAGAAACTCATCCACAGATTGCGTAGAATGTAGGCCCATCAGTAAACCAAATTGGGCCTTCCCGAAGAGCTTTGAATAACTACCTAACAGATTCCGCTTACAAACGAGCAGACAGCTCCGCACCCCGTTTGGTTGCGGTGATCGATATCGGTGCGACATCAGTGCGCATGCAAATCGCACAGATCAATTCGGACGGTTCGGTCGAAAGATTGGAATCGCTTTCTCAAGCTGTGAGTATCGGAAACGACTCGTTTATTAAAGGCTCGATCAGTCGCGGGACGATCGAAGCTTGCAAGGTTGTGCTGAAGAGTTTTCGACAAAAGCTCAATGAGTACGGTATCACGGACGAGCAAGCAATTCGCGCGGTTGCAACCAGTGGCGTTCGCGAGGCGTCCAACCGGATCGCGTTTCAGGATCGCATCTTTGTAGCCACCGGCTTCGAGGTCGAGCCGTTGGATCCTGCCGAGTTGCATCGTGTGACCTATTTGGGCGTTTACCCGTACTTTCAGACCCATCCGGAACTGTTTGAAGGCAACTCTGCGATCTGTGAAGTCGGCGGTGGCGCGACAGAGTTACTTTTGTTGAAGGGACATGATGTCGTTGACTCGAACTCATTGCGTTTGGGCGCGCTGCGACTGAGAAAAATGTTGGAAGTGTACGATGCGCCGCTGGAGACAGCTCGCGCTTTGGCTGAATCGCAAATTGAAAAATCGCTTAGTTCGTTTCGTCGTGATCAGGCCCAAAACGTTGAAACTTTTGTCTCGATGGGTAGCGAGATCCGTTCTGTGGCAGCCACAGTCAATCCCGCAGCGCAGGATTCTGATTTAGTCGAAGTCAGCATGGAGCAGTTGGAAGAGTTTGTGCAACGGCTGTATTCGATGACAACCAATCAGATTGCCAGCGAGTACCATCTGCCGCTGCCCAGCGCTCAGACGTTTGGCCCGGCCCTTTTGACTCACATGCAAGTCGCGAAATCAGTCAACGCGAGTCGGATTATGGTGGCCAGCGTTAATCTTCGCGACAGTTTGATTCAGGAGATGGTTTCCGGACGGTCCTGGTCCAAAAAGGTTCAAAAACAGATCTACCGTTCTGCAATTTTGCTGGGACAAAAGTTTGATTTTGATCAGGAACACGCCGAACATGTTGCTGACACCTCCCTAAAGTTGTTCGATCAACTCGCCGATCATCACAATCTGGATTTGAGCATGCGTTCTATCCTTGAGATCGCGGCTTTGTTACATGAGATCGGTAAGTTCATAAATAACTCTGGTTTTCACAAGCACTCGAGTTACTTGATTTCGAACTCCGAGTTTTTTGGTGTCGGCGAGCGAAGTCACAAACTGATCGCTTTGGTTGCGCGATACCATCGACGTGCTTTGCCGCAACCAAGGCATATCGGATATTCTTCTTTGAATCGAATGGATCGGATTGCCGTTTCCAAGCTTGCGGCCATTCTGCGAGTCGCCAATGCG
The DNA here is from genome assembly GCA_964503615.1 of uncultured Pirellulaceae bacterium. Classification (GTDB taxonomy): domain Bacteria; phylum Planctomycetota; class Planctomycetia; order Pirellulales; family Pirellulaceae; genus CAZDBA01. The sequence goes on from CAZDBA010000031.1 coordinate 10,238, forward strand.
ATGGACGAAAGTCACTTGCAAAAGATCAAGGACTTTAAGTGTAGCGTGATCACCGATCGCGTCACGGTTTACACGGATGGAGTCTCTGATATCTCCATGGAACAACATGCGGTGAGTCAGGCCCAGTCGCTTTTCGAGAATATTTTCGGAATGCGTTTCAGCTTACAGAACGGTGGAGCGTAAAGCAGTCGAAATGAAACAGTCGAACTACATCAATCGTGAACTTAGTTGGTTGGAATTCAACCAGCGCGTGTTGGAGCAGTCAACCAATCCGATTGTGCCCATTCTTGAGCGAATGAAATTTGTTGCGATTACGGCTTCGAACCTGGACGAGTTTTTCATGGTTCGTGTGGGTTCGTTACAAAACAGCGTAAAAACCGGCAGGACCAAGCCAGGGATTGCAGGGATCTCCCCGGCTAGTCAAATGGAGTTGATACGCACTCGGGTACAGCAGATGAACGCGGATCAGGCTGATTGTTTACTCAATCAGATCGAACCGGAGATGGAGAAAAGTGGAATCAAACGGCGCAAGGTCGAGGAACTTTCCACACCGCAGCGAGAACATCTGGGGCAGTTGTTTGAAAAAGAGATCGTAACCGCAATTGCTCCGATCGCAGTTTCCGGCGCACATGACTTTCCGTTCTTGAGAGGTGCCCGCTTGTGCGTTTGCGTAAGGCTGGCGGCTGGCAATTCACTGGTTCCCAATCTGGGGGAGCAGGCCGAAGGGAGTAACGATTCCGAAGGTGATTGTTTTGCTTTGATACCGATGAGCAACGCTATTCCGCGGATGATCGCGTTGCCGACCGATTCGGGGTACGAGTACATTTTGGTCGAAGACGTTGTCAGTATGTACTTTGATCAGCTCTTTCCCAATCGAACTGTGCTCGATTTCGCGCCGTTTCGAGTAACTCGTAGCGCGGATATTTCGCTGGATGAAGACGGTGACCGCGATCTATTGGCTGAGACTCAGGTGATGCTGGACCGTCGGTTGGCTGGCGATTGCGTACGTTTGGAAATCGACAAATCGGCGGGCCCCGAGATTCGTGATTTCCTTTTGTCGGCTAACAATGCTGAGATGGACGCTTTGTATGAGATAGAAGGCCCTTTGGATCTGTCCGCTTTTTTCGCGATCGCTTCGTTGCCAAAATTTCAACATCTCAAAGATGAACCTTGGCCTCAGCATCCTTCACCCGATTTTGATATCGAAGACGATATGTTTGAAGTGATCTCCAACGGCGATCGCTTGTTGTGCCATCCTTATCAGTCTTACGACCCAGTTGTGCAGTTCGTGCAAACTGCTGCCGACGATCCGAACGTGATTGCGATCAAGCAAACGTTGTATCGAACAGCGCGGGACAGCAAGATCGTCAGTGCGCTGGCCGATGCAGCCGAAAATGGGAAACATGTAACGGCGATCGTGGAACTTAAAGCTCGTTTTGATGAAGCTCGCAATATCCAATGGGCGCAGCGATTGGAACGGGCCGGCGTCGATGTGATTTACGGCGTGCGAGGATTGAAGACTCACGCCAAGGTTTGCGTGGTTGTCCGCCGAGAGGCAGGCGGTATTAAACGCTACATGCACTTTGGGACAGGAAACTACAACGAATCAACAGCCGGCTTGTACAGCGATATCAGCCTTTTTACATGCGATCCCCAATTGGGTATCGATATCATTCATGCCTTTAACGCCGTGACCGGTTTAAGTGTTCCTTTGCCAATGGGAAAACTATGCTTGGCTCCGGTCAATTTGCGTGAATCGTTGGTCGAAGCGATCCGAATCGAAACCGAAAATGCCAAAAAGGGAATACCTGCATTTATTCGTGCCAAATGTAATTCGTTGGTCGACAAAGATGTTATCGACGCGATGTACGAAGCTTCGCAGGCGGGAGTCAACGTTGAATTGAACATTCGCGGTATCTGTTGCATGCGTCCAGGTGTGCCCGGTGTCAGTGAGAACATTCGCGTGATCAGCGTCGTCGATCGTTTTCTCGAGCATGCACGAGTTTATCACTTTCATCGCGGTGGCGACGATTTGATCATGATGGCCAGCGCGGACATCATGCCTCGCAATCTGGATCGTCGAGTCGAATTGATGGTTCCATTGTCAGATGGCGAGTGTAAAAATCGCTTAATCAAAATCGTTAAGACCTATTTTGAGGACAACGTTTCGGCTTGGGAACTGAATTCCGATGCGACGTTTACTCGATTGACTCCAGGAGACAATCCACCGGTTCGCGCTCAAATGGAATTGTATAACGAAAGCGACGAATGCTACGCCGCTCAGAACGATCCCAAAACAACCGTCTTCCAAGCCCACCGAGGCGGTGCTTCCTAGTTGGCTCGGGGAATGGGGCAGTTAAACAGTGGCAGCAATTTGAAGTCAAATGAAGCGATTTAACCTTACTCATCTGCTTGTTCTTCTTACATTGGTCGCTGTAATTTTGATTGTTGTTGCTCCGACTATACGCAAGTCGAAGCAAGTTCTTAAAATTCGAAAAATGGTTTTTGAAGAACTTGACCATCAGTTGATACGGGACTCTGCTAGGCAATTGCTCGACCTCGAAGGAACTCAACAACACGGAATCACAATTGTTGATCAAGATAAGCTTCCTCCTGCGATACGCCAGACAAGTCCACAGCAAGTGCGGATCCATAAGCAAGTACTGACAATTCAATATGCAGCTGGTGTCTCGTTGGTGGTTGTTCAACCGGGTATGGAAGTCCCGAGAGGTAAACAATTGGAAGAAGGCATCGGCTATTTTGAGTCATCCGATCATTAGAGCAATTAATAGAAAGACTCCAGAAGCCAAAAGCTGACTTCTGGCCACGGATGGGCACAGATCTTCACAGATGATTTTTTTCTAAATCCATTCAGATGCATGAGCATCCGTGGCTACTAATGAAATGCTGGATGAGTTTGTATCGGTCCCAAGAAATGTAAGGCGTCTCCACCTCAGGTATGGCGAGCAAACAAAAGAGC
>CAZDBA010000031.1:13317-20464 GCA_964503615.1 uncultured Pirellulaceae bacterium
TAGTTGCCTACGGCAGAGATCAGTTATATGACGCCGTAGCGAACTAGTGTGGCGACGATCAGTGATGCGACTGAACATCCCACTGATAAGAAAAATCGCTTGCTTTGACCTCGAATCGCCGTTGGTAGCCAGCTGTTGACGAACAGAAAACCGGCGATCAAAAATGCGATAGGGTACCAGGAAAGCCCAGACCAACACGCCACCAACAGGAGGCTGATCGAGATACAGGAGATGACTGCTCCTGAGTATCGAATATTGTCTGTCCCTGCTGACCGCATCAGGCTTGCACCAAATCCGCCGGCCATCGCGCCTAGCAAGACCGTTCCCAGAATAACTAAATTTCCACTGCCAATGATCGCAAGCACGCCCACGACGCTAACCGAGAGCACCGCGACGCAGCCGATCCAGACTTTTCTGGACTTACCCTGTATCGAATTTTGTAGTGACATCCAGCAAAGTAACATTGCAACCGTCCCGATCGCGATGCGAGCTCCGTAGCCTACCGAAAACCAATTTCCTTGCATCGTCGAAACACCGCCGATCAGTTGTAGCCCAAGCCAAAATGAGACCAGCGCGCCGCCGACGATGGTAATGGTTCGGTCAAACGGAAACGCCGCCGAGTTGGCACTCACCAGCCCCGCCAACAGGACACCGATCGGCAACCAATTCACAACCTCGGTCGGCCAAATTATTGCGGCAAAGTTATTGGGGATTCGCATCAGCCAATCGTTCAGCGCAGTGGTCAGCCCGATTTCGGGGCCGATCCCCGCAGCTGCTAAATAGCCAACGTGGCCAACTGTATATCCAATCCCGATCGCCAATGCCCAAGCTTCTTTGGTGGAACAAGTGATACGGCGAAGAAACAGCCAGACGCTCGAGGTAGTTAGAGCGGCAGCCAAACTGGTCAGCAAAATCGTGACGTAGATATTCATGAGAATGTAGGAAGGATGATAAGGGGGATGCCTGTTGTTTGGAGCCTTGCTGCCTGCAGCCGCGCCAAAAACACCTTCTTTTAATTACATAAATTTCATAAATCGGCCAACACTAACATTGCGGTGTGCCGCATCATTTGGAATTTATTTTGGTCTGAGATTTAGCCTTTTATTGGAATAGATCGGCTGCAGCATTTTGACTAAGCTTTCGAAACGTGCTCAAGTTACCAGATTCACAAAATGGCAATTGGTTTTTGCTTTCATGGCAGGTTCCAAGGTGGCCAATGTGCCTGTTTCTACTCTCAAGCCAAAATTGCCAAAATTGCTTGCTTGGGCAAACAAAATTCCTTGACAGTTCGTACTTTCTATAGATACTTTGTGCAAGCATCCCTCTGAGACAGGCATCCCTTTAGGACAAGCATCCCTCTGGGACAATTTTCATGTCTTTTTAGTTCCATGTCCTCTAAACCTCCGCTAACTCGATTTTTGCTGGTTTACCTGGTTCTCTTTTTGAACTTTGGGCCGTCCTTCCATCGTGCCGACCTGTTTGGGGTGCATGACGAAGGTGGAGCGTCGACCTGTGTTTGTTGCGCAACCACAGATTCTGCTGATGGAGCTATTCAAAGCGAGCATGATTGTGCCTTTTGTCGCTACTTCGATTTACTTCAAATCGATATCACAGAAGTTCCTCAGTGGACGCAGGAATCGTTTGTTACTTCTTACGAATTTCGGACTGAAACATTAATTCAGGCCGGTTCAATCTCTCCGCATGCTCGCGGACCGCCTTTGCTAACTGCTTAAGTGATTTGCGTCTTTGCTCGTAGATGGGTGAGTGCGCGAAATTTCTTGTCTGCCTCTTATTATGCGCGCTAATCACAGTGCGGTGATATTGCAGATTGAATTGGTAAATGCTTGCGTGATGGGACAATCTATTTTGGGTCTGATGTATCAGACGTTGAATAGTCGTAGTCGTCGTCTTTAACCGTAGGTGGGTTTTTCAAACTTCTAATGCTAGAGGTTTTGATTGTCTATTTTAGTTAAAGTCAATTTTCCCTTTCGAAGGAGACGGAAATGACATCTTTAAACAAATTCAAGAAACAGAAACAGTCTGGCTTTACATTGGTAGAGTTGTTGGTGGTGATCGCCATCATCGGAATTCTGATTGGCCTGCTATTACCAGCAGTCCAATCGGTTCGGAGCGCAGCTCGCCGGATATCTTGTGCGAACAAGATACGCCAACTGGGGCTGGCGGTTCACAACTACCATTCAGCTCACCGGGTTTTCCCTGTCAATCAAATTGGCCCGGGGGTTTCCGATGGAAACGGTGGATTAGGACCTGGCTACTACAGTTGGCTTGTGCCATTGTTGCCGTTTCTTGAACAAACGAATCTATACGAGCAGTTTGATTTGTCTGTCAACAATGGTGATGGTGCTAGTTCCAGAGATGGTTTCGAAATTAGTTCTTCTCATCCCAATGCTGCACCAGCATCTCAAACGGTAGACGCATTTTTGTGTCCTTCCGATGCTCCATCCGATGACAACACGTTCATGGGATCTTGTAACCCAGGGTCCAGCAGCTACGCCGGAAATATCGGTTGGCCTTCAAAAACCGACGGAATTTCGGGTGATCGACCAGCGGGAATCTACAGCGGTGTTATTCCGCTGAAGCACCCCTCGGCTCCTGTTGACTGGCACATGAGTAAGCTTGGATTTGATGACATCACAGATGGAACGGCAAATACCTCCATGATTTCCGAAAGGCTAATCCAAACTGAGAATGACGTGCAGCAACTTAAATTTGTTGAGCCTCGAGTTGGTTCGCGTCATATCATTCCGTCCAGTGCTACCTCGGAGACTCTCTCCAGGTTGGCTGGAAGGATAGAGATATCGACCGATCAACACATTCGGGAGTCGGCGTTTATCGGAAGGTCTTGGAGTTCGGGTTATCCCCTTACTGCTCCGACTTTTGTTCACATCTTGGGGCCTAACACGATCGTTGGGCACTTTTCAAGCAGTGTACGAGAGGGTGACTTTTTAATGTCACCCAGCAGTCGACACACCGGAGGTATAAACCTCGCGCGAGCGGACAATTCGGTGTCATTCGTCGGTGACGACATTGACCAGGTTGTCTGGTGGTTGCTGGGGGCTCGTGATGACAATCGAGTCAATTAACATTTTCTATTTTAGTAATTTCTATTTTCACATTTTTTAATAATTCAACTTTGAATTTTGGAGTTTTATATAATGCGTAATTTTTTTATGGCAGTAGTGCTTGTTCCCTTCGTGATGGGGGTTGGTGTTGCTCAAGATGAGATGCATTCAGACATCGAATTTGGTTTTGATCCAGACGGATCGGGAGATATCGTTGTCGAATCAGAGATTTTTGCAAATGGTTTCCAGGTCATTGAAGCTGAATTCGAGGGCTTGGGAGGCACTGTGTTTGCTGAGAACCCAGGATTTGTCACAGCGGCTGATGAGGGGCTGACGGTAAATCCAGGTGATGCGGTTAACATTAAGTTTCTGAATGCTCAAACGATGACACCTGTCGGAACGGGGTACGTTACTTTTTACGATCCGGTCACCGATCAGTTGGTACCAGACACAGGTGAAATCACCATCAGGAATCAAATGATGGATACAGCTGAACTTGATGGTGAGTCAATCGGTGCCATCGATTCCTTGCTGCTCAGCGTTGGCTCAGATGGAAAAACTATGGCCAACTCGCCAGACGGAGACACGGGTATTCTTCCACCTGGTGAAATTCACAATCACTTGGTGTTTACGCTTGGCGGCTCTCTAGATGATGGCGCTTATGGTATTCTGTTCCAGTTCGAAGTTGACATCGCTGATGAGGATGGCAACTTGGACGGAACCATTGATGCGACCTCAGCGCCTGTTTGGTTGCTCTTCAATAATGGGATGGACGAAGAAGATTTTGAAGAAATAGCTTTGCCCGCTTTCGGTGCTGTTGAGCCAGTGCTCTTGGGCGATGTCAATATGGACGAATCGGTTGATTTTCAGGATATCTCTCCATTCATTACGCTTTTGACCATGAGTATTTTTCAGGCCGAGGCGGATATCAACGAGGATCTGGCGGTCAATTTTGCCGATATCGCAGGGTTTATCCAACTCTTGAGTGGTAGTAGTGGTAAGTAGTCCTAGGACTGGATAACTTTTAAAAGCGACCCATTCTCTAAGCCTCGAGCCTTAATCGGTTCGAGGCTTTTTTTCTGATTCCACGCGGTGAGTGGTGGTGTCGCAAGGTTTCGTAATAACTTTGCTGATTAGAGTAGAGTTGATTTTTGTTTTATGGTTTCGTGCCCGGTGGGTGGACTTTTGATACAGCGGATTATTTTTTACGCGTTAGCGTTTTTAAGCGGCGCCGTTGCCTTGTCACATGAATTGTTATGGACTCGGCGATTGATCGATTTGCTGGGGGCTACCGAAGCGGTTACCGGTCGCGTTCTGGGTTTGTTCTTTTTAGGCCTGTCACTCGGGGGGTGGTTGGCCAGTCGTTGGTCTCGTTCTTCCGGCAATTTTTGCGTTCGCCTTGGAATTGCTGAGCTCTCTATCGCTCTTCTTTCATTGCCGGCGATTTTCTTGCCTTATTGGGCAGATGGTTTGATTTCCATGTTGGGAATCGAGGGGCTTATTGCTTGGCAAGGGACCGTTGCCAAACTGGCAATCACGTCTGCCGTCGTCCTGCCACCAGCCATTGCGATGGGTACGACGATGCCCATGTTCATTCAAATCATTTCCGATTTAGGTGCAACGCTCAAGCGAGGTGGAGTTTGGATCTACTCGATCAATATGATCGGGGGTGTCTTTGGACTGTGGTTTGTTTCAACTTGTTTGCTGGAGATCGCAGGCGTTCAAGGGACGATGCTGTGCGCGGCCCTCGGCAATGTTTTGATTTCGTTGGCGGCATTTGCCTTCCGCACTCAGGTCGCTCACAAAGCCGCGACGACCATGGCGAATTCCGACGAACTAGCGGTGGATGCCGAATCCTCCGGAAAAAACTGGAACATGGCAACCGTTTTCTGTATGTCCTTTGCTTCAGGGGCCGTAGTTTTGGCCAGCGAAGTATTGATCTTGCGGTTGCTGAATTTGGTGGCTCCGTCGTCGTTGCAAACGACCAGCGCGCTATTGGCCAACGTGATATTTTTCCTCGCGCTGGGTTCGATCGCTGTTGCGGTCCTTAATCATTTCAAAGTTGGGAATCGCTACCAGCTAATTTTTGGCGGTATGGGCGCGGCGTTGTTTTGCGTGCTATGTCCATTGATTTTGTATGAAACGACGGACGAGCTTATTTCTTTACGCTATCTTGCTGCACGCAATGGAGATGTCATTGGCTCATTGAACCGCTACTGGTCATTTTTGTTCGGTATCATTGCTCTTTCGTCTGGTGCAGCGATGTTTTTTTACGGCTTGGTTTTTCCTGCGATTATGTCGGTCCACTCGTCGCTTGATCCGCGTGGGCGACTGGTCGGTCTACTCTTGGCTGTCAACGGAGTCGGTGGGTTGGTTGGGGCGGAGGTCGCCAACCTTTTCCTTGTGAGTCAACTTGGAATCTATCAAGGCTTTGTCATTATTTCGACTGTCACTGTTTTAGTGGTGTTGGCAGTTTGTATTATCGAAAAACAAAAATGGATTGCCGGTGCGACTGTCTTGGGGGTAGCTTTGGTAGCCATCAGCTGTTTTTCATTCTATCAAAACCTGAAATATCTTAGCCCTAATACAACACAGAAATATTCGATCCTGGATACACGCTTTGGTCGCGAAGGTGTGCTGATGGTTGTGGAGGCGGAAAACAAATCACGCAGCCTGGTGATGAATAATCAGTACAAACTGGGAAGTTCGGGAGAAGTTCTAACAGAGCGGAGACAGTTGTTGCTTCCTTGGTTGTTGCACCCTGAAGCCGATTCCGTCTGTTGTATCGGTTTCGCTACCGGGATTTCTGCCAGTGGTTTGGAGCAAGTAAAGTCTCCGCCTAATATTACGGCTGTTGAACTGTCTGCATCGGTTGCCAAAGTGGCTAAAGAGTATTTCGCTGAACAAAACGGGGGCTTTATCAACCGCCCGGGAAATCGTTTGGTGATTGAAGATGGCAGGACATTTATTGCCTGTGCCGATCGGGATTTCGATCTAATCGTCGCTGACCTTTTTCGGCCTTTTGGCGTTGGGGAGTCACGATTGTTTTCGATTGAGCATTTCCGAAATGCAAAACGAGCGTTGCGAGAGGACGGGCTGTTTGTTCAATGGTTGCCGGCTCACCAATTAAGTCGATTGCAGTTCGAAACGATTGCCAACACCTATCAAAATGTGTTCCCGAATGTTCTGGTCGTTTTGGGCAATCGCTCGTCTCGGACTCCGATCGTAGGGCTTTGTGGTTGGAAGAATGATCAGCCGTGGGAAGCGGATGATTTGTTTGAAAAGATTCAGGCCTATCGAACGGCACACAGTGGAGCGTTGGATCCGGTTGTTATTAACCCCCAATTGTTGATCATTGGAACTCTTAAAAAGGATGTTTATTCATCTGCTACGATCAATACGTTGGACAACGCTTTTTTGGAAATTGAGGCGGGGAGATTTTGGATAACCAAAGATTTGCGGCCCAATCGCCCACAGGACAATTTCGAAAATGGATTTCTGTCCAATAGAAGATGGCTGGATTTTGTGGTGGAGCTTTTTAAGGATTCAGACTCGGTTTTTCCGGATCCACGTAATCGTAAGGAATTGTTGGTAGAGCTTGTGAAGGCTTATAAAATGGAAAACCCTTCCAAGGAAAAGAGCAAAACGCAAAGAGAACAAAAGCCGGTCAGCTCGCCAAGTAAATAGCTTTTTGCAACTGCCAAAATTTATTGTTGTGAGTAACCACAGATAAACACTAATGAACACAGATGAAAACGACCATGTCATCCGTTTTACCTGTTGGCGAGATTAATTTGGTTGGTCACTAACGTTACCGCCCCATTCGGGGCTGGGTGAATACAGGTGGATGTGTTCCATAGGCTGACGCTTATGGCTAGATGCTGTGCTCCTTCAGAGCTGCCAAGAGCTGGCGTATCCATCAAATGTGGCTACAAAAAAAGGAGCCACGGTTGTGGCTCCTTTTGATTTCGAATTATTACTTGTCCCGAATGTTAGTCTTCGGATTCAGTAACTGCTTCGGCTGGTTCCTCGGCAGGTTTTTCTTCCGCCGGTTTTTCCTCGGC
>CAZDBA010000031.1:20564-35114 GCA_964503615.1 uncultured Pirellulaceae bacterium
GGTTTTTCCTCGGCAGGTTTCTCTTCTGCTGCCGGTTTTTCCTCTGCCTTACCCGGTTCGATTAGCAAACCGCCTCCACCCAGACCACCTTTGAGGTTGGTTGGATCTGATTTGGTAACCGTTGGGTTGTTCGCTTGCTCTTCTTTAGCAGCGGCGGCTTCCTGTTCCGGCGACCAATTCACGCGACGACGTGAGAGACCGATCTTTCGTTCTTCGGTATCGACACGAAGCACTTTGACTTCGATTTCATCACCAACGTTGACAATGTCTTCAGGCTTCTCGACCTTATCGTCTGAAAGTTCCGAGATGTGCAACAAACCTTCCAAGCCGTCTTCGAGTCCGACAAACACACCGAACGTGGTGATCTTGGTGATCTTTCCACTGATGTTTTGGCCGGGCTGGTAACGGTGAGGAATGTCACTGTCCCATGGATCTTTGTCCATTTGCTTGAGTCCCAGAGCGATTCGGCGTCGATCGGTATCGACGGCCAGAATTCGGCACTCAAACTCTTGGCCTTTTTCAAGCATCTCGTTGGGATGGGTGATTTTTCGAGTCCAAGACATGTCGCTTACATGCAACAGTCCGTCGATTCCCTCTTCCAGTTCGATGAACGCACCGTAGTTGGTCAAGTTTCGGACTTTACCTTTGACGACACCGTCGACTGGGTAACGCTCGGAAACATGCTCCCACGGGTTGTTTTGGGTTTGTTTCATGCCAAGTGACATTTGCTCACCAGATTTGTCGATTCCCAAAACAGCAACTTGGATTTCGTCGCCGATGTTTACCAACTCGCTTGGGTGGTTAACACGCTTGACCCATGACATTTCTGAGATGTGTACAAGACCTTCGATACCTGGTTCGAGTTTTACAAACGCACCGTAGTTCATCACATTGACGACTTCGCCAGGATTGATCGAACCGATTGGGTATTTCTCTTCGACGTTGTCCCATGGGTTCGGCAACAGTTGCTTCATACCCAACGCGATTTTCGATTTTTCGCGGTCGATGTTGAGAACTTTGACTTCGATTTCCTGATCCATGGAAACCATTTCCGATGGGTGAGGAATTCGAGTGTGCGACATGTCGGTGATATGCAAAAGACCGTCGATTCCGCCAAGATCAACAAACGCACCAAAGTCGGCGATGTTCTTGACGATACCTGTGCGGACTTGGCCTTCGACCAAATCGGCCAGCAATTTCTGCTGTGCATATTGACGTTCTTTTTCGATCAAGCTTCGACGGCTGACCACGATATTCCGTCGTTGGTCGTCGATCTTAAGAACTTCACACTGTACGACGCGGCCGATGTATTCACCAATGTCGCCTGGACGTCGAATGTCGACTTGTGAAGCAGGTAGGAATACTGGTACGCCGATGTCGACCAACAGGCCGCCTTTGATTTTGCGGATGCAGGTACCGGTAACGATGTCGGTCTCTTTGACTTTGGAGATGACCGTGATCCAGTGAATGATGTGGTCAGCTTTTCGTTTGCTGACGGAGATCAAACTGGAGGTGTCTGATTGAGTGGTCTGATCTTCGAGATCTTCGATCAGAACTTTGATGCTTTGGCCAACTTCTGGGGGATCAGCGTGTTCTTCCCATTCGTTGAGAGGTAGAGTGGCTTCGCTTTTAAAGCCGATGTCGACGACGACTAATTCTGAATCGACACGGACGATTTTGCCTTCGACGATTTCGTTGATCTCATACTTTTGATCATTTCCGCCTTCCGGATCGTAAATGTCGTCGTAATCGTCAGATGCAAAGAGCGAATCGAGCTCTTGTGTGATTGTGTCGTCTTCTAGTGTTCTAATTAAATTTCGGTTGACCATATTTCTCTCAAAAGTGGTGGGCTCGTCAGTGTTGACAAGGTTCACCAAAAAATGGGTTGCGTCCTGAGTAACTCAACGGCGAGTTCCCTGAACGACAGTTACAATTTGATAAAGTCTGGCAAGCCAAACGGATGGCTGCCCAAATGGGGACTTGTTCAGGATTGTGTTGCCTGAATTCGCTGAACCCAACTTCGATCGCAAGCACGGCATCGTACCAAAACGACCGTGGGCTCACAACTTAACTTTGCCCAGTTTAACGGGCTCCGATAGACCTTTGGCCTACCGCCTAAATTGGAGTCATTTTCGGTCCAGAAACGGAATCGAGTGTCCCGTTTGCCAAGGGCAGGATCTGTCCTAGATCGTGCTTCAGCTGATTTGATGCCGAGTTCTGCAAGTTGGGTCGGTCAAGAATAAAAAAGACTGGCCAATTTTGCAGTTTGCGTGAACTTTTTATCGACTTTCCGGTACTAGGCTATTGAGCGTGATTCCGGTTTGGGGACGGGAAATGAACCAATGGTTGCTTTTTCCCGCGCTTTGAACAAGAATCGAGCTTATCGTTTCGTGCGAACGCAGCACGACGGACAATTCGTCTGTTTGGGATCCTTCTTTCGGCTCGATCTCAAACGGACTGGTCTATAGAAAAGGAGGTGTGCATTGAAATCTGAATTTACAAGCCGACGAGGTGGCTCCGTCTAGGTTAGCACCGGCGGGTGGCTAATAAGGCAGCCACCGTTTGCGGGATAGGAACTGGATTCGACCATTAGGTTGTTTCCAAGGATTTTTCGCAAAGTCAAATTTGCGTTTGCCGTGGAGACTTTGGTTTCTGCGGCAAACGTTTTTTCTTGCTTTGCCGGATTCAGTTACCCAAGGCATGAGACAGTTATGGTCTCAAGGAATCTGAATAACAAAATGGTTTGTCGGAACGACTTGGAATCTTGTCCGGTCAGGCTGCCTACTGAGTCTGCTGTTCGCTGCTGATCTTGTTTTCAGCGAATTTGAGTGCGGAAACAGCGTATCTAAAATCGCTTTGAATGACTTGGTCGTATTCATCAGGAGATGTCGCAACACCCCAAGTCTCAATTTCGTAGTGGCCGTTATAGTGAAGTTCCGCAAGCTTCAAAAGCCAGTCGGTCAGCGGAAGCAATCCGGCACCCAATCGACAGCGTTGGCCTGAATAACCTCCAACTTGCTTTCGATCAGAAAGCTGAACCAACGCCAGGCGATCCATCAGTTCGGGCAATTGCGCCAACAATTGATAGTTGGTACCCATGTGGAACAAATCCAATACAAAGCCTAAATCTGCAGGGTCGTAACCCTCCATGACTTTCAAAACCTGTTGAAATCCGTTGAGGAACGACCACGGGCAATGTCTCGCGAATTGTATCGGCTCCATTGCGATGCGAACTCCATAGTCTGCCGCAACAGGGATAATTGCGTTGATAGCCGATTCCAACAAGCGGTTGGAGTGTCGGTTGGTATGTCCATTTCTCGCACCTGGGTGAACAATCAGAGTTTCTGCCCCAAGCATTCCTGCAAGTTTAACAGAGTCGATTGCATCGTTCAGGGCGTCCACATAGGACATGCCCGTCGAGCCTGTAAATCCTCCACACCAGTGGACGCTGGAGACGTCCATTTTCATTTCAAACAGAAAGTCCGCAGCTTCCTGCATTCCGATCTCGTCTACTTTGGTTCGCCAAACTCCGATCGAGTTGCAATTGAGACCCGCATATCGAAGAACGTCTTGATGGAAAGACCAGCGACTGGTGGAAAGCTGACAGATCGAAACTCGCTGCATAGTGACAAGGCTCCTTGGGGATCGCTTTACAGTTAGACTCATCAAAAATGTTTCCAACTCGCGACAGTATGCCTTCTTCTAAAACTATTGTAAACCTAGCTTTGATTTCAAAATCGCAGCAGAAGAAAGTTGAGTTAGTTTGAGTAAGTTACTGATAAGCCGTGCTAATGCACAAAGCTCAGTACATTTGGAATACAAAACGAGAATGCTTCAAACCAAACGATTTTCAAATCTTGTCCAACTGTAACTGTTGCAACCAGAAAGGTTTGAAGTGCATGCGATTTAAAAAGTGTGCTAGCGAACGCAATAAAAAATTTGGACTATTCGCCCGAATGACTTATGCTTCGTGTTGGCGGTTTTACGAATATCGCAGCAGTAATTTCTCGCGATGTTTTGCAACAAGCCCTACACCACATGAATCTACCGCCTTATATCAAATCTTTTCGTTGCAAAGAGGGCTCGCATGGGATCTCCAATCAAAGTCCGTTTTGACTATCCGGACACAGAAGTTCTTAATCGAGTGAAGGATTTTCTTTTCAGTCGTCACTTTCCAAGTATTCGCGAATTGGATGTCAACGTGGACGAGGGCATAGTGACTTTGTCTGGACGGGTTCAATCGTACTACGAGAAACAAATCGCAATGAACTCTTGCCAACATGTGGCAGGCGTGTTGTCCATGATTGACAAGATTGTGGTCGAGGCTCGCTCCAAAGAAGCTGCGATGGAAAGCCGTGTGCCAGTTTAGTTCGCAAATAGATTGACGTTGGCTATAGAACTCTACTTTGAAGTTCAGACGCCTGCATTGTCAACGAATTTTTGGCCAGCGCTCAGTCTCCGGCAAATTCTCAAGTAGTTCGGCAACTGCTGTGGCTTCGCCGTCCAGTTGCTCGGCAAGTTTGCGAAAGTTATCGTTTAGCATCGTATCGACCTGTTGCAACTCTGCTACGTAACGGTTTTCCAAACGGGTTTTTAGTTCCGCAATTTGTAGTTCGCTTTTAGCCTTCAGAATCTGGTTCATGGCACCGGCGAGTTTCTCTCCCAGATCGGATTGAAACTCTATGGTCGGCCTACTAAGCGTTCCGCCAAGTGAAGCAGTTGTTTGGAACTGATCGATGTGAAGTAATTCCTGATTCATTCTCAACTTGACATCGTCCCCACCTGCAATCTGGTGAAGCTGATTGACCAACATCGCGCAATTGGAATGAGTGAAATTAAGGCTTCCCTTTAAATAGTTGTCTTCCAAGCCAATGTCTAAGTCGACTTGGATTCGACTATTTGCCATCTCGATTTCGAGTGAGTTAGGGTCGCCCAACAACTGAGAAGGTGCGTCTAGTTCAGGACCCTTTACAACCATTCGGTCTTTCCAAATTGGCTGTCGTCGATCAAGCGTGCAATCCACGATCAAGTGGTGACTCCCTTGGGCTCGCAACTCAAACGTTGCAGGCTGGTCATGCAGCATCGGTTCATTTGTCAAATTCTTAGCCACGCCAGCGAACTTGAAGTGCTGGCCGGCTAGCGAGCCTTGCCCATCAAGATCCAATGTCTTTACCAGAAAACTTGGGCGTTCCGCTTGCCCTTTGAACGTAATATTTGTGCCACGTTCCACAGCGCCACTAAAGTCTTTTTCGGGATTGGGAATGGCGTTTCGAAACCATAGCACCCAGCTGACCACTTCAGAAGCGTATTCGGCTTGTTGTTTTTGGAGGAGCAATTGAGATACAGAGCTGGCGTTAATCTGATTGGTTTGGACTTTGGATGCGATTGATTGCTCATCTCTAGCTTTGGCAGCAGCGATCTGTTGGCGATCCGCTTCGGCCGCCGCGACCAGTTGCTGTAAATCGGTACGAGCTTTAACGACTTCTTCGGCCAACTGATTGATTTCTGTGCGACGTTGTTGGTTCTTTTCCAGATCGCGACCTGGCAATGGATTGACCAGTGGGCCATCTGCCAATCCACTTAACCTCTCCAAGCGAGCTTTTGCCTGTGCGATTTTTTGGGCGTGTGCTTCAAAAACCGCTGGCCACTTTTCTTTGACTGCCCCAGCAACACGAACGACTTCAAGATTGCGTTCGGTCGAAGACAGGTCGGAAAGCTGAAATTGGTCTAGCCAAATTCGCGAATCGATCGCAACAGGCGTTTTGACAGTAACTTTCGGAAGTTCGGAATCCGCCACCGGTTCGTAGTTTCGGTTCTGCAAATCACCTGATACCGTTCGCGGCGAACCGAAAACGACTTGAGTTGAGTGACCGTGCTCTACAACTAGTTCTTTGTGCAGCAAGCGGCGTGGATCGAGTTTAAGATAAGCGACATCGGCTTGTAGCAAATTCTTCATCGGATCCCGCGGGTCGGAAATTGCAAGATCCGAAATGTAGATTTTGCCCTCCAGCATCGACGTTTCAACTTTTCCAACATCAACCTTGGCGCCAGTTACCGATTCGGCCGAGTTGACGACCGCATACTTCAAAATCGGGTCTACACTAAGCCAACCCAGCAAGAGTATCAGGCCCAGAATGACCAAGCGAGGAACGAGGTAGTGCCAACGAATCATGCTTGCTCCACGTTTTGTGTAGGGGTACCAAGCAGCCAACGGCCGACTAAAGAGTTGCTAAACATTACGGAAACTGATTCGTTGTAACGTTCAAAAAGTCGTTTGCTGATCGCATACGTTGGCAGTAGGAGCATCAAGCCCAGAATCACACTTCCTGTCACCACCGTATTCTCAAAGCGTGTCCATGGAACCAATGGCATTTGAGCAAGTTTTGCAAACGTCGAACTTAAAAAGTCGATTGTCAAAAAGTATTGACCAATGGGAGCAGTGACAGGGTCCAGCAGCGCCGCGATCCAACTAAAACCAATTGCCGAAACAGTTCCGGTAATCAGATTGCTTGTGGAAAGCAAAAGGATAAGCCCAAAAAGATACACGAAAAGCGAATCATTCGGGACTAATCCGATCATCATTCCGATCGCGACTCCCATCGCTAATTGCCCGGAATTGTCAAAGCCCCGGACGGTGGTCCGAAACGAATTCCAGAAATTTTGAAGACCTGTAAACATCGTTTACCAGTTAAACATTTAGTATTCAGCGAGGGGCTTATAGCGGATGTTAAACGGCAGTTCAACGCGTTTCGAAATGTGCTTGCACTCCAAGCTAAATCAATTGGGAAAGACTGTCGTTCGTTAAAACCGTTGGGAGATTGCTCAACTTGCGTCTGTTTCACAAAGACGCTATCTTTCCTGAAAGTCCTGCGTTGGCAGGTTTTAAGTAAACAAAATAGATCAGGATTTAGGGACGGTTCATGTTTCAAGATTTTTTTGCGGATGGCATTGGTGAGATCACATTGTCTGGGGGCATGGTCCGAATGGATCTCGTAACTTTGGTCGGTTCGAACAAGGACGGTGCCAAACCCACTCTCGAAGTGAAGCAAAGAATCGTAATGCCACCAGACGGGTTCTTGCGAAGTTTTAGTGCAATGGAAAATCTTGTGAAACAGTTGATCGACGCAGGGCTGGTCAAGCCTCGTGACGGAGAGAAAGCGGAAAACGAATCGAAACCTGAAAAGTTCTAGTCGATCTTGAACACGACATAGGTCGCTCTTGTCTTCGGCGAGCCTGGATAGACTTGCCGAAACGTTGACCCACTTTCCACTCTCGATTCAAAATCGGCCTGCAAAGTCATAATATGGGTCACGCCATATTCCTTTGCGATGTCACGAAGTTGTTGGTCTGAATAGGCCCACAATCCGCCTTGGTAACTGAACTGAGGACGTTGAAATCGTTGTATTCTAGTCAACCATTCGACCAAACCGATCGCATCCTGAGGGCTGTCTTTCCAATTTACAACTTCCCTTCGCTGAGCGTACCACTTGAAAGTCTGCTGCCTCGCTGGTGTCAGGAATACTGAATCTTCAGGGGTGTTTTCACGAACCCACTGGCAGGCACGTTTCCAATTCTCATAAGTTCGTAAAGTCCGATCGGGAAAAGCGGGATACTTTGGCAACGCGCGTCGATCGGCGATCGGTCGGGGGTCAGACCAACGGTTGACACAAACGATACTGAGCATGGCGATCAAACCGATCACGACACTTGTCGCAAACGCTTTGCCTGTTAAGCAGCACCACGAACGTTGCAACAAAACAGCAAAAACAAAGCTCGCCGCCATCGGTACCGCGAAATCGGAAAGTCGAAACCAATAGTAGATCAATAAATCTACGGCTGTTTCTCCTGCTGGCGTATTCGTGTTGCTTATTCCGCTCAGCAGCACACCGCAAACACAAATTCCCAAAGTCCCTATCGTAAACAAGTTCAATGTGCGACACCTGGAACCAGACTGGCCTCCATAAGCAACATTACTGCCACCCTCGACGTTTCGGTGCGTAACCAAAGTCAGGAATCTTTGCCCCATGATCCACAAAAATACCAGCGCACAAAACATCCCGACTCGATATGAGCCAAACGCTTCAAACAACTGGTGGTGACGAAGTCTACGCGTCACATTGATTTCGTTGGCAAGGTGGATCGTTTCGCTTGCGGTTCCTAGCGTCGAAAGCAACGGTGGCAACAGGCCAACCAAACTGATCAGGCCACCAATCAATAAACAGGTAAGGGTACTGGCAAGGCTATCACGGCCCTCAATCGAATCGCTGGGCAGCGTAACCAATTTTTGTGGCTCAAACCATTTTTGCTTTATCCACAAAGTCAAGCAAACGACGGCAAAGCAAACGCAAGACCAACCACCTACAACAACATGAAACGCAGATGCGATGCCAACACATATCCAGACATGGCCCCAGCGCTCTCGCAACATTGCGGCCAGTCCTCCAATCACGAAAACGTATGACAGCCCTTTGGCTTCGAAGCCACCGACGACCCACTCGCCAGCCATGTGGCACCTATCCAGAAGCAACAACCAGATCGCCGCGGTCAAAACGCTAATCATTCGGGTTGGAAAAACGGATTTGCTTAACCTGTGCCACGCGAACGCCATCAACGTCCAAGTTACGATACGCCCCACCATCGCAACAGCGGCCAGCGGCATGAACAACGTTAACCAGCCAAACATCCAATAAAACAAAAGGTGGGGATTGGACGAGCTGAGAAAAAGATCGCCTTCGCACCACTGCGGATTCCAGAACTGTTTTGCTTTGGTCAGGTAGTGAGTTTCGTTAACATCGGGAGCGGGTTGTCCACCGTAGGCCCAGAATATCCCAACGATTAGCAGGACTTCGGCCACGGTCCACAGCAGATGAGTCCGGCCAGCAGAATCCGAATTGGAAAGCGAGTCGTCGATGCGAGCCTGAAAGTTCAAAGCTGGGTTGCCTGAGGTAAAACACAAAGGCTTGTATTCTAACTGCGACAATTTTCAAACCAACCAGTCCACTCGTTCAGAAAAAGCCCTGGTGAGCGCCTTTCCGCTCGTGGAAAAAAAGAAGCTGGCGGACTCGATACCCGCATCTCGGCACGATTGTACGGTTCCTTTCGTTGGCATTCCCAGCTTATGAAAAACTCGTTACCTAGTTATAGTGAGTAAGGCATTCATCCTTGCATCAAACCAAAGCAGCAAAGCAGAAGATTTACGAATGAATCAGAAACTTGGGCGAAACACGATCGTCCTACTTGGCGTCGGACATACCAACGCACACATCCTCCGTATGTGGAAGATGGGAAAACGTCCTGACAATGCACAATTGGTTTGCGTTTCCGATTTTCCGATCGCAACCTACTCGGGTATGTTGCCAGGTGCCCTTGCTGGGCAATATCCACTTGAGGAAATGGAAATCGACCTAGTGCGCCTTACCCAGTCGGCAGGCGCTCGTTTGGTCATTGGAAAAGTCACCGGTTTGGATCGAGATCGCCAGCAGCTGATTTTTGCCGATCGCCCTCCCCTTGCCTACGACTTGCTTTCGATCGGAATTGGCTCGAGACCCTCAATGGCGGGTGTAAGCGTCGGCGAAGATTCTGCTTTGTTAGCAGTAAAGCCGATGCAGACTTTTATGTCTCGTTTGCATAGTCGAATTGAAACACTTGGTAAACAGATCACTGATCGAGCCTTGAAGATCAGCGTTGTCGGCGGTGGGATCGGTAGCATCGAAATCGTATTCGGGCTTAGGCAGCGGTTTCAAAAAGATAACCTAGTCGCCCCTGAAATTAATCTGGTGACCTCCTCGTCGCATGCAGGCAAAGGCCTTTTGGATTCTACGGTTAAAAAAATCGCCAGCCAGTTTGGGCGTCATTCGCTCCAGATGAAAGGAAACAGCCGGGTCGCAAGCGTCAATTCAGATCATATAAAACTGGAAAACGGTGGAACGATCTACGCCGATATTGTGATTTGGGCAACGAACGCTGTAGCTCACGATCTGTTCCAGAGTTTCGATTTAGAGAAGGACGAACGGGGATTCATTTTAACTCGTTCGACACTGCAATCGGTTAGTGACGACAAGATCTTTGCGGTCGGTGACTCCGGCACGATTCAAGATGCAAACTTGGACAAAGCGGGAGTGTACGCGGTTCGGCAGGGACCCATTCTGCATAAAAATCTGGAGCGTTTTGTTCAATCGAAACCTTTACAGCAGTACCAACCGCAAAAGAACTATCTAAAGATAGTCAACGTCTGCGATGGGACTGCAATCTCGCAACATCTGGGACGATCGTTGCACGGGCGGTCCCAGTGGTGGTTGAAAAATCGAATCGACCAGAAATTCATGAAGATGTATCAGGACTATTCTCTGATGCCGATGAAGTCCGAAGCCAACCCAACGGAATCAGAAATGCGTTGTCTGGGGTGTGGCGGCAAAGTTGGCGGTCGGATCCTCAGCGGAGTGATGGACAAGCTCGGAATCCAGGACGATGCCAACGTCATTATCGGCTTGAACAATCCCGATGACGCGGCGATCGTAAGGACAGCAAGTAACCAAGTGACCGTGACCACTGACTTTTTCGCTGCTCCACTCAGCGATCCGTACCTGGTTGGTCGAATCGCAGCCCTGAATTCGCTAAGTGACCTATTCGTCATGGGTGCAGCAGCGACTGCCGGTTTGACTATTGTTCAATTGCCCGAGGGGCATCCCAAATCACAATCACGTGTGATGTACGAGTTGATGAGCGGGGCCAAGCATGAAATGGACCTCGCAGGCGCTGCGATTGTGGGTGGCCATACGATTGAAGGGCCGCGAGTCGTTATGGGCTTTACGGTTCTTGGAAATCAAAAGGTCGATCCCAGTACGAAATCCAATTTGCAAGCTGGCGACCGATTGATCCTTTCCAAGCCGCTTGGCTCGGGCGTGATGTTGGCAGCTCTGATGCAAGCCAAAATGCGCGGCGAGTATTTTCTGCCGCTGATGGAAACCATGTTGGTCAGCAACAAGATCGCGCTCGAATTGATTTTGAAGCACAACGTCTCTGCGGTTACCGATGTGACCGGGTTTGGATTTGCCGGGCACTTGCTAGAGATGCTTTCGGCCAGTCGACTTGCTGCCGACATTCAATTGGAAACGATTCGGACGATCCAAGGCGCGACCGAGTTGGTTGACGCCGGAATCGAAAGTACTCTTGCCCCTGAAAATCGTTGGCGCGAGAGCCAAGTCGAGATAGCTGGCGATTTGTCCAATGATGCCAGATACAAATTGTTGTTCGACCCTCAAACATGCGGCGGTTTGTTACTGGGAGTACGCCCAGAAAACGAATCAGCGATCCTGGATGTTTTAGCCAATGCAGGATTCGCCGACGCTGCGGTCGTGGGGACGGTGGTCGAGTCAGAAACGCCAGCGATTCGCGTCCTTTAGTTTTGCTAAAGGCCGCTCGATCCTCATTTTACGGTTA
The DNA here is from genome assembly GCA_964503615.1 of uncultured Pirellulaceae bacterium. Taxonomy (GTDB): domain Bacteria; phylum Planctomycetota; class Planctomycetia; order Pirellulales; family Pirellulaceae; genus CAZDBA01. The sequence goes on from CAZDBA010000031.1 coordinate 32,004, forward strand.
GCGTATAGACAAAACCTTGTACGCTGTGGTTTCCTGTGCCAACAACGATCGTGTTTACTCCAATCACGGCCAGATTGCTGGCTCCGCCTGATTTGTCGGTGGCCAACTCGATCCATTCATGCCAACTTTCACCCGCGTCCGCGGAGATAAGAATCACGTGACGCTTTTTGTCTTCGCGTTGGTCGGTGGCAGCCAGCAAATGGTAGGTCTGGTCATTATGCTCGAGAGTAGTGTGTTGGCCGAGGAACCCTTTCTTCCAAATTTGTGCGTGCTTGCTCCACGATTTTCCGGCATCCTCACTGGCAAAAATCGTCGCGATACCTGAGGTGAGAACAAACACGCGGTCACCAATTTTGTAAAAGTTCATCACATCACGCGCGTCGGCAAACTCGCCAGTTTGAGTCCACGTCAGCCCTGCATCGGACGACCGAAAAATCTTTCCGGACTCTTCGTAACCAACACCGCACAGTACGACTCCGCCGCCCATATCAAACAGGCAAGTTGTGTTTTGTCTTGGAAATTCATTGTCCAGCACGATAGTTTGGAACGTCTCAAAGTTGTCGGAACTGCGGACGATACTGATTTTGTCGTTCTCGCTTCGCCGAAGACCAACGAGGATTTCACCTGAATCCAATTGGACCAGTGCGACGGTTCGAGAGGCTTTGGGACGGGCGACAATTTTCCATGAATCACCCTCATCTTCAGAACGCAGGACGAGCGCCGGTTCGGATGTGGTGGCGTAAAGCCGGTCATCCGCGGCACGAATAAAATTTCGAACATCCTGAATCCCCCAAGCCTCTGTACCATCCACGGTCTTGGTCCAAGTCTGCCCAGCATCCGTCGTCTTGAAAACGTCCCCGGTCTCTTCGGTGCCAATCACTGCTGCGCCTTCAGCCAGTTGGAACGACGAACGTACGTTGGATTCACCCGGTGGTGCAAAAGTTTGCGAGATTTGGACGGTCGGGAAATCGGGAGTTTCTGTCTCTTGAGCCCGCGCTGGCAGCACCGAAAGGGTTGTGATTAAGATTGCAAACCAGAGCAACATGAATTGGAGGGCAAGACGCATGTCGTATACCCGAGAGTTGGATTGGGAAAGTTTAACTGCCCTGATGATACTTCTGCGCGATAGAGAGGGCAACTTGTAGCATTCAACCGTATATCTAAATGAATCGAGAGAATCCGCGTGATCTCCAATTTAAAGCGTTTGAGAAAACCTCGCCGAACGCCATCAACATCACACTCCCAATCTTGTCGACGAATTCATCAGCTATTCTCAACTTCACCCAAAGATTTGTTTAAAAGATAGATGTCAGATGCTTGTTTGCAGGCCAGGCTAAGAGGTTAGTGAAGGGGATAAGAGAAAACACAGAGGCACGGAGGACACAGAGTTTTTGTCGTGGTGTTTCTCTGTAATCTCTGTACCTCTGTGTTTCCAAACAAATCCATTGCGTGTCGGTTTCGACTGGCCCTGTTTTTTTAACGCTTAGATAGTCGAGATGGTTGCGAATCAGATTGTGCTGCTTTTGGTTCATAAGTTGCAAGGTTTTGCTCCAACCACACTGAATAGTCATCCCAAGCTCTGCCATTAAATATTTTGATTTCATGTGAAACTCGGTCGACATGTATCGCAAAGGTAGAGTGGTTATCTTCGGGGTCCACCGCGGTCAGGCTGGTATGAATACTTGTTTGCTCATCGGAAATTTCGTGAAGTGGTCTTTGCACCCAAGCCGATCGCCGTCTTGGTGCAGCGCGGGATTGTATGTCACGGTCTCGGTGAACGGGCCAAGCTTCCAGGAGCAACGTTTTAGCTTGAGCAAAAGAGAGCTTTTCGTTCGGTTTCTCTTCGACTTGCACTACTCTTGTTGTTCTGATCGAGTGAGCTAACGAATTGAAAAAAGTAGACTCTGTTGATGGGTTTGATTTGGATTGGACCAGAAAAACAGTGGTAAAACATACCAGGCTGACTGCCAACGGAATTGTCATGTAACGGTTCATGGTTTTTGCCTTTTGGGGTTAAACAGTTTGTTTTTTTAAAGTGAGTTTCGATTTGGCGAGAGTCGTGTTCGATTGCGAGAAGAGAGAAAACCACTTGGGGATCTTTCTTCGTTTTTCGTCTGATACGAATTGTCGTCGAATGCACGATTCGGAAAACCAAAAGCTGGCCAGCAAGCTTAGCCAAAGGGATACGATGTAGTTCGCGTCATCTGAGATCGGGGCGTAGACAACTAGTTGCTGAATGACTCGAAAGGCAACCGCAGACAATGCAAGTGCGTAGGATCGGACCATCCAGCAGATGTGCGGCACGAGTTGCTGATTTCGAACGGCTCGGTAACCTGACCATGTCGCCCACCACCAGAGGATTCCGGTGACGGCGAACCCAAGTGAAGCAAGCCAACCGCCTTTGGCCACGCAACTGAGGATCAAGCCGGATGGGATCGAGACCCAGAGAACCGCGTTGATGTAAGAGTACCCCAGGAATTTGTGTAATTTTCGTAGCCGAATCAGGCGCGGGATCATCAACAAGGGGCCTGTAGCCAAGCAGATGGAACTGCCGATTACATGCATGTACAAAGAGGTTATCCAAAGTGGAGAGAATCGCAGGTTGCCTTTTTCCAGCAAGAAATTTGGCGTTGGCACGTTGCGAAAGTAGTTTGTCACGTTTGCCAAAATCAACGCTGATATCACTAGTGTGATAGAGCACCAAACCCATTTCAATCGGCTTTTGGTAAAGATGAACAAGCTGGTCGACTCTCTACTGAAAGAGTAAATGAATAGTTTTTCAACTCGACCAATTGTATGCGGAAATCAAGCGCTATCGTGTAAACGCTTTGTAACATCGCAGTATTGGCAGACCGTTTGAACAACCAAGGTTGTATCACGCATCCAGCCTTCTGCGATTCCTCTTCCTCCGTCGCCACCAAAGACCAATTGCCAACAAAAACAGAGGGCTCGAATACAAATGCACTTTCCACCGCCAACCGTTTGCGATTAACGATCGTTCTTGCGGGCAATGCCCCTGCCCATCGGACCAGCGTTTGGCATTTTGCGAATATGCGACCATGATATCGCCGATCGGCAACACCCCACCGACGTATCTTTTTTCATCCGCCC
>CAZDBA010000032.1:0-35061 GCA_964503615.1 uncultured Pirellulaceae bacterium
TCAGGACATAACCAATGATCGCGGCTATTAGTATTTCAAACATCTGAGGTATCTATGATTAAGCAATTTTCGCTGCAAAGCGAATAGATTCCCGAGTCCACAACGGATGCGGGACACAATCGGGCCACCGTTATAAATGACAATCAAAGATGTGAAAATGGTTGTGTTTGTTACCGACTTGTTCCAAACGGCGATGAAGATCAAGTCGTGTAGCAGTTTCGATTAATTCGGGCTTGCAACTCCAGTAACCGTCGGACTTGCAACGTTTTTTAATTTAGCAAACATTGGACTTGCAACTTTTTCTGTTTTAGTCGGGGCAGGTTTGGTGGTTGACTTGAATTCAGGGATCAATTGTTCGAGCATCGCCCGAATCGAGCTTGGGGTCGTGTAGGCAGCTTCCACCAACTCGCTCAGCGCAGATGAGGTTTCTTTGTACTCAAACGGTCGGTGAAACGCAGTCAGGATTTTTTCATGTTCCGTGGGAACTGATTTTTCGTCAATGTAGTAAAGTTCTTCATACAACTTTTCACCTGGTCGAATACCGGTGAACTCAACGTCGATAGAGCCCGCTGGAAGACCAGCCAATCGGATCAGGTCATGCGCGAGGTCGACAATCTTTACTGGCTCGCCCATTTCCAAAACAAATATCTCGCCACCTTCGCCCATTGAACCCGCTTGCACAACCAATTGTGCAGCTTCGGGGATGGTCATGAAGAATCGAGTCATTCGGGGGTCGGTCACGGTAAGTGGTCCACCCTTTTGAATTTGTTTTTTGAACAGAGGAACGACGCTACCGGCTGAACCCAATACGTTTCCAAAACGTGTAACGACAAACTTAGTATTGGAACGACTTCCGAGTGCCAAACAGTAACGTTCCGCCAACTGCTTCGTGCAGCCCATTACGCTGGTTGGGTTGACCGCTTTGTCGGTGGAAACCATCACGAACTGGGAGACGCCAAATTTATGACAAGCGTCGGCGATAACCCGCGTGCCACGGACATTATTGATGACCGCTTCACCAACATTGAGTTCGGTGAGCGGGACATGTTTGTGTGCTGCTGCATGGAAAACCACCTCAGGTCGATGGGTCTCAAAGATGTTTTCAATTCGGCGTTCATCTGTGATGCTTGCCAAAACCATGCGGACATCAGTCGAACCGGCTTGGGGGCCAAGTTCCTTTTCAATGTGGTAGATGCGATTCTCTCCCCTTCCCAACAGCAACAATTGCTTGGGACCAAACTTAAGGATCTGACGGCAAAGCTCTGAACCAATGCTGCCTCCCGCTCCTGTCACCAAGATTCGTTTTCCCGCCAACATTTCGCTGATCGCATCGGTATCAAGTTTAACTGGGTCGCGTCGCAAGAGATCTTCGAAGCTCACTTCGCGAATAGGAATATCGGTTCCGCCTTCGAGCAGCGAAATGAGAGAGGGGACCACGTTGACCTGAATTCCGTACTCTTGGACTGAGTCGATCAGGGATCGCAACTGGCGGGCAGGGAGTTTTCCCGCAGGAACATGAATCGACTCGATCCGCATGTCTTTACATAATTCGCAAATGTTATCGAGTGCACCGACGACTCGCAATTCGGTAAAACGCTTGGGCGAGGTTGGCTCAAGCGATACCAAGCCAGTAATTCGGCAATTCATCGAATTACGTGAATTGATCAGGTGGGCTAGTTTGGCTGTTTCGAAATCGTCACCAATGATGAGCGCTCGTTTGAGGGTTTGATTATGTTTGCCAAACAATATGCGTTCGTCCCAAACTCGCCAAACACTTCGTAGCGCACTCATGATCGCTACGGTAAACGCGCCATCGATGAGAATCGCGCCACGTGAGATTTGTTCGGAAAAAAACAAATAGTCGAGCAAAAGGAACATGCCTACCGACGCGACCGTGGCTTTTGCCAACAAAACGAGATCGGTAAAAGTGACGTAGCGCCACCATCCATGAAATGTTTGAAAGGCCCAAAACATCGAGATCTTAACCATTACCACAAGAGGTAGCACATAGAGATGCCGAGGATTCTCCGGAAACAGTCTCTCGAATCTTACAAGCAGCGCAAGCCAATAGATCAAGACAAAGACTGCAGCATGAGCAACAAAAAGGATCGGTAACCGAGCCCTTTCCAATATCGCTCTCATTTTTTCCAAGCGGGAGGAAGGGGCAGTCAATGGAGAGTTGTCAGCGCGAGCAATCATAAAGCAGTTTGAGGAAGGGTTAGGAAGCTGTTTATCATGGAGGTAAGAATTGAAATTTTAGTTAGGATTTTCTGATGTAGTAGCCCGTTTACCTGTTGGTAGACACTTATGGATCTGAGGGTTCTTTCTACAGCCTTAGAGGCATATAGTGGCTGCGGGATTTAGTCTTCAGTTTTCTCCAAATGTAAATATGTATCTGCTATCGACACCTACATTTATTGCGACAAGTAAAAATTTAAAAAGTAGGTCTGGAACGGAAGGCGAATCAAAAGTTAGCGTTTGTCGTAAATCGGCTATCTCATCCTTGCGCTTTTCAGTTTTTGTATGCTAGGCCTACGCCCCGCTGTTGTGGCCGCGGTTCCGCTTGCCAAGATTCCCAAAAAGTATCAGACCATTAAAAAAACAGGGCATCCCAACGGGACGCCCTGTTTTTTTGTTTTCGGTTAGGCAATCCTTTTCAACAGATTTGCCCGTCATTCGCAAGTTTGCGAAGGTTTGAATTACTCATCAGCACTTGCTGAGTCGCTGCTAATTCCAACAGCCAGTCCGACTGTTCCACCGATCAGAGCCAAGCGACGAAATGCAACGTTTCCACCGATTCCACCGGCAAGTCCGCCACCGCTTCCGAATCCACCGCCGCCGCCGAATCCGCGACCGCTGCCGAATCCTCCGCCACTGCCGCCACTGCAAGAGCTGCATCCGCCACCGACAGAATAGCCTTCAACGTAAGTTGGAGCAGCAGTTTGGCCGCAAGAGGTACATCCGCCTGAGAACGTTTCAACAGGAGCTGAACCGTAGTTGTCGTAAACCTGAGGGCTATACGAAGGAGCAACCATAAGTGGAACTGCTGTGTAAGCCTCTTCTTCAGCGCTAACTCCATTGAAAGGAGTGACTTCGACTACTTTGTTTCCCACGTAGTTTCCGGCAACACCAATCATGTTGTATTTGCCAGGCTGAATGTCTCTAAATGAGAAGTTTCCAGTTGCATCAGTGTCTAAAGTCGAGACAGTTTGACCTTCTGAAGAAGTCAAAGTGACTTTACCAGCGATGGGAGCTTCTTCGTCTTCCATCAAGGCGAATACGTGGCCGACGAGAGTGCCATTTTCAGAAAGGGATACTTCAACGACGTCGTCATTGTTGTTTGCACTGCAGAACTGAGGCAAAGCTAATGCCAAAGCGAAAGCAACGCCTGAAAGGAGAGTTTTCATAATACTTCCACAAAATCAAGTTTGGTTGTTTGGGTTTCGTTCGAGTGAGCACCCAAGTAATTAACGGATACTGCCGTAAGGTAGCACTCGCTTAACAGGTTGGATGTTAAATAATAGGATTTAGGGCAAAAATGATGTCGCTTCGCAGGAAACGGCAATTGTTTAATCCGCCACATTAATTCATCGTGACCTTCAAGGTGTATTCTTGATAGCAGTAGCTCCTTGGCGGTCGAACTACTGCAATCGCTGTTATCCCAAAATGTGTCTAACTGCCATTACCTGAACAACCGTAACTCTGGCTTGACTTTTTGTCGGCAAAAGCAAATATACCCTCCTAAATGGTATTTGGATTACCCGATCTTGACTTCCATCATGTCAAGCAAACTTGCTACCTCTCTGGCTGTTGCTCTAAGTATGGGACTAGTCGCCCTGCCTTGGTTGCTGGGTGGTAACTTACCTCCCGTCCGCGTGATTGCGATCGGAATCACGGGGTTATTATTACTGGGAGTTGTTTGTGTCCCTTCATTAATTGGAAGTCCCACCCGAATCGGGTTGCTGATGAAGTGCGTGCTGTTGGCGGGGATCGGATACGCAGCCCTGCAGTTATTACCATCACTAGCTGCCCATTCAAGCTATCCCTCTGCCTCTCGAGCTAGGTTGTGCGAAGTCATTCTTGGCGTTGGTGTATTTGTTGCAGCGTCCAGTATTTTTACTAAACGTAAAATGGTTCCGTATCTATTTGGTTTGATCGCGTTCAATGGCGTTGTGTTGACGTTTGTGGGCATCGCACAAACGGTTTCCAGTTCGAAAAAGATATTGGGGATCTATGAATTAATTAATGGAGGCGAACCGTTTGGCCCGTTCGTGAATGGTAACAACGCAGGTGGCTATTTGTTGATGTGTTTCGCTGCTGCGATTTTTTTTCTTGCACGTCGCGTTTTCCAGTCGCAATCGCCTATGTCGAATTCCTCAGAGCAGGGGCTTGGTCGGCCGCAGAAAAAAAGAAGGATGAAAGAAGCCTTTGAATTTCTAGGCCGCGAGTTCGCAACATTGGAAACTAAACACTTGTACGCTTATGCTGCTATTGCTCTCGTCGGTGCTGGCATTTTTGCCACGCTCAGCCGAGGCGCTTCGGTTGCGTTTCTGATCGCTGCCGTAGTCGTTTGGATGTTTGTTTTTCGAAAAAGTTGGCTTTCCCTTGCAGTTACGGCTGTCGTGATTGGCAGTGGTATCGGCTTTTTGGTCTGGAGCGAGCAAAACGAAGTCGTCAGTGAGAATTTGAGTTCGTTGGCCGATCTCGAGTCGGCAAGTGAAACACGTTTCGCACATTGGAATGACGCTTGGCAAGCAGCTCAGCCAAGTCTGGCGCTCGGCAATGGGCTGGGGACTTACGCTTTTACCTACCCCAAGTTTCAAACTGGCCACTTCAATCGTTGGTTCAAGCACGCAGAGAATCAGTATTTTGAGACATTGGTCGAGCTCGGCTTTTTTGGGCTGGGTGTTTTGCTGCTTGCAATCGGAATCACGATCTACGCAAGTCTTCAACTTTTGAAAAAGCCCGATTCAACAACCCGCGCTGTTGGCGCTGTCGGCTTGTTTGCGGTGATCAGCCAGACGATTGCGGGCGCTTTGGATTTTGGGCTTTATCAACCCGCCAACACAGTTTTAATGGCAACTCTTATCGGAGTTGTTTTTGCACAACATAACTGGTTCTGGAAAGCGCAGAATTTGACTCGAAAAAAGACCTCGCGTTTGCGTAGCTCGCTGGGTTGGTTGATCGCTTTACTTATGATGGGCGGTGCCGTTTGGGCAACCTATGAATATTCGGCCGTCGATGCTCGCAGAGCGGCGAGGCGTTTCGAAGAACGGTTTGACCCAGCACGCGACGAAGACAAGATCGAGTTCTACGAATCATTGTTGGATTATGCGCTAAAGATCAGACCGGATGACAGCGAAGCGCACTATCAAATGGCTTTGAACCAGATTTTGCAATATCGAATGGCTGCAGCGAAAGGGATGATGGTTCCACCAAAAGCGTCCGAGTTTGAGGACGGAACACTTACACCTGAGCAAGTAAAACAGCGAATGGAGTTCGTTGCTCAGATGCAACCCAAAGACATTAACGAAGCCTGGCCACGAACTCCCCTGAATGCCGTTCATCGACTGGCGCGAATCGCGACCAAGGCTGGTCCTGAATATATTGCAGAGTTTTCCCAAAGCAAAGAGGTTCAGGACTATCTGAGCGTAGCTTGGCACCATTTGAACCTTGCCGAGGAGCATTCAGACCGGCTATGGGTAACACAGATACGCCTCGCCCAGTTAAGCTGCCTGATGGGCTATCCCGGCAGGCAAAAAGAACATTGCGAAATTGCTCTGCAGCGATGTCCCAACAACTCAAAATCCCTCTATGTAGTTGGTCTGTTGGAACACCAATCGGATGATTCCGAGTCGGCTTATGAGCACTGGAACAAGTGTCTTGTATTCTCGAGGGAGTTCGAAAGGCCGATTATCCAACTTTGTCGCTATGAGATCGGCATGAAATCCTTCTTTGAGCAAGTAATACCCAACGACGCTTACTATAGGCTTAAAATAGCAAAACGTTATTTTGACGCACCCGAAGATCTAATGGTAAAGCGACTACTTTTGAATCATACTAGGAGCCTGTTGGAGCCGAATTCTCAGACAGACATTCCCTCCGCCACGAACGATCCGATATCACCCTATTCCGATACAGAGCGGAACTATTTGATTGGACAAATCGAGTTAGATAGTAAGAATTACCCGGTCGCTTCACTGTATTTTCGGAAAGCCCTCGAATCTGAAAAGGATCGTGTTGAGTGGCGATTACAATATGCACGATCGTTGATCGCCGAAACCAATTACACAGAAGCGATCTCGCAACTCAAAATATGTCAACTTTCCGGCGAACATAAACTTTTGACGACCAAGCTTTTAAGTCAAGCGAACCGACGTCGAAACCAAAAGCGGAAATGAGCCGACAACGTTTTTTGCGATCCAACAAATCAAACACCTTGTTCATGCCTTTTAAATTACAAAATTAACTGCCCACCACGCCACATCTTGCATGCGGTTTTTTACAGGAAGACTCGGAGACCAACTCCATGATTCAAAACGCTCAAAATACAAACGGTGAAAGCCCGTCAGCCCGTAATTTCCAAATCGATCCGATTGGATTACTTCGTCGCAAGTTCTGGGCGATTTGTTTCTTCGTTCTTTTGTGTACCGCTTTAGCTACGCTTTTCTTTTTCAAGGCTCCTAAGACCTACGAGTCGACTGCCAAGTTTTTCATTGACGATCATCGTGCTGCTACGATGTCGACCGATGGCGAACCTGTTAGCGAAGCGAACGTGCTTCAGTTCATTGAAATCCTCAACAGCCATGCGGTTTTGAGTAAAGCGATTGAAAACACTGAGATCGAGAACATGGCGTCCCTGGAGGACACCGACGGTATGGACGACATTTTGTTTACCGTTCGAGAGAACCTCAAGGTCGCCACTGCAGACAATAAAGCGGCGTCCGATGTAATCAAGATTCGATATCAATGTGGCGTTGAAGAAGACTGTCAGGTTTTACTGACTAACATCATGGATTCGTTTAAATCGTTTGTGGAATCAACAAACCGTGGTGCCGGCGGTGATATGCGCGAGACGATCGGCAACCTTAGCGAGCAACAATTGGCTCGTGAAAAAGAGGTCGAAGCCCGGATCGGAGTACTGAGCAAAAAACATAACGTGTATACGATCGATCAAAAAGTATACAACCGGTACGAAGGAAAAGTCTCCAGTTTGCAGATCGAACTCGATGAACTTTCCAGCCAACGCTTGGGCTATGAGACTTTGTTGCGCAAGTTGAATGACACCAGCGCTACAGGGAAAAACCAGGAAGAAATGATCTTGGAAGTCCTGCAAGGTATGGGCAATGCACCAATTGGCGATGATACTGCGACCCAGCAATCCTATCTCGAACTTAAAGTCCGTGAGCAGGAGTTAATGGGAGATTATGGCGAAGACCACCCTGAACTGCGAAACATACGTAGTCAGTTAGTGGTTGTCGAGCAATTGCGAAAAGAACACTTATTGTCCGCGATCCGCACTGACTCTTCGATTCAATCGTCCGGTGACTTTCTGGCGACAGTACGAAATCACGTCGCCAATAAAATCGAACTTGCCAAATCTCACGAAAGCCAATTAGCCACCGCGATTGATGACGCGAAAACCAAGTCTTTGGAAATCTCAATTGACTGCGATGAACTGGCAAAGCTGTTTCGTGAACGGCAACAGTTGGAAGATAATCGTTACAACATCGAGCAGCGAATTGGTGATCTTGAGGCAACCAGTGAGTTTGATTTTCGATCCGTAACCGAGTTGGACCCGCCTTCGACAGCAGAGCAAGTTGCTCCCGATCTGTTGATTTGTATTGCGTCTGGTTTGATGCTCGGTTTTATGTTGGGCGCAATGTTCAGCATCCTTAAGGAACTCGCCGAGAAAACGTTTCGTTCCTCGGACGAAGTTTCTCGTCAGTTGGGTGTTCCGGTTGTTGCTCAGATCGGCGTGTTTAAATCGCGAACTCCACGCGACTCAAATTACAAGAAGGTCAACGCCGACGTGATCTCGTTACATCGACCACAATCTGTTTCGGCTGAGTCTTACAAGGCACTTCGAACGAGTGTCTTCTTTAACTCTCAAACCAGTGATACCAAAGTCATTCAGGTTACCAGTCCGTCGCCGGGCGATGGAAAGTCAACTGTCTCTGCGAATTTGGCGGTGGTTATGGCTCAGTCCGGTCGCAAGATTTTGTTGATTGACTGCGATTTCCGCAAACCCAGTCAGCACGCTCGTTTCGGTTTGGGCAACAAAGTCGGAATGACTTCGGTGATTATTGGCGAATCTACGATCGACGAAGCGATTCAAGTTATCGGCTTGCCAAATCTGCATTTGATTTCCAGCGGTCCACAGTATGCCAACCCTGCTGAACTTTTGACAACCGAGCGTTTTCCTGCTTTGCTGGATTCACTTCGTCACGAGTACGATTTTATCATCCTTGATACACCACCGGTTATTCCGGTTACCGATCCTGTGATTATTTCCGGGTACGCGGACGCGATCTATATCCCGATGCGAATTCGTAATGGCGTGCAAGTTAACGCCCAGCGTGCAATCGAGGCTTTGAACACCGTTGGAGCGAACGTCAAAGGAATCGTCGTGAACGGATTGCGTAAAAAGGATGCTGGCTACAACTACAGTGGTTACGGCGGATATGGTTATGGCAGCTATGGACACAAGCCCTACGGGAACTACGGCAACTACAAAGCTGCCCCAACTCCAAGCTCTGATTTTTCGGAAGCCGCTGGCGCTCGTAAAAGAAATTCCGCCTGAGGAATTTAACTAGGCAGCCGTTCGGCTGCCCTTGTACAACGAAAAGAAAGGTCTCGTCAGGAATTCTGGCGAGACCTACTACATTCATTGAGCATGACAAAGCCGTAGCCCGTTTTCACGAAGTTAGGCGGTGCTGCGGAACGGAAACTTCTGGCTCGCGGTTGGTAATCAAGCTCGTGATCTCGTCGGGACTGACTGGCTCGCCAAACAGGAAGCCCTGATAAAACTCGCATCCGTAAGAGGAAATCAGATTCAATTGTTCCGGAGTTTCGATCCCTTCGGCAACCACTTCAAGATTCAATGCTTGGGCGATAGCGATAACGCTTTTGGCGACAACACCGTCGTCCTGATGTGGAAAATCTTTCACAAACGCTCTGTCGATTTTCAACCTGTCAATTGGAATCTGTCGTAAATAGGCCAACGAAGAATAACCGGTTCCGAAATCGTCAATGCTGATCGAAGCGCCAAGTTCCTTCAGCGCGTTCAATCTCTCAACGACTTTGTCCACGTCGCGAACCAACACGCTTTCGGTGATTTCGAAGCAGATCAACGACGGCGAAACCTGATAATTCTCAACAGCTTTGCGAACGTGATCCAGCAAAACGGGATCTTCGAATTGGACAGGACTGACATTGATCGAAACCGAAATGCCCAGCCCCATATCCTGCCAACGCTTTAACTGGCTGGCGGCTTGATCGATCACCCAGTTTCCGACTTCAACGATTTTCCCAGACGCTTCCAAAACTGGGATGAACTTGGCAGGCGAGATCGTTTCATTTCGTCGCTTCCAACGGATGAGTGCTTCGACACCCGTTATTTCCCCGGTAGCGCATTTAACTATGGGTTGATAGAGAAGATAAAACTCTTGGTTTTCAATTGCTTTCTCAAGCTGTTCTTCCAATTTGCAACGCTCAACCAATTCAGTAGTCATGGCCGTTTCATAAACTGCCAAAGGGACTTTCTCTTTCTTCGCGACATACATCGCCGTGTCAGCGAACGCCAGCAACTCATCCGCCTCACCGGTCTGCTGTGGGCAAAACGCGACCCCGATACTTGCGCCAAGACTGATGTGGTCTTTCAGTTGATAGGGCAAAGTAATCGCGCGGTAGATATCTTCGCAGTGGCGTTGCACCTTTGTTTGATCGGTCATACCAGGCAAGATGATGCAAAACTCATCTCCTCCCACCCGTGAAACAACATCCCCGGATCGCGAAACGGTTTCGAGCCTCATCGCGACTTTTCGCAGTAAATTATCTCCCGTTGAGTGACCAAGCCTATCGTTGACTTCTTTAAAACGATCCATATCGATCATCACCAATGCAAACCCACCTCCGTCGCCTTTTGTAAGAGCAATGTTCTCTTCAATCGATCGCCGAAGCTGATACCAGTTTTGCAACCCTGTCAGTTGATCCGTTACGGCCAGTCGGTGGTTGGTTTCGTTTTGCTCGCGAAGCCGATTGGTTAACGACTGCAAATGGCGTGTTCGAGCGTTATAATAAGACTCTGATTGCTGACAAATAAAGTAAGTCGTTAGAGTCAAAACAATGGACGAAAAGAACCAATTTCCAGGTTCCTGGTTTCCTGGAAGCGCTTCCCATGCGTATCTAAGAACAATCGCGCCGAGAACTAACAGTGTCCAAGTGAATGCCTTGCGCGATCCCAGCAGTTGTGCTGCGATCAAAATCATAGTTGGCATGAAATAGACACCGTTTCGAAAATCAGCGCCTTCGATGGTCGTTTCAATCAATACCGCGGTCAGTGTAACAGCCAAAAACAGGTTGGTCAGAATTTCAAGCCGGATAGTTGACCGGCGCGCCATGAACAGCATCACAACATTAAGAGGAAGGAAGATGCAGCAGCAATAAACCGAATTCTCATATCCTCGCAGTAGATGAGAACCCAGAAATCCAAGCCAACCAACGGCGACAACCGCAATGAAGCGCCAAAGACGCTCGGCCCGTATCGGGTGCGCGTATACCTTTAGGGGTTGGGCATCAAGTTCTTTGGCTTCAGTGAACACTGCAAGAAATGAATCAAAATGACGGAGCGGTGGAAGATAAAGTATGTGAAGCTTAGCTCTGTGCGGGAGCAAGATACGGAAACTACCAACAACAACGCAACAAAGGCCTCAAGGTACCGACATTCACAATGAACATTGTTCCGTTTGTGACGGTTAACGGGGAGTAATCAAGGTCAGACCGCCGTTCGTAAGGGGCATGACCTTCCGCCGCGTGGAATAGGGACAAAGCCTAGCCTAACTCAAATAGTAGGGTAAGATAATTCGCAGCTTCCTTGTTCGTACATGTGACCACTAAGAAACTCGTGACCAACGAAAACGTGGCTTGAGGAGAATGACGCAATGCAATTCAAAATCGGTGTGAATTCAAAACTAAATCGTTTGCTGCTTTGCCTTGTTTCTTGGTCGGTTTTTTGCACCCTCTCTTTCGGTCAACGCTCTCCGACAGACATAACTCCAAAACAGGAACAAATCGAAGCCAAAGAAGCGGGTCCGCAATTCCCAAAAAACTTCGGAGCATCCACCGTCCGTTTCCCGCATGACCAAGGCACTTATATCGGGCGACCGTTGATCTGGAACGGAACACAAATGGGGCTGATCCGTCGCAACGGTGCTCTAAATTTTGTCGATGTCCCCCAGATTGAAAAACTGGAAGTCCTTTCACCGAAGTTCCAACCCCACACTCCAGAACTCGTGAAAGAGGAGCTCGCAGCTGAATTTGACAGTCGCTACGAAATCACGGCAACCGATCGCTGCGTCGTTGTTCATCCCGTCGGCGAATCGGATTACTGGGCGCAGCCGTTCGAGCAGTTCATTGACAACTTTGAATACTTTTTCGAGCAAAAAGAGTTCGAGTTGCAAGATGCTCAATTTCCATACATCGTTATCATTCTTCGCTCTCGTGGTGACTTTGATCGATACATGCGATCGCGAGCCGAAATTACTAACCGAAATGTGACCGGATTTTATTCAGTACTCAGTAATCGAATGGCAACCTATGACCCTGTGGGACTACTTCGATTGCCAGAAGAGGAGCGGCAGTCCTGGTTATACGATTCTTCAACTGTATTGCACGAATCGGCACATCAATTGGCCTTTAATCGTGGCGTACACAGTCGTCTCTCGCCACCACCGCTTTGGCTTTCGGAAGGGTTTGCCATGTTGTTCGAAGCACGTGGTATCAATCAAGCGAAAGATTTTGATGGTCTGAGAGAACGAGCAAACGTACCTCGGCTACAAAGTTTGAGAAACTTATATCGTGGTGGTCGCATCAAAGGAAAATTAGAACAGTTGATTACCAGTAACCAGCTTTTTAGAACCGACCCTGGCTTGGCCTACGCACTATCGTGGGGAATCGTGTTTTACCTTTCCGAACACCAACCGGAGGCATTTCTGGACTACCTGCGATACGACGTGCGGCGTGAAAACTTTAAAACCCAGACCTCGAACCAGCGAGCCGAAGCGTTCGTCGATCATTTTGGAGCCGATCTGAAAAAGCTCGAAGAGGAAATGAAAAACTTCTACGTCGAGAAAGACGAATGAGCTTTGCCATCCTTTACTGGCGGCACGAAATCAAAACCGGTCACAGTAATGCGACCGCCGAAACAATGTGCGATATCGTGGTTCTCTGTTCGTGAGCGTTGGTTGTAATTTACATTCGAATAAAAAACGCCTGGTTCAGTTTCATTGTACGAAATAGGGAACGGATTGCGGTCCAACTCGCAATACTCGATCGCCACAGTTTTTGAATCGGTTAGGCTCACATCAGGAAAGTTCACATTGCGGGTAAAAACTTCGCTGTACTCACTGCTGGGACGAATCGTTTCGTTCAACACACGACGAGCCATTTCTTGAGCGGGAGCCCAATCAAAATCGGGATCTTCAAACTGTTTTCGGTGTTGTGAAAACGCGATCGCATGAGTGCCTTGCAAAGCCGCTTCACGAGCCGCCGCCACCGTCCCAGACATGAAAATATCGGATCCAAGATTTCCACCATTGTTGATCCCGGAAAGCACCCAGTCGAAAGGAACGTCCAAATGGCTAAACGCGATTCGTACGCAATCGGTCGGAAAGCCCTTTACCGCAAACACCTTGTCCGCCTTCTCAAGCAAACGAACCGGTTCGCCCCAACTGATCTGGTGACTGGCCCCCGACACATGGTCGGCCGGTCCTACGATCCAGACAGTACCAAACTCACGAGCAACCGAAGCAAGAGCTTGGATCCCCGGCGCGTCCCAACCGTCGTCGTTCGTCAAAAGAATATTCAAGGTCGATCACTTTCAAATAACTGTTTGTGATTTTTCTGCCCGTTCACCTCTTCGCCAGCAGTACCAAATCAGAACGCCTAGCCCCGCAATCGGGCCACCTTCGCCCAAAATCCAGTAAAGCGGCAATCCTGCATTGATATCAACGCCGATCAAGGTCAGCCCAATCGCGACATGCAAAACACCTAACAGCATTACCATCGGCCAAAGTCGTTCGATTTTCAACCCGGTATAAACCATCACCGCCCCATGCACCGCATAAAGTATCGAAGTCGAACGAGCCAGATAAATCACGATCGGCGTCTGAGCCATCTCGCCCAATCCCAGCCAACCATGAATCGTATTCATCAAAGTAACCGGAAAGAAAATCGGAACGATCGCCAGTAATAAAAAACTACCGCTAACGAGCAGCAGACGTCCCGTCCATAACTTCCACTTGTTCATGTTCTAAATACCAAAAGAAGGAGCATGTATTCGTTTCATGGCGACAAAGCCAAAACTAACCCGCGCCTTACGAAATCGTCGCCTGCGGGCGATCACTTTTCAACACTCTCGCGCTGGATATAGAATATAATTGATTAATTAAAGAACCCTTGCATCATCCACCTCTCATCAATCATGAAATCAATTTTCGACTATCCTGATATAGATCAATTTTCAGGATCTTTTTTTCTGCCCAACGTATCTAGATGCTTTAGAGCATTTACTTATACCTTTACAGCATTCTCGACAGCGTTGGCTTTGCTTCCCTTAAAAGTTGAAGCTCAGTTCCCCGCCACCTTGGACCTTGGCAGCTTAGACGGCACCAACGGGTTCGTGATCAATGAAATCGCATCCTTTGACAATTTTAGTGTTTTTGATTTTGCCAACGAGGCGGGCGATATCAACGGAGATGGAATTGACGACTTAATTATTGGCGCAAATGGAGCAGATCCGGGAGGCAATACCAATGCCGGTGAAGCCTATGTCGTGTTTGGACAAAGTGACGGCTTCTCCGCTTCGTTCGATCTGGACACACTGGATGGAAATAATGGTTTCGTTATCAGGGGAATGGATCCCGGCGATGAATTAGGAATATCGGTCAGAGGTGTCGGAGATGTGAATGGGGATGATATAGATGACATTGCTATTGGAGCACCGGGAACTCTTCAGAGCTACGTTGTTTTCGGTTCCGATACTGGTTTCCCAAACGAACTGGATTTAGACACTCTAAATGGCTCGAATGGCTTTGCATTGAATGCCGTAGGCTTTGATCCAATCGGTTTGATTGTAAATAGTGCCGGGGATGTTAACGGGGACGGAATTGATGACTTTCTTATTGGGGGCGTCGATATGAACCCTGCTTTGTCCAACGACGAAAGCGTGACCTATGTGATCTTTGGGCGTGAGACTTGGCCTTCCGGTTCTTTTAACCTCAGTTCACTCGATGGAAACAATGGCTTTGCCATCAGTGGCTTCGATGATTTTAGTTTAACCGGTAATGAAGCGAGAGGTACCGGAGACATTAACGGAGATGGTATTGGCGATCTGTTGATTCAGGCTTCTGGGCTCGACGAGAGCTACATCGTGTTTGGACGAAATGATGGATTTCCTGCATCGATTCCGGTAAGTTCACTTGATGGAAACAATGGGTTTGTTGTGTCGGTTCCAGCTGGATCGGTAAGCGTTGCAGGCGATGTTAATGGAGATGGAGTCAACGATTTCATCATTGGCGAAGGAGAATTTACAGCCTCTGGATCGCCAGGGAACAGCTTTGTCGTTTTTGGTAGCAGCAGTGGATTTTCCCAAGCGCCGGATTTGAGCATGCTTGATGGAACCAATGGCTTTACGCTCAATGGAATAGACTCCGGCGATTTTAGTGGTTTTTCGGTCAGTGGCTCAGGTGATGTCAATGACGACGGAATCGCTGATTTAATTGTGGGGGCACCCGGTGCGGGAGTCGGTCAGGCTGGTGAGAGCTACGTTGTCTTTGGCCGGAACGATGGATTTCAGGCTTCCGTCAATTTATCCCAACTCGATGGAACAACTGGGTTTCGACTTGATGGGACTACCCCTGGCGAATCAAGTGGCTTGTTGGTTAGGGGGGCTGGCGACATCAATGGAGACGGAGTTGATGACTTTCTCATTGGAGGCGTCGCCGATAATGAAAATTTGGAATTCAGGACCTATGTGGTATTCGGCCAGCGTTCAGTTATTCTTGGCGATGTTAACTTAGACGGTGTTGTTAACTTTTCGGACATCGCACCATTTATTGAACTCCTGACTTTTGGAATGTTTCAAGCCGAAGCAGATATTGATGGGAGCGGCGTAGTTGATTTTGCCGACATATCACCATTCATTGGTCTTTTGACCAATTAATTCATAGTCGGAGTCTCGCCCAACGATTTGAATGCCGAAATCCAGTAGCTGATTCTGCTCAACTCACACAACAAAACTTTCTTCAAGGAATAGAACGTGAAAAAAATAGCAACTTTTATCGTCGTTGTTGCAGTATTAGCACTGGCTGAAACTGCCGAAGCACAAAATCGTGGTGGTGGCGGAGGCCACCGATTCGATGCTGCCGAAATGCTAGATAACATGTTTGAGAAGGACACCAATTCGGATGGCAGACTCTCCGCCGAAGAACTTGGTGCCCGTGGTGCACAAATGTTGGAACGCGCCGACGGAAACTCAGACGGTTTTCTGACCAGAGACGAAGTCAACAAGATGATGGAGGGTTTTAAGATTTCCGGCGGCCAAGGCGGAGCTGATGGTGACGGTCAACGTCAAGGCGGAGGCCAAATCGGAGCCGGTGGTCAAGGTGGAGCCGGCAGCATAGAGGGGGTCCTTGCGATGCTGCCTGTCATGAAGGCTTTGGACAAAGACGGAAACGGTGAGCTTTCCAGGGCAGAGATCGAAGGTGCGGTACAGGCACTGGAGTCATTGGACAAAGACAATGACGGTCGCATTAGCGCTGAAGAAATGATGCCTGACATGTCTCAATTCGGCGTTCGTGATGGCGGAAGAGGCCCTGGCGGGAGAGCTCGAGGTGGCGATGGCAGGAGAGCTCGAGGTAGCGATGGCGGCGGAGGCCGAACACAACGTCCCAAGCTCGATGAATAGACTCTAAAATACCGCGATTAAAATCTGAAAGTTAAAAGGCGCGATCCATTGGGTCGCGCCTTTTTTCGCAACGGACTCTAGCTTTGAAACGAAATCGAGCCGCTACGTTGCAACCTGGTTCGCCACCAGGCGGAACGACTCTCGCGCCGCAGCCAACGTCAATTCGACTTCGGCCTCTGTATGCGAAGTTGAGATAAATCCCGCTTCGAACGCTGATGGAGCATAGAATACGCCTCGCTCCAGCATTGCATGGAAAAACGTTTTGAATCGCTCCGTACTGGCTTGCTTTACCTCATCCCAATTCGTGGGTGGTTCCTTGAGAAAGTACATCCCGCTCATTGTGCCAACACGACTGATGGCGACATCCAAACCGTGTTCGCTGGCCGCCTCTTGCATTCCCTCGTCCAACATTGCACCAGTCGCATTTAATTTTTCAAAACGGTTTTCACCCCGCAACAATTCCAAACAAGCGATGCCAGCAGCCATCGCCAAAGGATTTCCAGACAGCGTACCGGCCTGATACATCGGGCCGGTGGGTGCGACCAAATCCATCAAGTCACGTCGCCCGCCATAAGCGCCGACCGGTAGGCCGCCGCCGATAACTTTTCCCAATGTTGTCAGATCGGGGAACACGCCGTACAGCCCTTGGGCTCCTGCCGGATCGACTCGGAACCCGGTCATCACTTCGTCAAAAATCAGGATCGCACCCGTCTGATCACATTGGTCTCGCAAGTATTGAAGAAAGCCTTCGGCAGGCGGAACCAATCCCATATTTCCAGCAACCGGCTCTACGATAATAGCCGCTAGATCGTCTTTGTATTTGTCAACCAACACTGCGACCGATTCGGTATCGTTGTAATTGGCGACCAGAGTATTTTGCGTGGCGGTTGCGGGGACTCCCGATGAATCGGGCAGGCCCAACGTCGCTATGCCTGAACCCGCCTTTGCCAATAACGGGTCTGCATGACCGTGGTAGCAACCGGAGAACTTGATGATCTTTTGTTTTTCAGTCGCTGCACGTGCCAATCGAATCGCGCTCATGGTCGCTTCGGTACCCGAGTTCACGAAGCGTAGCATCTCGATTTTTGGCATGAACCCTTGAATCAATTCGGCCAGCTGGATCGCTTTGTCGGTCGGCATTCCAAAACTGGTTCCGGCAGCTGCAGCATCGGCGATCGCCTGTAACACCGAGGGATGCGCGTGGCCGTGCAGCAGTGGGCCATACGACAACACATAATCAACGTACCGTTTTCCATCGACGTCGATCAGATACGGTCCCTCACCACGAGCGATAAAACGGGGCCCGCCACCGACCGCTTTGAACGCACGGACCGGCGAGTTGACGCCGCCCGGGAAAAGCTCGCACGCCTTGGCGAAAAGTTCTTCTGATTTAGTTCCCATCGTTCTATTCCTGTTCTTTCTTTGATAAATGCTCGAGCACGCTGTCCACTGTCGAATTCGCTTGCCGTATACAGTCCGGAATGCCCACGCCACGATACGAAGCTCCCGACAAATACAATCCACTCAACTGGTCCAGATGAGAATTGACTCGGGTCAAAATCCCGGGATGGCCAAGCGTATATTGAGGAGAGCCGGAAGGCCAACGCTGGATCCGATATCCCTCAGGCGAACAGTTTACTTTCATGAACCGTTTGATTTCCCGTTGAGCGATCTGCAATATTTCTTCGTCGCAGGTCTCTTGGCCAACCTCCGCACCCGCGCGTCCCAAATAGGCTCGAATCAGCTTCCGCCCCTTCGGACAACGATCGTAATGTTTTGACGAGGTCCAAGTCACCGCTGTAATTCCGTTCTGTTCTTCTGTCGGCACGACGAACCCGTAACCATCCAGATCATGCTCTATCTCATCTTCGGAATACCAGAGATTGATCGCAGCCGTCGAAACGTGCGGAATCTTTTCCAAGTCACCAGCCAGATCAGGAGCATCGTCGCGGATGATCGCCGCAGTTACAAACGCCGGACATGTGGCAATCACGACGTCGTACTCATGCTCAGCGGGTGAATCAGTTGCCTCTGCCGACTGCGAACTCAAACTCCACATCTGCCCCATTCGGTTTAACCGCGTCGCTTTGTGCCCGAGCCAGATCTTAGTCTGCGTCAGATTCGATTTTAAATTACCAATCAAGTCAGACATTCCACCGGCAAAAGTCACAAAGGGAGGTAGCGGATCACCCTGCCCTCCTGCGTTTTTCTCCTTTTGAGCTCGCTGACGTTTTCGCAAACCGCGGATCAGACTGCCGTGCTTTTTCTCAAGTCCGCGAAGCTCTGGATAAGTCGCCGCAACGCTCAGCCGATTACCATCACCGGCATAAATGCCGCACAGCAGCGGCTGGATCAGACGGCGATAAGCCTGCCGTCCCAATCGCCGCGTCATGAAATGTTCCAGCGATTCGTCTTCTGTCGAGCGACTTGCGGGAATCAAAACGTCCGCCGCCACTCGCAATTTTCCAGTCAAGCTCAACAGTGTCGTCGAGAATAGGCTTTTGATATTTCCCGGTACAAACCCGGTCAACCCGGCCGGCAAGCGATGCATCTTTCCGCCTTGCCACACAAACGTCTTTTTGTTTTCAGGTCGAGTGCCGCGCAGCGATTCCACCAACTCCAGTTCTTTGCACAGCTCGATCCCTGCCTGCTTGCGCGACAAAAAACTCTCCGCTCCCATCTCCAAAAGCATCTGATCGACGCGAACCGAGTGAATTTTGCCGCCCAGTCGTTCCGAAGACTCGAACAAGTCGATCTCCAGCCCGTGCGGAAACTGCCCCAGGCTTTTTTCAAGTCGATATGCAGCGGTCAGCCCGCTGACTCCGCCGCCAAGAATCGCAACTTTAGGCGGTTTGTTCATGCACGTACTCGACCAGTTGCTTGACCGATTCAACTTGGGTCATTGGAAGGATCCCGTGCCCAAGATTAAAGATGTGCCCCGGTTGTCCGCCTGCCTGCTCAAGAACGGCATCCGCCTGGCGCTGCAACTCGGACCACGGAGCCAACAAAGCGGTCGGATCCAGGTTCCCCTGAATCGCGCGATCCATTCCGATCACCTTTCGCGACTGGCTGAGCGGCATACGCCAATCGACACCGATCACATCACCGCCGCACTTGGCAACCTCATCCAGATGGGTGCTGGTGCCAGTGCTGAAGTTAATCGTTGGCACGCCCGCCGACTGAATCTCCGCAAACAATCGGGTGTTGAACGGCTGGATAAAACGTTGGTAGTCTGCACCTGAAAGAACACCGGCCCATGAATCGAAAACTTGCAACGCAGAAGCTCCGTGGTCGGCTTGCCGCAACAAGTAATCGGCCACAACATCGACCAGTTTGTTCATCAGCACGGCCCACGACTCGGGGTGCGTGTACATAAACTGTTTGGCTTTTTCGTACATCTTGGAACCGCTACCCTGAATCGCATAGCAAGCCAAAGTAAACGGAGCGCCTGCAAAACCGATCAACGGAATCCCACGCGGCTCCAGTGATTTGCGAACGAGCGAGATCGCTTCCAGCGTTGGCCCCATGCAATCTACCGCTTTGGGAACAAGCAACGCGTCGACATCGGCCGGCGTGTCCAGAGGTGTTGCCAGTTTCGGTCCGAACCCTTTAATGAAATCCAAATCCATTCCCATGCCGATCAGCGGCGGGAGGATATCGGAAAAGATAATTGCGGCGTCCAAGTCAAACGCATCGATTGGCTGTAGTGTCACTTCGGCAGCCAGAGCTGGAGTCTGAATAACATCCAACATCGAATGTTCTGCACGAATCGCGCGATACTCGGACATGTACCGACCGGCTTGACGCATCAGCCAGATCGGCGTGCAATCCGTCTTCTCGCCTCGGCATGCTTTTAGGAATCGGCTGTCGTGTAAAGAGTCTTGCTCGGTCATCGGTGCAGTGTTTTGTTCAGGTTGTGTCATTTCAACGTTTCAATTCTGGGGACGGCTGCCAAGCAACACGCCCGACGAAAAAGGGACCCATGTTCTCAATGAACTCGCTTGTTTGACGAGTCTGACGCATACGTTGCACCAAAGCGGACAGCGGAAACAGCTCCTTGCCCAACAAGCCAATAATGAAATCGTTGTCGTCCATGTTCAGCCCGTGCCCGGCCAAACGAATGTCGGTCGCATAGCCCGCTTTGCCGAACGCATGTCCGATCCCGCCGTGTTCCATCAACATTTTGCGTTGTTCCTCACGCGATTCCCGTTCGAAACTGCCGTCGCGGCGAACGGGATACCAAACACACCACGGCGTTTCGGGATCGCAAACTCGACGGATCGGCCGGTGAAGGAGAATGTCTTCCAAGTCACTTTCGTATCCGATCGAATAGGTCCGCCCCAACATTGTGAACTCCTGGCTGAACTCGAGATCTTCGAACTCTTCTTTGGCCAGCAGCGGATGGATCGTGTCGACGATGTAGGCTGGGTCTTCGCAGAACGCCAGCATTCCGATTCCGGTTGGATTATTGAGGTCCTGATAAAGCACAACTTGCGGTTGCTCTTCTTTTAACAGCTCAATGATCTCAGGCAAGTCAAAACAATCGTCGAACGCCATGAACTGCATAAACAAACGACGGTCCAACGAATCGGGCTTGCCGTCCGTCATTCCACGCTCTGAAATATTGATACTGGGCAACGCAGGCCCCGAGGAAGAATTGTCTTTGTCTGACTCGGTTCCCTGCTTTTGTTCCTGGTCTTTTACTTCAGCCACTGACAAACCTCCTTGGCATGATAAGAAATAATCAAGTCCGCTCCTGCTCGCTTCATTCCCGTTAACAACTCGATCACGACACTTCGTTCGTCCAGCCAACCTTTGGCTGCGGCCGCTTTGACCATCGAGTATTCTCCGCTAACGTTATACGCAACCATCGGAATTTCAGCGAACTGTTGTTTTGTGTTTCGAATGATGTCCAGATAAGCCAACGCCGGTTTGACCATCAAAAAGTCCGCGCCTTGCTCAACATCCAAACGAGCCTCGGTCAACGATTGTCGAAGCTCCGCCGGATCCATTTGGTGAGTTTTTCGATCGCCAAATTTCGGCGAACCGTCGGCAGCGTCACGAAACGGTCCGTAGAACGCGCTCCCGTATTTTATGCTGTACGACATGATCGAAACATGTTCAAAGCCGCCCGAATCCAACGCACCTCGGATACTGCTGACCATCCCGTCGATCATCCCGCTGGGCGCTACGATATCCGCACCACTTTCCGCATGCGACAAAGCGATCTCATTCAGACGAGTTAAAGTCTGATCGTTCAATAGATAACCATGTGGGTGCGGACCGTTATCGCCTTGTTCGTTTTCATGGACAACACCACAATGTCCATGGTCGGTGTATTGACAAAGACAAACGTCCGTGATCACCACAAGCTTTGGAAATTCTTGCTTCAGCTTTCGAACGGCCTGTTGAACAATCCCGTCATCGGTCGACGCCTCGGTCCCGACACTGTCTTTTTGGTCAGGGATGCCAAACAGGATCACCGCTGGAATACCGAGCTCTTGAATCTGTGCTGCTTCTTCACTCAATTGATCCAAAGACAATTGAAACTGCCCTTGCATTGAGGGAATCTCGTTGCGAACATTTTCGCCGCCTGTGACAAAGATTGGGCAGATAAAGTCCTCAGGGCCCAGTCTGAACTCACGGACCATTTTTCGAACGCCATCAGAGTATCTCAGTCGGCGCGGGCGAACGACAGGTCGTTCCGGTTCGTATCGGTTTTCGGAACCGCTAGAGTCGCTCATTGTTTTTCCTGTTCAAGTTTCTCAAAGTGTTCTAGCAAGGCCGCTACCATTCCCTCGCCAGTATGTTTGCTGGGCACCACGTCGACCGCGATCCCTAACTTGCTTGCTCTCGCTGCGGTCATCGGACCGATACAAGTCACCGTCGATCGTGCCAAAACCGATTTGTAGTCCGGAACTTGATCGCAATAACTACTGACGACAGAAGGGCTGGTAAATGTGACCGCGTCCAGTTCTGACTTGAGCGTGTTGACATCGCTCACTGACAATTTTACTGGAAAGGTTTCGTATACAGCAACCTGCGAGCAAATTGCCCCTGCGGCCTGAAGCGATTGTACAAGTTCCGGGTTCGCGTCTTTCGGACTGGGATACAGAATACGATCACCCGGTCGAGCGCCCAGTTCGTTGGCAAGATCTTTACTGGTAAAACGGGTGGGAACAAAGTCTGCATTGTACCCATACACCTGCAAAGTCTGCTGAGTTTTGGGGCCAACGCAGGCAATTTTAATCGTTTCCGGCAATCGAGCTTGAACGAGCGCAAAGAAAAAGTTGATCGCATTGCTGCTGGTAAATACGATCCAATCCAGCTCGTTCAGCTGTGCTGTGATCCCGTCGACCTGGTCCACCATTGCCTGATCAATCGTCGCTCGAAACTCGATCAGAGGTACCCCAACCGGAATCGCGCCGTGTTGAGTGAGCAACGTTTCCAGTTCGCCCGCCTGCTCTCGCGCGCGGGTAACCAGTATTCGTTTGCCAGCAAGTGGATTTGGGGAATTGTTCATGGGATCGGTTCTAAGCGTGCTCCGGCAGCGAATCCAAAATCGCCTGCCCGCCATCGGCCAAAACGGCCTGAGCCAGTTCTGCGGCCACAGCAACTTCGTCGCTTCCGGTCAACTCGTGAGTCACCAGCTGAGTTCCATCCAGCCGGCCCAATCGTCCCTGAATTGTAAATTGATCTGTTTTCGTTTCCTCGCACCACCGCCAACTTGCATACGCAGCAATCGGCGAAGAGCAACCGCCGCCAAGCCCAGAAAGAAACATCCGTTCGGCATGAACGCATCGCTTGGCAGGTTCATCTACCAACGAGTCCACGGTCTGCGATGCAGTTTCGTTTTTACAACGCAACGTTGCTGCGATCATTGCCTGACCGGGAGCGGGCAACATCAACTCCAGAGGAATCCACTGTGAAATCTGGTCAGCAAGTCCAAGTCGAACCACACCGGCTGCGGCCAACACGATCGCATCGTAGTGATCCGCATCGGGTGCAGGTGAAACGACTTTGGCAATCCGGGTCGGCACGTTTCCGCGGATCGAGCGAACTTTCAAATCGGGACGCGCTGCCAGCAATTGGGCTTGGCGTCGATAGCTGCTGGTTCCTACAACGGCGCCCTCGGGCAAAGTTTCCAAGGTTGCTCCGTCTCGTGCGATTAGAACATCCCGAGGATCCTCTCGCTCAAGAATCGGCACGATCAACGTTTCCTCTGCGGCCTGAACGGGCAGGTCCTTAAGGCTGTGAATCGCAACGTCGATCGTTTGTTGATGGATCGCCTCGTCCAGCTCAGCCGTAAAAAGCCCTTTGCCACCGATTTGAGGAAGGGGCTGTTGGGTTTGACGATCGCCGCGAGTGGAGAACTCCCGAATTTCGATCTCAGTTTCCGGGAAAGCAGCTTTGATTTTTTCGGCAACGGTGCGAGTCTGCCAAAGAGCAAGCTTTGAACCCCGCGTGCCGAGGGTAAGCAAACTCGTCGAACCGGTCATCAGGATTGGCCTTGAGACGGCGCGTCCTCGGAAATGGGCATCTCAGCTTGGGGCGATTGCAGACTCTGCTGCTCAGGATCCACCTCTAGCTCAAACAACTCCCGAATCGCTTCGCCGTAATCGATTCCCGCACGCATCCCTTGGACTTGTCGCAAATTGACAGTCGGATCGCGAAGAACTTTGTTGACCAAAGTTTGAGAGAACTTGTGCAAGATCTCCCACGCTTCCGAGTCGATTTTTGGATTGGACTTGGCCAGCAGCTCCAGTTCCTGACGACGAATTCGGTCTGCCTTTTGACGCAAGCTCACCACAGTAGATTCGATTCCGATCGTACGAATCCAGCCAAGGAAACGATCGGTCTCGGCACGAATGATCTCTTCAACTTGCGGAATTTCTTCACGACGAAGCTGCATCGATTTGCCAGTCGCCATTTCCAGGTCGTCTACGTCACAACGTTCGACATTTTCAATCTCATTCACAGAGATCTCAACATCACGCGGTACAGCAATATCCAGAATCATAAGCGGGCGGTCAGGGCGTTGCCGCATCGGTTGCTCAATGTCTGCACGAGTCAAAAGAGTGTGTGGAGCACCGGTCGACGAAATCAAAATGTCGGCACCCGGTAGCAGGTTTCCAAGCTGTTCAAAAACGTAAGCCGTTCCGCCGTAGCGATTGGCAACTTCGTTTCCTTTCTCGATCGTTCGATTCACGACTTGGATTTTGGTCACGCCCAGTTTGACTAATTGTGCCAAAGCAAGTTCAGCCATCTCGCCCGCTCCCAGCAGCAAGACGGTTTTGCCGGAAAGATCGCCCAGCTTTTTGGTCGCTGTGTTAACCGCAACGGTAGCGATGTTTAGAGAGTGGTTGTTGATCTGAGTCTCAGCACGAGCGCGGCGTCCTGAGCGGATTGCCGTTTGAAACAGCTTGGTCAGAACCGGGCCACTAGCATTCATCGCCAAACCCATCCGCATCGCATCGCCTACCTGGCCAAGGACTTGGGGTTCGCCCAAAACCAACGACTCCAAGCCGCAGGCAACTCGTGATAGGTGTTCTGACACTGCAGGGCCATCGTACCATCGGGCATGTTCTATAAGCTCTTCTTTGGTTACACCACGGCCCAAAGCAACAAACTCGATTAGCTCGTCGCGAGTCTCTTGCAGTTCAGCCGGTGAAACGAAATCGCGAGAGTATTTTGAAAAGACGTACAACTCGGTTCGGTTGCAAGTCGACAATATTGCCAGTTCAATAACTGAGGATAACGCTCCGTCGCCGCAGCGAAAACGGGCACATGCGTTGGCCAAGCTGTTTGAATCAAAGTGGACTTTTTCCCGAAACGCAATAGGCACATGGTGATGAGAAAAAGATAGGCAAAGAAGACTCATGTTGTTTTGATTTTCGAATTTGCGTTACGGGAACAATTTGTCTGTTGTGTTGCCAGCTTGCTACCGGATCATCAGAAATAATGTAGGTAAAACCCCACCTCCCTACGATATCAAAAACTGTTGAGAGATGATAAGGTTGTGCGATATTTTGACGCAACATACCTTCTTTTTACCAGCATATTGCGAAAGATCGTTGAATTCAATCTACGGAACGTATGGCAAACCGCGGTTTCAAACACTTGATTACATTCTCCATTTCCCCCTGTATTTCCTAGACCGAACCAATTGCCACAATGGCACCTTAATGTGAACTTCCCCCGCAATTGGCTGACCCCAAATTCGAAGTAAAAACGAAGATCCTTCCATGAACGAAATTAAATCCAAGTATCACGCAATTCTATTGGTTTCATTTGGCGGTCCCGAGGGACCTGACGATGTCATGCCGTTCTTGAGAAACGTGTTGCGAGGCAGGAATGTTCCCGAAGCCAGGATGCTGGAGGTCGCGGAGCACTACAACCATTTTGACGGGGTGAGTCCAATCAACGCCCAGAACCGTGAACTGATCGCCGCGTTGGAAGCGGAACTGAAACAGCATGGAATCGACGTCCCGATCTACTTTGGGAATCGCAATTGGCATCCGATGCTGGAAGACACCTTACGTCAAATGAAAGAAGACGGTGTTGAAAAGGCGATTGCGTTTTTTACTTCTGCCTTCAGCTGCTATTCCGGTTGCCGCCAGTACCGCGAAAATATCTTTAATGCACAAGAAGCGATCGGCAAAGGCGCGCCTAAAATCGACAAGATCCGCATGTGTTACAACCACCCACTGTTTATCGAAGCAAATAGCGACAATGTAAAAGCAGCGATCGCTAATATCCCCGCCGACGAGCTGACTCAAACGAAACTATTGTTCACCGCCCACAGCATCCCGATGGGCATGGCCAACTCCTGTGCCTATCAGACCCAGTTGACCGAAACCAGCCGCCTGATTGCCAAGAGCGTTGGCATGGAAAACTGGGAACTGGTTTACCAAAGCCGAAGCGGCCCACCCAATCAACCTTGGTTGGAACCGGATGTCTGTGACTATATCCAATCACTGGCTGGTAAAGAGATCAAGAACGTGGTGATCCTTCCGGTCGGTTTTCTATCGGATCACATGGAAGTGATGTTCGATTTAGATACCGAGGCGAAAGAGGCTTGTGACGAACACGGCTTGCAGCTGTTTCGCGTTCCCACCGTCGGCGTGCATCCAAAGTTCGTAACGATGATTCGAGAGTTGATCGAAGAGCGAGCGCTGGGAAAAGAAAAAGTTGCCGTTGGACAGTATCCACCCAATCACGACGTGTGCCCCAAAGATTGCTGTGGATCCGGTCGACCCAATTTCACGTCACCGGTTTAACGGCCAGACCACCCCGCTCAAGACGCGTTGCACAATTCAGTTTCGAGGCCCGATTCGTTGGCCGACACGACTTTGACTTCGCGGAACTTGCCCACAACATCCTGATTTGCGTTTTCGATTCGCAAATGGGCTGGGGCGTATCGGCATGTTGTGCCTTTAGCGGTTTGAGACTCCCGATCAAACGACTCGATCAACAATTGCAATCGCTCGCCGACCAAGCTTTGGAAATACTCCGACTTCAAGCCCGCTTCGACTTGGCCCAATCGCTTTCCACGCTCTGTCTTTACCGACTTTTCGATTTGATTCTCCATCTCAGCCGCAGGAGTACCCCGACGCTGGCTGAAAGGGAACATATGGATCTTGGAGAATCCGATTTTTTTACACACGTCCACGGACGCCTGGAAATCTTCCTCCGTTTCGCCTGGAAAGCCAACGATCACGTCGGTCGAAAAAGCGGGCTTGTGCAACTGCTCAGCCACCATTTGGCAACGATCAACAATCCGTTTCGCGTTCCATCGTCGTTTCATCGCTCGCAGAATTCGATCGCTGCCACTCTGCACGCAAACATGTAAGTGGGGACAGACCCGATCTCCATGATCCTTGAGAACCGAAAGCAGATCTCGCGTCACCTCAGTTGCTTCGATGCTACTTAAGCGAATGCGAAAATCGCCCGGCAGCGCGGCCAGGTTCCGCACAAGTGACGAAAGTCGCGTCCATTGCTCTCGCGGTTTTCCTGAATTGAAATCGACACCATAGTGGCCCAGATGGATCCCGGTCAAAACGACTTCGCGAAACCCGCCATCCACCAAAGCTCGCACTTCGTTGATGACTTCCTCTTCCGGTCGGCTGTACATCTGCGGGCGGACTTTGGGGATGATGCAATAGCTGCAATTGAGCAAACATCCGTCTTGAACTTTAACATACGCCCGACTGCGTCCTGACATTCCCGAGATCCCGGTCGGTAAATCAACCACGCCAAACCGCCCCATCAGATCAGGCAGCTCACGTTTGTCGGTTACCACTTCTTCAACACCCGGCAATACCGCAACCTCTTCCGGAGCCCGCGTCGCGTAGCAACCCATCACGACGATCCTTGCGTCCGGGTTCTTGCGGTGCATCCGCCGAATGATCTGTCGGCTTTTCGAGTCACCTTCGTTGGTGACCGTGCAGGTGTTCACGATGCAAAGATCAGCCTCCTCCGTCTCAACGGCATCGACGTATCCGGCACTCAGCAAACCCTCACGGACAAGTTGCGTCTCGTATTGGTTAACTTTGCATCCCAAAGTCGCGGTTTTGAGTTTGGCAGTCACAGATTATCGTTTCAGATTGAGCGCGGCAGCAATAACAGTTGATCCTTGGAAGGTTTCAACTTGGAGCACCATTAAAACGAATCGAAGATTTAAAGTCGAGTCATTTTCTCAATTCCCCCGAGTTCCAGGTAAATCTACGGCTTAAATCTAACTCAACCGGAACGATTGTCAGGACTCACTCTCGTAAAGTAGCGAGGCTCTCCGAGCCGTATTTTGCAAGACCTTCGCCTCGGAGAGGCGATCTACTTTGGCCGTCCAACGTGTGAAGATTAGAGTGCGAATTAGTGCTTCTCTAAATCAATGCGACTCGCGTCGCCCCATAACGCCTCAAGCGCATAGAACATTCGCGTCTCTTCGTCGAACAGGTGAACAACAACCGTAGAGTAGTCCAAAACGATCCAGCGGCTTTCGTCAAAGCCGTCGATGTTCATCCGCTTGTCGTTCAGTTCGTCCTCAAGCTTGTGATCAACTTCTTCGCTCATCGCGTGCAACTGGCGACGACTGCTTCCGGTAGCGATCACAAAGTAATCAAAGACCGCGGTTTGGTCGGTCATGTCTAGCACCACGACATCGACACCCCCGTTTTCAGCGCAAACCTTGGCCGCGGCCAAGGCAAGTTTGAGACTGAGTTCCGTATTGCGTGGGACTGGATTTTCTTTTTCGTTCACAAAGTCTTTCGGGACTTGAGTTGCTTGGTTTTGAAGGATCATCTTGCGACTTAAACGTGGGACTTTGTTTGCAAAGCCACCTGTTCACAAGTGGCCTTATTGTAAAAGCCTTAGAGTAGATCGCTACCCGTGAGGTTCGCATAATTCAATGGAGGTCAGGTTTACGGTGATTTTCCTACAATTACTTGGAACATCAGTCGATTTTTCGCAATCGATTGGTGACTTTGCCCTGCTTCTGATCTTGGATTTGCATTGAAGTGATTTTCCACGCATCATCTCTTAACTGCACATCAAACACCGCATCGTAAATGTTGGTGCGTTGATGGATGTGTCCCCAATGTTCGATCGAGCCCAATAAGCTCCAATTGCAGCGATAGCGAAAACCATGTGGATCCAGATTCCCTTCCGCTGTGACCCGTTCCCCCTCCAGGAATTTGACTTCATCGATTCTCGCGACGGCTCCACCTTCTTCGGCGATCCTCAGACTTTCATGCACGTCGATATAGAAATCACGTAACTGTTCACCATCCACGCTGTTAGCCAGTGCGTCATAGATCGCTTCCTCATGCTTGTAATCAAACGCGCGGAATACGTTTTTGTGTAGCTGAGCAAAAATCTCATCCGTCTTCTCGACATTATTCGCATACGGATTTTCCGTTTGATACACAAACGTGCTTTGAGCAAAAAAAGCTCCGATGCCGCAAAGTACGGTTAATGCGATCGCAAAAGTGGTTCCAAACAACGTTCGCCCAAACAAAAGAATTCCTGCAGCCAACAAACCCAACAGACAGCTCAAGACAGGAATCGAAAGCACGTTCATCGAATACTGACTAGTGTCGATCCCGGTCAGAGCTGGCAAGGGTGGACGCCCTGGATTCTTCCACTTGTACGTATTTTCCTCCAACTGAAACCGGGCAAACTTCCATTCCTTTGCCTTTTTTTCGTGTTCAAAAACCACCGCATCAATTGATTGGATTGCAGAATTGAATAGTTCCCAAGTCACCTCGACCGCATCCGGAACCCCCTTGGTGCTGTAAGACATCATTAATACAACACGTCCGTTTACCATGCTGATTCGTTTTTTGTTCGATTTGGCATAGTCGCGGACTTCGAGACCAATGAAATCGATTTGATCAAAGCGGGGCGGAACGACAACTCCATCGATTGAGACTTTGATCTTCTTCGAGCGAAACAGAGCCTCGATCTTTGGCCGCGCCGCTTCTTGCTCTTCGATCGACAGAAAACGCTCATCTTCCCTTTCGAACTCAAAGAACGTCGACAAACTGCTCAGCGGGATCAGAACCTCCTGGCGGACTTCTGTGTCTGAAAGGTAGATAAAGTGATAGACGCTATTAAAGCTGGCAATCCCAAGTGTTTTCTCTCTCTGCTCCTCAAACCATTTTTCACGATCGGCTTCGGTCAAGTCGGATGACAGCGGTGGTCGAGTCCAATCGAAACGAAACACTTGGGGCGAGCGCGGTTTTATAACTTGTAACATCGGTTCATCGCTGCCTGCCTGCTTGAGCACAACTTTGACCTCGCTGGGCAGCACCGATCCTTCGCCAATCAAATTCTGGTCGATCGTAAGGAACTCAGGCGGCTCGTCATATTTAAACTCGAGCGTATAAGACAGTAAATATTCAGGCAGCTTGCCTTGGGCGATCCTTTCCTCCGGAATATCGAACGGACTGATGTCAGTAATCCGTGGCTTTAATATTTCGCCATTGACGTCCAGCAACTGGATTCGCTTCGCCAAAAATTTCGCGTGGTCTTCGTGAGCTTCCAACAACTCTTCCGAGTCGTACATGTTATCGTCCAGAGGTTCTACACCCTGCAAGATCTCCAGATCGTCCGCCCTACACTTCAACTGCATCGTTGTTTTGTACTTTTGCACAAACACGCTGGCATCGACAACCGAAAGGGGGTGTTCGGCAAAAGCGTTAGGGGCTCCCTGCAAAATCCAGAACGCCAGAATCAGAATAGAAGTTAATTTCGACATGAAAGCATTCAGAAGTTACAACGCGAGCCAAGAGTGGCCCTGCAAAGGGTCAAGCGGTCAAAAAACCAAGCAGTTTCGGCACACCCGAAGCACCAATAATCCAAAGAGTATAACAGTGCCTCACCGCAATATCGAGTCAAACTGAATGCTGCATTGCATCACAACGTGTTTTCTGTGAAATTCCTCTCTTCGCAATACTAAAAAATCTAAGACCATGAACGCACTAACCGAAATCAAATCTCGCTTCGCTTCCGCACTAGGCGAACTGACCGACGACCCGAACTCACTGTTGGCGATGATCAAGCCGACGCAAGACCCAAAGTTCGGTGACTTTCAAGCTAACTGTGCAATGCCGCTTGGTAAAAAACTGGGCAAGCCACCAAGAGAAATCGCTGAGCAGTTGATCGCCAAGATCGACCTCGACGATATGTGCAACAACGTTGAGATCGCCGGGCCAGGCTTCATCAATTTGACTTTGGATGACAACTGGGTCAAAGCTCGACTCAACGCTGCGCTGGCCGATCCTCGACTGAGCGTTGAAAAGGTGGCCACACCCAAAACGTACATCGTTGATTACTCTTCGCCCAACATTGCCAAAGAGATGCACGTTGGCCATATCCGTTCTACCGTCATCGGTGATGCGGTCTCCAAAATCCTGGAGTTCGTCGGACACAAAGTGATCACGGACAACCACCTGGGCGACTGGGGGACTCAGTTTGGAATGATCATCTACGGTTACAAGAATTTCCTGAATAGCGACGCGTATCAGGAAGCGCCGGTCAAAGAACTTGCGAGGCTTTACAAGTACGTCCGCAAGCTAATGGACTACCACGCCGCAGTCGAAAAACTGCCGAAAGTCAGCGAAGCGTTGACCACCGCCCAAAGCGAATTGGATGATCTGGAAGGCTTGCCAGTTCCCGAAGATAAATCGGAAGCCAAGAAGGCCAAAAAGGCGCTCAAGACGGCCAGAAAAAAAGTCAAAGAGCTAACCGAAGCGATCTGTGGCAAAGAAGATCCTGAAACGCAAATTAAGGAAGGCGGATTGGAGAACACGATCGCCGCTGTCCAAACCGATCCAACGATCAAAGCTCATGCCGAAGCTCATCCCGATATTCGAAAAGCGGTTTTGACCGAGACCTCTCAGTTACACGCTGGTGACGAGGAGAATAACAATTTGTGGCAAGAGTTCCTACCTGCCTGTCGCTGTGACATTCAACGCGTCTACGATCGACTTTCTATCGAGTTCGATTACGAACTGGGCGAGAGTTTCTACCACGATCTATTGGCCGGCGTCGTTGAGAACTTTGCGGCCAAGGGACTTTCCAGGGAAAGTGACGGGGCGATCTGCGTTTTCATGGAAGGCCACGATACGCCGATGATCATCCAGAAAAGCGATGGAGCGTTTTTGTACTCGACCACCGACTTGGCGACGATCCAATATCGCATGGACACCTGGAGCCCGGACGAGATCCTCTACGTCGTTGACTTTCGCCAAGGCGAGCACTTCAAAAAGTTGTTTGATGCGGCCAAGCTTTGGGGGCACGACAAAACAGAATTCCATCACGTTGAATTCGGCACGGTGCTGGGCGAAGACGGACGTCCGTTCAAAACCCGTTCGGGCGACACAGTCGGCCTTGAGGGATTGTTGGACCAAGCCGAATCGCGAGCTTTGGCCGTCGCGGTCGAGCAGAACCCGAATTTGACCGAAGCTGAACAAACAGCGATCGCACATGCGGTAGGCATTGGTGGCCTCAAGTACGCCGATCTGTCCATGAACCGAGCATCCGACTACACGTTTAGCTACGATCAGATGTTGAACCTGAAAGGGAACACGGCAACCTATTTGCAATATGGCTATGCACGCGTGTGTGGGATTATGCGAAAAGGCGGCATCGAAGACCCCAGCACGCTTCGCGAGAATCCGGTCGAATTCGTTTTCGAAGATCCCGTCGAACGGGCGCTGGCGGTTTGCTTGATCCGCTTTGGCGAGTCGCTGGACGAAACGTTAATCGAGTACAAGCCGAACCTGTTGGCGAACTACCTGTACGAGCTAAGCGGTCACTACGCAAAATTTTTCAGCCAGTGCAACGTTCTCAAATCAGAAGCAGCGCTCAAGCAAAGTCGCCTGCAACTGTGCGACTTGGTCGCGAGAACTTTAAAAACAGGGCTCAATCTATTGGGCATCCAAGTACTGGAAAAGATGTAATCCGTTCGCTTCAATCGAACCCAAGCACCATTAGTTGAATTCAGAAAATAGAAATGAATAACGAAATTGAGTGCCGCCAAATTGTTCCAGACGACCAACTGCTGCGGCAGATCGCGGCGCTTTACGTCGAGTGTTTTAATGCACCGGGCAAAGGAGAGAACTGGACCAAGCAAAGCTCCCTGGACTATTTCCAGGACAGGATCGCTGAAGGGTCTTTGTTTTACATCGCGTTAGACAACACAAACGTCGTCGGAGTAATTTGCGGCAGCGATTTTCAAAGTTCCTACATCGCCAATGAGCTAGAACTGGCCTACAAAAACTGTTTTTACATCTCTTTAGTAGCCGTCAACAAAGACTATCGCCGCGCCGGCATCGCCGATCGTTTGATGGACGTCTGCGAGCAGGATTTGAAAAAGCGAAATTTTAAAACCGTTTCAGCCCGCTGCCGGTCCGACAATTTCCCAGTCCAATCTCTCTTCGAAAAATTCGGATTCACCCAGGAACTCAAATACGAAGCAACCTTGGGCGGCGTCACATGCGAGCGTCTGCTATTGAAAAAACCGATCGCATAAGAACTTGCTGACAGTTAGAAGAACACTAATTGCCGCCAATCTGCACTAATGAAAGACAGGATGAGCAGCGTGTTTGCCCCGATTGAAGAATCGTGTTCCCGCCCTACTCCCTCTATTCAACCGGAGTTGGAGTTATGAAGAAACTTGCTTGAACGCCTTCGAATTTAGTTGGGTCTTTCCATGTTCTGCCGCCGTCTTCTGAATAAGTCAGATGCCCTGAATAGTTCCGTTCCTTTTTCAATCGTAGAAGGAAACCATCGATTCCTTGAGATATTCTTACGTCTGCTTGAGCGCGAGCCGAAAACTCAATTTCATAGGTAACATCAGGTTCGATATTGGTATCAAGATGTACTGCATACCAATTTTGCTTGCCAACCTTGGCAATTCCTTGCACTACGTCATTTACCTTGACCACGACTTCTGAACTATCTTTGGCAGATAATTCTTGAGCGTAAAAGTAAAGAGTGGCATCATTAATTGGCTCAGATAAAACGTCAGAAGAGAAAGTTGCTGTTTGACGGATTCGATTCAATCCACTAACCCTTTTCGATTTCAACGGGCCATGCACAGGTCCGTATTGAAACGGGTAACCGTGGTCAAGTTTGTTTTGGTCAAGTCCGTTGATTCTCACCACAACAAATGGAAAGGTCGTTCGCGAGCTGTGAGTAGCTTGGCGATAAGGCACCCAGCTACCGTCCTTCTCCTGTTCATGGAGATAGAAGTTGTCGAAAGGTCGTGCAATTTCTATTCCAGGATCGTCTTTTCCTCTTTCCTTGTCGGGGTTTTTAAGTCTGGGCCCGTTGAGACTCACGAAATTTTCCCATAGAGGACTATCCTTGTAGATATTTTCAAAAACAACCCAGTACTTTTTCCCTTCTGTCACACTTACATTTGCTTGCTGAAAGGAGTCGCGACGTAGCTGACTGCGAAGTGGCCGATTTTCGATTGCAGGGAAAACGGAAACCAATTCACCCAGATGATGAACTTTGGGACCACCTTCGTGATCCTCATGAATTGAAATTTGAATTTCACCTCCGTTTCCCCTCGAATACCCATTGTTAGGCTCAGGTTCAAACCGAGCCCACCATAACAGGCTTTCGACACTGCCTGTTGTTTTCGCCGTAAAGGGAAGCGCAAGCCTTTTATTTGTCAAAGGACTATTTGTAATGTTTCCATTTAATGCAATCGGATTGCCTAAAACGATTTGTTCGTTCTGACAACTTCTATTTGATTGAGTATCGCTGTGGGACATCAGGAAACCAGAAAGAAATACACCAACTCCAAGTAACAAAAAACTTTTCATTAATGACTCTCTTGGCCTTAAAAACAAACTATTGAAAAACTCTCGATTTTTCCATGCTCACTCACGACGGCATTCGCGATCCGAGCTGTTGCTAATGTGATTTCAGGCGGGTCTTAATAAAACTCGACAGAACTAGCGGGAAGCGACGTCCACACTACCGAATTGCAGAAAATCAGGAAGTAAATCGCGAGCAAACAAAAGCTTAGCGATAACGAGAAAAGCAAGTCAAGTTGATCGACGAGACTTTGTCTGCGATCAGAGGAAAATAAGGGCTTTCAGTGACTTGTTGCACTACTCTCGGCTATCATAGCGGCCCGCTCGCTACCCGGCTACGTTGATTGCTCGGTTCGGATCGGCGGAAGCCTCCCTCTCCCGTCCGCAGGACGGGCCCATGGGAGGGCGAGGCTCCCGCCGATCCTTGCAGCTACGCAACCGCGTAGCTGGGCTCGCCAGAGTTCAGGCGAACCTGGCAAAGACACAAGCAACCCGACCAAGCTCAAACGCCTTCACAGCCACGCCCGAAGTCTAGGCGACTCC
>CAZDBA010000033.1:0-6087 GCA_964503615.1 uncultured Pirellulaceae bacterium
AATTTATATCAGCAAGTTGCGAACGTGATTCGCGATCGTAAAACGCTCAAAGTTCTGGCTGATGTCAACAATTCAGTCGCCTTGGACAACGACGTCAGCACCGAGCGAACGCTGGTGAGCGAAGCACTTGCCTCAGCGGGATGGGCGCCATTCCATTACGATCGAAACTGCGATGGACTTGCCGAACCTTGGCGAGCTCATATCTTGTGGCATGAAACCTGTCGTACCGTCGCCGGTCAGATGCGAGATTGGTTCTCCGACATGAAACCAACCAATAAACTTCCTGCTATGTTGTCCGCTTGCGGTGCATTGGTATTGGTGACTTGGCTCCCACAAACCGCTCACGAAATCTCTGATGACAAGAAAAGAGAACAAGTCAATGAAGAGCATCTGGCAGCCACAGCCGCAATGGTCCAGAACTTTCTTTTACTGCTAACCGCTGCTGGTTATGGAACCTACTGGTCCAGCGGAGGGCAATTCCGATCTAAGGAAATGTTTGACCGGCTTGAAATACCTTCAAATGAGAAACTCTCTGCAGCGGTGTTTGTTGAATTCCCCAAATCCCAGTCCAACGATTTAGAACGGCTGCCAGGTAAGAACCGTGAAAAGCGCTCGGGATCTTCTGAATGGGTACGAACAATCGAAAATTTATAAGGCGATCTCGTTGTTTGAGAAGTGGTTAGGCTTCTATTTGCTAACTGTCACAACCAACACTTCGTCAGGTTCTGAGTATCTAAAGTACTTCGCGCCACTGCCACAACGCGTTCAGGTTCACAGATTGACAAAAGCTGAGTCGAAGTGTGATTTCTTTCCCCAGCGCTCTCGACCTAATGAGTGCAAATCGGCAAAAGGTTTCGCAGTTGCTATACTGCGATTGGTACATTAGAGATTCGGCATCACACATTCTTTAGCAGACAGCAAAAGTGTGTTCAGCGGATCGAGGGTTGTAGAAGAACGGGATGCGACCACTGGCAAAAATCGCACCAAAGACGAAGACGATTTTCCGACCAAGGGTAGGCTCTATCAATCATCATCCCCAGCATGGTTCAGCATTGATGTTCTAGAAGGTCGGGTTACTGGAAAGGGCTTGCAAGAGACGGCGGCCCAGGCAGAAAAAATTTAATTGGCAAGTTCTGAAGTGGGCTTTGACTGCGCGCTCCGGAGTCTGTTCGATATCTACTTACCGAATTTTTCGGTATCGACTGTCACAATATCGAATTTGCCATTTATTGATTGCGAAACACAAAGCTTCCAACACAAAAAACTATAGGCGGAGAAAGTACGATGAAGGAGTTATTAGAGAGGTTTTTACCTCAAAACTGGGAGAATCTAGACCTACTGCTGAATATCACCGTGATCGTTGCAGTACTTTGGCTGATCACCAACATTTTTATCATATGGCGCCGCAAACAAACCAATTTGACGCCCGTCGATGCTCCCAGAGCCAGCAGCAAAGCCCAACCTGATTTTCTTTCAGTCGACAAAAAAGCAGACAAAGCTGCGAAAAAGCGTGGCGATCAATATGCTCGAAGTCTCGACGAACGAGAGCGGGCAGAAGCCGAGAGTATGGCAGCTGCTCAGCAGTCTTCGGAAGCGATCAAACAGGCTGGCGTGCTCCGTAAATTTCTTGGATACGCGACAATCGCTCTATCTCTTGTTTCGCTGATCGTTGTCTTACTAGGTTCGATGATGCCCACCAGCGCGGTAGGAAAACTGATGGGGGACTACGAAGTCGAAGGCAGAATCTCTGACGTCTTCCAAAAGCACCCAATCGCGATCGTCGTGACGATTCTAGTCATGGTGTTTTTGCTCGCATCTCAGTCTTTAATGCGAAGCAACTCCAGAAACTGATCTGTCTCGCATCGGAACGACTGGTTCCGGAGCAACGCTAAATTCCAATTAACAAACTTTTATTCGACAAACAATAAACTCAAATACACATAAACAAAGGAACGAACCGATGGCATCTAAAACACTCGGACTAAGCAGCCCTGAACTTCTTGCAGAATACGTCCGCGAAAGCGAACTAAGGAGCTTTTTTGAAAAACGTTTGGCGTCTCCGCCGGACCACATGGCGATGCTGATTCGAAACGGCGAAATCATCGACACCTACAAAGGAGCGCACTTCTCAATCGGCGGGATCTTGAAAAGCCTCAAGTCTCTGGTCGTCGGTTCCAATCACATTTCGGTTCTGCTTTCGGACCTCAAGCCTTTCTCGGTCCAAACGAGCCTATCCGCGATTACCAAAGACAATGTTCAGATCAAGGCACTGGCGACTTTGGAGTTGCAAGTCAATCCAGACAAGCCCGCAAACGTCATGGGACTGGTTAACACCAGTGGCTTTTTAACACGGGACGAAGTTCTCAATCGGTTCAAGCCCCACCTGACTGACCGCGTTATCGAAGCCGCAGTACGTCGCGTAAACGCGGACGAACTTCGTGGCGAACGTGGAATGCAGGACCATATCCAAGCTGAGATTAAGCGGGAAATCGAACGAGTCGCGGGAGACCTGGGCCTGTTTGTTAGAGCGGTATCGCTGGAGTGGGCTGTTAACGAAGTCGAACGAGCCGCGATGGAGAAAGCGGTTCTCGACCGGGAACAAGCCAAGTTGGATAACGAGCTGACCTATCTAAAGCGAAACATCGATCGAGGAACCGAATCGACTCGGTTTCAGATCGAAGCCGATCAGGAAATTTCAAAACTGAACTTGAAAACTGAGGAAGAGCTCGAGCAACTTCTGATCAATAAAGAGATTCGCTTGACCGACGCCCGTGCCGAAGCCGAACGTCAACAGGAATTAAAGGGGATCGACCATTCGATTGAAGTTTTACGCAAGGAGCGACTGGGACGCTTTGAAGAAGAATTGGCCGGGCTCAACAACGAGGTCGACAAAATCAAAGTAAACAAAACGTTGACGGAAGCTCGGATCGAACTGGACAAGCTGGAACAGGAACATTTTCAGTCCATGAAAAAGTTGGGCGCGTTAACAGATCTCGAGATCCATGAAAAAACCGAGTTGCTCGAAATTAAACTGCAGCAGCAAAGGAACGACCTGACTCACAAGAACATCAGAGGTTTGCAGGAGATCGAACATGACGGTGAGGATCGCAAGAGTGATCGCGGGATCAAAGAAAAAGCGGCCGCTGCAAAGATAAATGCTGACCTGATTGCCACAAAATCGAAATCGCGGATTGCGGAACTGGCTGCCGCTCGCAATGTAACCGCAGAGCAGATCCTTGCTTTGGATGCATCGGTCTCCCCGGAGGTGGCGTCGGTGTTGGCGCAACAAGCACAAGCCAAGGCTGCTGAAGGAACTGATGTCAAGGCGATGATGCGCGAGATGATCGAACAAGCCAAAGAGGCTAACGTTCAAAGTT
The DNA here is from genome assembly GCA_964503615.1 of uncultured Pirellulaceae bacterium. Taxonomy (GTDB): domain Bacteria; phylum Planctomycetota; class Planctomycetia; order Pirellulales; family Pirellulaceae; genus CAZDBA01. The sequence continues at coordinate 3,378 of CAZDBA010000033.1, forward strand.
CGGCTCAGGCAATGGAAATGTTCCGCATGGGAATGGAAGGGGCCTCGGGCGTCGCACACGGTGCCGGTGGCAAACAACAAGCGCCAAACTCAGGCGCGCATGGTGCGACGATCCAATGCCCAAAATGCGGAGCTATGAATGGGGTAACCCTCAAATTTTGTGGAGAGTGTGGAAGCAAGCTACGTCTGGTGTAGTTAGCTTCCTATGCAAAGAACCGATCGTTTATCGCGCAGTGCACAAGAGACTTTTAGACATAAACGTTTAAGATTACGCAGGTAGAAAATTGAATCAACTTCCCGACTCAGTATCGAATTCAAAGATCTGCTGCATCAAATCTGATCGTTCTTATTCGAGTCTTGTTTGCACCGACTGTGGCTCAAGGATCTTTCGCTGCAACGCTTATGAAAAGTGCGGCGGAATACTTGATGCTGACGGGATTTGCTACGCATGTTTCGCGCCCCAGTTAATTCTCAAGGCGGGAAGTATGACAGGCGTCTCGGCGGGAGGGGCATTGCGATTGCCTTTGTTTCTGGTCAATCACGCCGTCAGCGCCAAACCTACCCTGGTCGGTAGCCCCCCCATAGATGGACAACCTGTTTTTGTTCGTAGCGTCTGGGTCCGTGAGGGCAGAGGTGAGTGGCAACAACAGGAGCTGCCTTGGGAACGACTGGAGGCGGGGCCGAATAATGGCAAACCGATCGACATTATCGTCGACAATTTGGACTCAGTAGGAACTCATTTAGTACAAGTCGCTATCGTTCTCCAGTCCCGTCCTGATTATCGCAGCGCAACTTTTGCGTTCAGCACCGCTTTGGACGTCACGGTCCGCGAAGACAAAGAGCTGACGATACAGCAGAATATAAATTACTCAGCCGATGTAGCTCAAATGGGAGCAACCATTTACGCGCCGTTTCGAGTTTCCGGGCAGGACACGGATGGGGGAAATACTGGCACGAATGCCGATCGCGAACAAACACTGGTCCATGCAAGTATGTTCGAACGCGAAAAAGGTATTCGAGGTATGCAGGATGGCACGGCTGTGAAATGCAGTGCAAATTTTTCCTGGCACGGTTTCCAGCAACTTAACACCCCCGAATCGGGGCCGATCGTCTCTCCCAATGGTGTGCTCGTTTTTGGACGAGACCGTACCCGCAGGCAACCAGATCGCGAAGGAGAGGCTCCGAACTCAAACGACGTTCGATTACTGGTTTACCAGCGCGACGGGCAGGTGAATGAGAATGCCGCAATGGCAATTTCTCGAAAACATTTCGGTGTGTTCATCGAAGACGACCGCTTGCGAATGCGAGTTTTGAGTGAAGGCGGTGCGACGTGCGATGGAAAACGGATGAAGAAAGGCGATATCGTGACGTTGAAAAGTGGTAGCCGTATCAGCCCCTTCGTGACTCCCGTAGGAAAACTGGAGATAGAGATTGGATTCGAGATTGAGCATGGAGAGGTTGTCACCGTAAACGCAAAACGACTGCCTTCACGTTCTAGTTAAATTGTGAAATTAATACGTCAAAACGTTGGAAGACGCTATCAGAAATGAATACAAACAAAACAAACGAAGGCACGATAACCTGCCTAAACTGCAACGAGTCTATGGCCAGCAACCTCAAGTTCTGTACTGAATGCGGAACACGGTTGGTCGTAAATGAGACCAGTCCTGATCCAAGCAGCGATCCCAGCGTTGACACCCATTCAGCTCAAGCACCTTTGCGGACATTTGGAGGAAGAGAAACGATTCTGGGCGGCTCAGCAGGTGCGTCGGGTGCTGAGTCACTTCTCAACGAAGGTGACATGTTTGCCGATCGCTATGAAATCGTTGAGCAAATAGGTCGCGGAGGAATGGGAGTTGTCTATAAGGCAAAAGACAAAGTTGCAGACCGTACGATCGCGTTGAAGTTGATTAATCCCGCTTTTGCTTCCAACGACGCTGAGTTCGCTCGACTCAAACAAGAAGGTTTGACAGCCCGCGACATTCGACACAAGAATGTTGTTGCGGTTTACGACATCGGACAAGATAACGGGCAACCGTTTATCACCATGGAATATCTTGAAGGACGGTCTTTAAGAGATTGGCACCGTGACTTTCAAAAGTCTTCACCGGTTCCCGTACGCTTGGCATCTCAGGCTATCGTGCAGATTCTGGAGGGCTTGGAAGCCGCACATGAAAAAGGGGTCATTCACCGTGACCTCAAGCCAGAAAACGTGATGATCGTCAACGAATCTGAAGGGAAATTCGGCGTCAAGATTCTGGACTTTGGCATCGCTCGCACCACCGAGAACGATTCGCAGGCCAACCATGCGATGGGAACTCAAGGCTACATGGCGCCTGAACAGTTGACTTCGCCCGATCTGGCTGGCCCCTCCGCTGATTTGTACTCGGTGTCAGTGATGCTCTATGAACTATTGACCGATGTCGTTCCGATGGGTCGCTGGCAACCACCGTCTAAAGGCAGAAGCGATGTGCCGCGAAGATTGGATGCGCTAATCGAGAAAGGGCTGTCTAATCGGCCATTGAACCGTGTTCAGACAGCTCAAAATTACCTGTTGGAATTGCGGCAGGCTGCGCCAATGACGGAACCTATGGTTACTGCCGAAGTTGTTTCTCCACTACCGCAGTACAGCAGTAAAGCGAATCAACCTCAAAGCATTACACCGGAAACCAACACCACTGTAAAATGGATCGGAATCGGCGCCGCAATTG